>DASQKE010000159.1:0-4384 GCA_035630675.1 Allosphingosinicella sp.
CCCGCCGAGATCGTCTCCTCGACCTCGCGCTCGATCAGCGCGCTCCTCGTGAACGCCTCGCAAAGCGCTGCGGCGGTCCGGACGAGGCCGGCGAGCAGCGCGTCCTCCTCGCTCCCCGCGACCCTCAGGAACGCCTTCACCTGCTCGAGCGGGACCGGCGCGGCCGCCGGCACGATCGGCGCCGGCATCACCTCTGCTCCACGCGCAGGCAGATCGAGCGCTCGTCGATGCTGCCGTCGGACAAAGTGACCCGGTTGGAAACGGAGTAGACGTGGCCGACGACGCCGCCGCTGAGGCAGGCGGCGGTTCGGGTCTCTTCCTGGACCTCGTCGCTCGACGCGAGACCGCCGGTCTCGGACGGCTCGACCGTCCACAGGCTCTCCACGATCGTCTCGCCGTCGAGATAAGGCAGCCAGTCGATCGCGTAGGTCACCCGCGACCCGGGATCCTTCAGATAATAGCTCACGGATTTGTCCTTTCTACGGCCGCGTGGCGCGGCTGGTTCGGGTCTCGGCGCATGCGCGAACGGTGCGCTCGGCGATCGCCGCGGCGTTCCGCGGCTGAGCGGCGGCAAAAGCGGCTATTGCCGCTTCGCTGATCGGCAGTCCGTTCATCGCTCAGGCTCCGATCAGGCCGTGGCCGATGAGGTCGTCGATCAGCGCCTTCAGCCGCTCGGCGATCTGCGTCGTCGTGGCCGACCCGGTGGCGAACGTGGTTCGCGCGGCGGTCCCGCTCGCGGCGCTCCAGCCCGTGGCGCGCGCGCCGACCACTTTCGTGCCCCCCTGGCGCAATTCCACTGAGACGTCGGTGCTGCCGACCACCGCGATGCCGGCGCTCTGCACCCGGAACCGCTCGCTGGAGCCGCGCTTGAAGACGATGTCGGTGCTGCTTTGCGTGCCGATCTCGAATGCCGACGAGGTCGGCGTGACGCAGCCGATCACCGCGCCGCGGGCCAGGCTGATCGCGGGGGTCGCGAACGAGGCCGTCGGCGTCGAGACCGAGATGCCGGCATTGTCCGCATTGACGCTGAGCTTGTACGTGCCGTTGAGCGTCGGGCCGCCGACCGCCGCCTGCCCGGTGGTCGTGACCGCGCCGCTGAACGCCGCGCCGGAGAGCGCCGCTTTCTCGCTCGCCAGCTCGGCGATCGCGGCCTGGACATTGGTCGCGGCGATGTCGCCGGCGGCATTCGAGCCGATGTCGCCGGCAGTCAGCGTCACCGCGCCGCTCTGGCCGTTGACCGAGCTGACCCCGGCGGCCGGCAGCTGCGCCGCGGGCACCTTGCCCGCGCCGTCCAGAGTCGCGACGCCCCCCGCGGCGCCTTTCTCGGCCGCCGCCAGGAATGCCGCGCTCGCTTCGAGCGCGGCCGAGCCGAGTTGCAGGTTCGCTCGGGCGGCGGCGGCGCCAGCCGCGCCCGTGCCGCCGTGGCCCAAGGCGAGCGGCGCGCTCAGCACCAGCTCCGTTGCCGAGACCGCGCCCGCAAACTCCGCTCCGTCGAGATCGGCCTTGCCTGCGAGCGCCTGCTGCTGCCCCGCGAACCAGGCCGCGCCGACGGTCAGCACGACAGTCTTCAGCCCCGGCAGGAAGTCGACCGCCGCGCCTCCCGCAGAAGAGGCGATCGGCGCGCGCACCAGGACGTCGTCGCCGGCAAGCTGCCCCTCGCCCGTCTCCCACTGGTCCGAATGGGTGACGCCGGCGATGGCGTAATGGAAGGTTGCGCCCCCGGCGCCGGCATCGGCGAAGCGGCGGTGCCCCGGTGCAGCGCCGGCGAGCGCGATCGGTCCGGTCCCGGTCGCGAGGCTCGTCTCGCGCACCAAATCGGCGAAGAACAGTTCGGCCACGTTCGGCCTCCATCATGATGCAAAAGGAGCGGCGCCGGATGGGCGCCGGTCCCCCGCCCCCACTCGGGGACGGGGGGTACGGCCGCTGCCGTCAGGCCGCGAACTTCAGGAGCTTGATCGCTTCGGAGTTCGAAACCTGGCCGCCGACGCGCTTGGTCGCGTAGAAGTGGACGAACGGCTTGTTGGTGAACGGGTCGCGCAGGATCTGCGTCTCGGTCCGCTCGGCGATGAGGTAGCCGGCCCTGAAATTGCCGTAAGCGATCGACAGGCTGTCCGCCGCGACGTCGGGCATGTCCTCGGCCTCGACCACCGGATAGCCGAGCAAACTGTCCGGCTGCCCGGAGGTCAGCGACGGCTGCCACAGGAACGCGCCGTCGGCCGTCTTGAACTTCCGGATCCGCGCCGCGGTCGCCGAGTTCATCACGAACACCGCTCCCTGCCGATAGGGCGGCCGCAGCGACTGGACGAGGTCGATCAACCTGTCCTGCGGGTTGGTCTCCGGAAAGCCGCCGGCGACGCCGCTATGGATCACCTGCAACGTCCCGAACGGCCGGATGCTGTCGACCTGGATCGCCGTCGGCGCGGCCAGGAAACCCTTCGGCCGGTTGATGCCGCTGCCGTTCACGAACGCCGCGCCCTCGGCCCGTGCGAACTCGGTCGCGATCTCCTGGGCGAGCCACGCCTCGACGTCGAACGCCGCGTCGTCGAGCATCGCCTGGCTCGCCGCCGGATTGGCGTAGAGCTCGCCGAACGGCGGCGCGACCTCGACGAACTCCGACGTCCCCGTCTCCGGCCGCCCGGCCGTCTCGGCGACCCAGCCCGAGGGCGTGCCGCCCTTGGTGACGAGCTTGCGGTAGCCGGCGGTGCCGACCTTGACGACGTTGGCGATCGCCCGGATCGGCGAGATCGAGGTCAGCACCCGGTCGATCTCGGCGTCGATCTCCTCGGGCACCGCATAGCCGCCGGCGCTCTCCGACACGCCGGTGACCGCCTTCAGCTCGACGCCCGCCTCGAGACCCTTCCTCAGATATTTCTCGACGAAGGCCGATCCCTCGGCCTTGGCTCCGCTCAGCGCGGGCCGAGCGGCGGCGACGGCCTGCGCGTCGACCCGCGCCTTCAATTGCGCCATCTCCTCCTTGAGCTGCGCGACATCCTCATCCTCCCGCTCCAGCGCCTCGAACGACGCCTCCAGCGGATCCGCCTTCACTTCGAACATGCTTCTTCTCCTCAGTTGAGACATGAAAAAACCCTCCACCGGACAGGGGAGGGTTAGGTGCGCGGGCGGTCGTGCCCGTCAGCTTGCAAATCGTATCAGCCCGGTTTGACGAAAACCTTGTGGCCGGTTTCGCGGCGATACCAACCTCCGCACCCTGGAAACCGTTTCACGGCCTGGGAGGGACGCCCGGCCGTGGCGGCGCGTCTCGAAGCGCCATCCGAGTTCCACGCCAAGACCTGGTCTGGGAGTTCCGCCTTCAGGCGGCCGGCGCCTCGCCGGACTTCCCGTATCCGAGGCCCTTCATCAGCCATCTGGTGGTCTTCTTGTTGAGCGAGCCTTGTCGCCCTCGGATTCCGCGCATGTCCCCGAACGGGTGGAAATTCGCGATCGCGAACACTTCCGCGTCCAACCCGCTCGCATAATCCAGGATTTCGGCAACCGCATTGCGAATGTCGGGAGTCTGCACCGACTTGCCATGGATGATTCTGTTTCTCACGCGCTGGGCGCTGTTGAAGTGAGCGTCCGTCTGCGCGCTAATGATTTTCCCGAAAGTATTCTTGTAGAGCGTCTTGAACGTGTCGCGCGTGAGGTGCTGAGCGTCGATCAGATTCTGCGCAACCTCGGAGTGCGCCTGATACAATCGCAGAGCACCACCATAAAGCGTCCGGTTCTGGGCAAGTTCTGTTTTGAGAAAACTGTAGGCGAGGGCAATCTCGAATTTCGCCGATTCGTCGATCAGCCCTGGCATTTGCCAGAAAAAATCGCGCAAATAACGGGGTTTTGCATCAAAATGAGCACGAAGTGCTCGCACGTTCGGAACCAGTGCCAATTCGCCCTCCGGTAGAGCAGCGACTACGCTCTAGCAGGCAACGACCGCCTCTAATCGAAAGCCCGGGGCGAGTCACACCTCGAGCGCGTGCACCCGCGCCCGTGGCTGCATCGGCAGCGTCACCAGGCTCACCTCGACCAGGTCGAGGTCGATCAACTCGCGCGGTGCCGCACCCCGTGCCTCCCGCACCCGGTAGCCGAAGCTCAAGCCCGTCAACGCCCCCTCCCCGAGCAAGGCCGCGGCCTCCCTCCCGGCCGCACTCTCGGAGAGCCGGGCGATCACCCGCAGCCCGCGCTTATCCTCCTTGAGATAGTCGATCCGCCCGATCGGCCGCCCCGCCTCGTGCTGCCACAGCAAGGGCACCGAGCGCACACCACGCTTCAGGCTCCGCGCGAACGCGCCCGCGCGCACCACGTCCCCGCCCCGGTCCGGCCGGCCGAACACCGCCGCATAACCCGCGAACCTCATCTCAGCATCTCGAACAGGCCGAGGCGGATGCTC
>DASQKE010000160.1:0-4339 GCA_035630675.1 Allosphingosinicella sp.
GGGGCGCCGAGCCGGTAGCGCGAGGGATTGGCGACCTTTTCGCTGAGGGCGAACACGGCGGTGGAAAATTTTTCGGTTCCGGCGGCGGCCGTGGCCACGTCGGTGAGTTGGACGATGGCCTCGTGCAGCCTCTTGGTGGGCGCCTGCGGTCCGGGCGCCGCCGTGCGCAGCCGGAACAGCTTGCCGCCTTCGAACAACTCGGCTTCTATCGCCACTCCCTCCAGAGCCGTGGCGGCGCTGGGCGACGCGCGCAGCTCCGCGTTGATCGCCGCGATGAAGCGCGTGACGAATTCGAGGGGCGTCTGCGGCTTCGGCGTGCCGGCCTTGAAGACGGTGACGGTCGTGGCTGCAACGGACAATGGAACGGCGGGCGCGCCGGCGGCGTCGAGGACAGAAACGGCGACGTTGAGCACGACGTCGAGAGGGAAATTGGCCGCCGCGGGCAGTACCGCTGGAGGCAGCGTTCCGACCGCGTAGACGCTGCCGGTCGGCTCGGGCCGGTTTTTGGTAAAGACGGGGGTCAGCCTGAGGAGCTTGGACCCGGACGACGGGTCGTTGACAATCGCGTCGGCGCTGCGGGCCTGGCCGGAAGCCATCTTGAGGTCTCCGAACCGCTCGGTCTGTCCCGTCACCGGGTTGAACAGCGACAAATTGTAGCTCGTCTTGGTTTCGCCCGCCGCGTAGGGCTTGGCGCCGATCTCGAACGGGTCGATCTCGATATAGATGTCGTTGCCGCCGAGGCCCGAGCTCAGCGCGGTCAGAGTCAGCGACTTCGCCGTCGAGCCATCTTCCTGCAGGTCAGTAGTGGCGGTGATGGAGCCGTCGATCCGCACCCGGATC
Source organism: Allosphingosinicella sp. (assembly GCA_035630675.1). GTDB lineage: Bacteria > Pseudomonadota > Alphaproteobacteria > Sphingomonadales > Sphingomonadaceae > Allosphingosinicella. The sequence continues at coordinate 841 of DASQKE010000160.1, forward strand.
ACGAAGGCCTCGCCGCCGCCATTGGCGAAGAAGTGGAGCACGGAATAGGACAGGTTGCTCTTGCTGCTGAGCCCGCCGAAGTTGCGCTCGAAGTCTCCGAAATTCTGGATGCGCGTAGGCCGGCCGTCAATGCCGGTCAAAGTCGGCCCCACGAATAGCGCAACCGAAGTCGGCGCTCCGCTTATAGTTCTGACTCCGCTCGGGATTTCCTGCGTGTAGACGCCCGGATACTTGAATTGAAGCATCGATGCACCTCCCCCCTCCATAGATGTGCGCGGATCGCGGCGCGACCATCCAAGACAGCATTAGACAATAGCAAGTGCTCGTCACCACATAGATGGTGCGATAGTCTAGCCACTAGGTCTTGTAAGCTTGCAACGATTCTTCAGCCGACTGTATGTACGTCCGAGTCGCAGCCGACACGGGAGCGTTACATAGCGTCATCCACCTGTCAATACGAGCTAAGCCTCGGCTGATTCAGGAAAAGATTTTTGTTGGTCCCTTTTACTCGCACAGTCGCGGCCTTCCGGAGGGCGAAGGCGGGGGCGTAACCATGTTAGTCGAAGAGCGAGTGAGGCGCGGCGCGCGCACGAGCGCCCGAGCGAGGCGGAGCTCCACGCCCCCCATCGGGGGCGCAGATTCCGGCTTGAAAATTGTGCCAATTCGCTGTACATCTGCGGCGTAAATCGCCTATTTTGCGTCAACGAAATCAACGACTTAGCGCCCCAAAAAACCGGCTGCGAATCCTGCCGCCCCAGCCAGCTTCAAGCTACCCCGCTCGGCGATGGCGCGTGGGCGGGGGGAGCTTGCGGTTTGGCCGTGGCTGTGCATGAGCCGGGGCCGGACAAGGCGGCGATGAGCTTCAACACCTTCGGGCGGGTCTTCCGCTTCACCAGCTGGGGCGAGAGCCACGGGCCGGCGATCGGCGCGGTGGTCGACGGCTGCCCGCCCGGCCTCGCTCTGTCCGAGGACCACATCCAGCTTTGGCTCGATCGGCGCCGCCCCGGTTTTTCCCCGCATACCAGCCCGCGCCTGGAGCCGGACGCCGTGCGAATCCTTTCGGGCGTCTTCGAGGGGCGGACGACGGGGACGCCGATCAGCCTCGTCATCGACAATGTCGACCAGCGGCCGTCCGATTATGCAGTGCTGCCGCCCCGCGCCGGCCATGCGGACGCCGCCTATCAGGCGAAATACGGGCTGCGCGACCCGCGCGGCGGCGGCCGCGCATCGGCGCGGGAGACGGCGGCGCGCGTCGCCGCCGGCGCGATCGCCCGGCTCGTCGTCCCGGAGGTGCGGATCGAGGCGCGGATCGTGGAAATCGGCGGCTCGCCCGACGAGACCGAGTGGCCGGCGATCCTCGACGCCGCCCGCGAGGCCGGCAGCTCGGTCGGCGCCGTCGTCCAGTGCGTCGCGACCGGCGCCACGCCGGGCTGGGGCGCGCCCGTTTATGCCAAGCTCGACGCTGATCTCGCCGCCGCCTGCATGTCGGTCAATGCGGTCAAGGCGGTCGAGATCGGCGCCGGCTTCGCCGCCGCCCGGCTGCGGGGCGAAGCCAATGCCGATCCGGCCACGGCCGGCGGGGTGACCGGGGGCATCGCCACCGGGGAGCCCCTGGTCCTGCGCGCCGCCTTCAAGCCGACCTCCTCGATCGCCGCCCTCGGCGTCGCCGGCCGCCACGATCCCTGCGTCGGCATCCGCGGCGCGCCGGTGATCGAGGCGATGGTCGCTGTGGTCCTTGCCGACCACAAATTGCTCCACCGCGCGCAGTGCGGCTGATGGAGCGAGTGACCGTCGCGCTCGGCGCGCGCAGCTACGAGGTGCTGATCGCCGACGGGCTGATCGAGCGTGCCGGCGCGCATCTCGCGCCGCTGGCTCGCGACGGACGGCTGGTCGTGGTCAGCGACGAGACGGTCTGGGCGGCGCAGGGGGAGCGCCTGGTCCGCGGCCTCGGCGCGATCGCGGCGGCGCCGGTGCTGGTGGCGCCGGGCGAAGCGAGCAAGAGCTGGCCGGTGCTCGCCGGCCTGGTCGACCGCCTGCTCGCTCTCGGTGTGGAGCGCGGCGACCATATCGTCGCGTTCGGCGGCGGCGTGATCGGCGATCTCGCCGGCTTCGCCGCGGCGATCGTCAAGCGCGGAATCGGCTTCGTCCAGGTGCCGACCAGCTTGTTGGCGCAGGTCGACAGCGCGGTCGGCGGCAAGACCGGGATCAACGCCGCCGTGGGCAAAAACCTCGTGGGCGCCTTCCATCAGCCGTCGCTGGTGCTGATCGACCCGCAGTGCCTCACGACGCTCGATCCGCGCCACCTCCGCGCCGGCTACGCCGAGACCGCGAAATATGCGCTGATCGAGGATGCGGGCTTCTTCGCCTGGCTCGAGGAGCATGGGACCGCACTGCTTGCCGGAGACGCCGAGGCGCGGCGGCATGCGATTGCGGCCAGCGTCGCGGGCAAGGCGCGGATCGTCGCGCAGGACGAGCGCGAGACGGAGGGACGGCGCGCTCTGCTCAACCTCGGCCACACCTTTGGTCACGCCATCGAGACGCAGTCGGACTATCGGCTGCTCCACGGCGAGGCGGTCGCCTTGGGCATCGTCCTCGCCTTCGACCTGTCGGCCGAGCGCGGCCTCTGCCCGGCCGGCGACGCCGCGAGGGTGCGGGCGCACCTTTCGGATGTCGGCCTCCCGGTCGCCTTGCGTGAGGCCGGGATCGACGCAGCCGGCGCTGAGCTCGTCCAACACATGAAGAGCGACAAGAAGAGCGAGAGCGGGCGCCTCGCGCTCATCCTCGCGCGCGGCATCGGCGCTGCCTTCGTCGACCGGAGCGTCGCGCCGGAGGACGTCGCCGCCTTCCTGGACCGCCGGCGCGAATGAGCGCCCCTTATGCCGAGGTAATCGGCGATCCGATCGCGCAGACCCGGTCGCCGGCGATTCACCGCCACTGGCTGGCGACGCTCGGCCTCCCCGGCGACTATCGCGCGACCCGGATGCCGCCGGACGAGCTCGCCGACTATCTCGCCGCCCGCCGCGGCGACCCGGACTGGCGCGGCTGCAGCGTCACCATCCCGCACAAGCGATCGGTGCTGAAGCTGCTCGACCGGATCGATCCCGCCGCCTCCGCGATCGGCGCCGTCAACTGCATCCTGCCGGGCCTCGGCGGCCTCACCGGCCGCAACACCGACGTGGACGGACTTGCCGCGGCGCTCGCCTCGGCACCGCTCGACGGCAGGAAAGCAGCGCTGATCGGCGCCGGCGGCGGCGCCCGCGCCGCGATCCGCTATCTGCTCGACGCCGGCGCGGCGGAGATTGCGATCCTCGCCCGCAATCCCGCTGCGCACCTCGGCGATGCTCGCGTCGCCCTCTACCCCTTCGAAAGCTGCGACGAAGCCCTCGAAGACGCCGCCGCGATCGTCAACGCGACCCCGCTCGGCATGGCCGGCGCGCCGCCGATGCCGAAGCCCCTGCTCGATTGCGTCGGCCGCCATGCCTCCGGCGCGACCCTGCTC
>DASQKE010000161.1:0-17049 GCA_035630675.1 Allosphingosinicella sp.
CCGGCTCGACGAGGAGGCCGCGGCGACCGAGGCGACCTTGCGCGCGTCCGAGGCCGACATCTTCAAGCTCCAGAGCAAGCTGCGCGAGGCCCGCGCCCGGCAGAGCGCGATCGCGACCCGGCTCGAAAGCGCCCAGAATCGCACCCGGATGCGCGAAATGTATGCCGGCCCGCGCGTCGACGACGCTTTCTCGAAGTTCGAGATCCTCGAGCGCGACGCCGATTATGCCGAGGGCGAGGCGGAGGCCTTGCTGCTCGCCGCGCCCAGGTCGCTCGCCGAAGAGATTGCCGAGCTCCGGAACGCCGAGAAGATCGACGCCGAGCTCGAGAGAATGAAGACGGCGCGGCTCGCAGCGTGAACGACATTGACGATTTTGCAGGGAGGAAAATGATGAAAAGGTTCGAGGTCGACCGCTGCGAAGGCAAGTTGATGGGCGTCTGCGCCGGTCTCGGCAAGGCGATGGGCGTCGATCCGACGATCGTCCGCATCGGCTTCGTGGTCGCGACCATCGTCGGCGGCTGGCCGTGGACCGTGGTCGCCTATTTCGCGCTCGGCTTCTTCGGCCAGCCCGGAGGCGCGCGCCTGCGCCAACGCAGCAAGCGTGCCGGCATTGCCGGCGGGACACCCGACGTCCGCGACCTCGACCGGCGGCTCGCCGAGATCGACACCTATGTGGCGAGCCCGAACAGCCGCCTCGCCCGCGAGATCGAGGACCTGCGCTGAAGCCGGGCCCCGGGGCAAAGACGAGAGAATGGGAGGAAGACGATGAGCGAACCGATGACGACTGCGATCCTGGCGAGCTTCGGCCTCGCCGCGGTCGCGATGGCGGTCTACGCCGCCTTGAGGGGGTGGCAGGGCTGGCTCGAGCTCAAGCGCATGGAGCTTGCCGGCCACGGGCGCCAGGGCCATGAGGGCCGCGGCCCGGCGATGGAGCGAATCGAGATCGCCGACCTGAAGGAACGCATCCGCAAGCTCGAGGCGATCGCGTCGTGCGTCGATTTGTGAGAAGGGAGCGCGGTGCCGGTCGAGCCGTCCTTCGACAGGCTCAGGACTAGCGGTCTTCGTTTCGATCGCGATACTCTCTCGCACCGCTAGGGCTGAGCCTGTCGAAGCCCGGCTCTCCCGTCCGACGCCCGCTCAAACCCCTCCCAGATATTGAAGCGGGCTCCGCCCTAAGGTCAGCAGGCAATGCGCCGCACCGTCACCGCGCCGCCCGGCCGCGCGACCCGCCAGACCTCGCCGTAGCGGTCTTCGGCAAGATCGCCTGGTCTCGCACCGCCGAGCCGCTCGACGATCTCCGGGACCGTGTTCGAATGGCCCACGACGAGCACCGATCCCGGCTCGGCACGGACGCGGGCGACGAGTGAAGGCGTATCGCGCGGGTCGTATTCGGCTGGCGTCAGGCGAAGGCGCGCGGCGGTCGGCGCCGCCGTCTCCCGCGCCCGCCGCGTCGTGCTGGCGTAGATCGCGCCGATATTGCTCCCCGCCAGCTCCTCGGCGAGGCGCGCGGCGCATCCTTGTCCCTCCGTGGTCAAGCCCGGATCGGTCCCGTCCGCCTTGTGGAGATGCCGCATCACGTAGAAGGCGTCCTCGCGCGGCGGCTCCGGCGCTGCGGTCGCGCAGGCGGCGAGCGCCAGCGTGGCGGTCAGGTGGATGAGCTTCATGCGTTCGCCTCCCTCTCTCGGGCCATGTCCTGCCCCCGGCGCCCACGCTTCACAAGGCCCGCGTTCGGAGCTACGGGCCGGGGACGAACAGGAGCCAGGACAGAGGATGAACAGAGGAACCGAGCGCCCCAATCGACCGGCGCTCTCGCTCCATGTGCCGGAACCGGAAGCGCGGCCCGGCGACGAAGTCGATTTCAGCCATATTGCAATCCCCGCGGCCGGCAGCGTCCGCCGTCCCGACGTCACCGTTGCCGCCTCGGAAACCAGCGATCTCGTCTATTCGCTGGTTCGGGTCCTCGACGACGAGGGCGCCGCAATCGGCCCCTGGGATCCGCGCCTGGATGCGGACACGCTGCGCCGGATGCTGCGCGATATGATGCTGGTCCGCGCTTATGACGACCGCATGTATCGCGCCCAGCGGCAGGGCAAGACCAGCTTCTACATGAAATGCACCGGCGAGGAGGCGATCGCGGTCGCCGCCGCCCATGCGATGGACCGCGAGGACGTCTTCTTCCCGACCTACCGCCAGCAGGGTTTGCTGGTGGCGCGCGACTATCCGCTCGTGAAGATGATGTGCCAGGTCTATTCGAACCGCGGCGATCCGCTGAAGGGCCGCCAGCTCCCGATCATGTATTCCGACCGCGGCCACGGCTTCTTTTCGATCTCGGGCAACCTCGCCACTCAGTTTCCGCAGGCGGTCGGCTGGGCGATGGCCTCGGCGATCAAGGGCGACAGCCGCATCGCCGCCGCCTGGATCGGCGACGGCGCGACGGCGGAGGGCGACTTCCACAATGCAGTCACCTTCGCCGGCGTCTATCACGCGCCGGTGATCCTCAACATCGTCAACAATCAGTGGGCGATCTCGACCTTCTCCGGCATCGCAGGCGGCAATCTCACCACCTTTGCCGCGCGCGCGATCGGCTACGGCATTGCCGGCCTGCGCGTCGACGGCAATGACGCGCTCGCCGTCTACGCCGCCACCCGCTGGGCCGCCGACCGCGCCCGGCTCAATCTCGGCCCGACCCTGATCGAGCTCTTCACCTATCGCGTCGAGGGCCATTCGACGTCGGACGATCCGACGGCCTACCGTCCCGCCGGCGCCGGGGCGAAATGGCCGCTCGGTGATCCGGTCGCGCGGCTGCGGCAGCATCTTGTCGGCCTGGGCGAATGGGACGAGGAGCGCGACGCGGCGCTCCAGGAGCAGCTCTCCGCCGAGGTCCGCGCCGCCCAGCGGGAGGCCGAGAAGCTCGGCACGCTCGGCGCCGGCCACTGGAACGACATAAACTCGATGTTCGAGGACATATTCGAGGACATGCCCTGGCATCTGCGCGAGCAAAGGGACCACGCTCTGGCCGAGGCGGAGGCGCGGCGCAAATGAGCGTGCGCAACATGATCGAGGCCTTGAACGACGCCCACAATGTGATGATGGAGCGCGACGGCGACATCGTCGTGCTCGGCGAGGATATCGGCTATTTCGGCGGCGTCTTCCGGGTCACGGCCGGCCTCCAGAAGACTTACGGCAGCAGCCGCGTGTTCGATGCTCCGATCGCGGAGCTGGGCATCGTCGCCACCGCGATCGGCATGGCCGCCTACGGCCTGCGCCCGGTCGCCGAAATCCAGTTCGCCGATTATATCTACCCGGGGTTCGACCAGATCCTCTCCGAAGCCGGCCGCATGCGCTACCGCACGGCGGGTGAGTGGCCGCTGCCGATGGTGATCCGCTCGCCTTATGGCGGAGGTATCTTCGGCGGCCAGACCCACAGCCAGTCGCCCGAGGCTTTCTTCGCCCACATGCCCGGCATCAAGACGGTGATCCCGTCCAATCCCTATGACGCCAAGGGCCTGCTGATCGCCGCGATCGAAGACAATGATCCCGTCCTCTTCTTCGAGCCCAAGCGCATCTATAACGGCCCGTTCGAAGGCTATCACGACCGCCCCGTAACGCCCTGGGCGAAGCATCCCGCTGCCGAGGTCCCGGACGGCCATTACACCGTCCCGATCGGCAAGGCGGCGGTCGCGCGGGAAGGGGAGGCGGTCACGATCCTTTGCTACGGCACCATGGTCCATGTCGCGCTCGCCACCGCGGCGGCGGAGGGGATCGACGCCGAAGTGATCGACCTCAGGACCATCGTCCCCGTCGACATCGAGGCGATCGAGGCGTCGGTGAAGAAGACCGGCCGCTGCGTCGTGCTCCACGAAGCGACCCGCACCGCCGGCTTCGGCGCCGAGCTCGCCGCTTTGGTCCAGGAGCGCTGCTTCTATCATCTCGAGGCGCCGGTGATCCGCGTCACCGGCTACGACACGCCTTACCCGCATTCGATGGAATGGACCTATTTCCCCGGACCGGCTCGGCTCGGCCCGGCGCTCAGAAAAGCCCTGGAGGACTGAATTGGCCCGCTTCGAATTCAAGCTGCCCGACATCGGCGAAGGCATAGCCGAAGCCGAGATCGTCGCCTGGCACGTCAAGGTCGGCGACCGCGTCGAGGAGGACCAGCAGCTCGCCGACATGATGACCGACAAGGCGACGGTCGAGATGGAGAGCCCGGTCGCGGGCATCGTCCGCGAGGTCGCCGGCGAGGTCGGCGACCAGATCGCGATCGGCTCCGTGCTGGTGGTGATCGAGACAGAGGGCGAAGCGGCGGGCAAGGACGAGGTGCCGCTGGCCGACGGCATGATCGAGCCCACCGCCGCGATGGAAGAGAGCGTCCCCTCGACCGACGTCGAGGCGAACGAGCGCCGCGAGACCGGCGAGCGGCGCAGCGGCGAACGCCGCAAGGCGCCGCGCGAGGACGACGACCGCCGGCAGGGCGAATGGCGTGCCGGCGGGAGCGGCGGAGGCGGTGCGATCACCGATCCCGGCGCGGCAATCGGCTTCAATCCCCAGCCCGACCCGCCGGTCGCAGTGCTCGCCTCGCCCGCCGTGCGCGCCCGCGCCCGCGATCTCGGCATCGACCTCTCGCAGGTGAAGACCGCCGGCGACCGCATCCGCCATTCCGATCTCGACGCCTACCTGCTCTACAACGGCGGCGGCGTCTCCCGCAGCGGCGGCGCGCGCCGCCCGGACGAGAGCGTCAAGGTGGTCGGCCTCAGGCGCAAGATTGCCGAGAACATGGCCGAGGCCAAGCGCCGCATCCCGCATTTCACGCTCGTCGAGGAATATGACGTCACCCGTCTCGAGCAGACCCGCGCGATGATGAACTCCGACCGGGGCGGCAATCCCAAGCTCACTCTGCTCCCCTTCCTGATCGCCGCGATGGCACGCAGCCTCGCCGATTTCCCGCAGCTCAACACCCGCTACGACGACGAGGAGAACGTCCTCCTGCGCTCCGGCGCCGTCCACATGGGCATGGCGACTCAGACCCCGAACGGCCTGATGGTGCCCGTCATCCGCAACGCCGAGCGGCTCTCCGTCTGGGACATCGCCCGCGAAATATTGCGCCTGTCGGAGGCCGCGCGCACCGGCAAGGCGAGCCGCGAAGAGCTCGGCGGCTCGACCGTCACCATCTCCAGCCTCGGGCCGATGGGGGGCGTCGCCTCGACCCCCGTGATCAACCGCCCGGAGGTCGCGATCGTCGCCGTCAACAAGGTCGAGGAGAAAGCGGTGGTGGTCGACGGGGAGCTCGAGATCAGGAAGCGCATGAACCTGTCGCTGAGCTGCGATCACCGCGTCGTCGATGGCTGGGACGCGGCGAACTTCCTCCAGGACCTCAAGAAATATATCGAGAACCCGTTGAAATTGCTCAGCGCCTGACCGCCGTCAGCAGGGCCGCGCGGCCGCGCGGCGCAGCGCTTCGATCTCAGCCCGGGAGGGCGCATTGATATGGGCGCTGCCGCCCGCGATCGGCTCGTTGATGATCGGCTCCATGATCGTCCGCTCGCCGAAGCGAATCGCGAGGGTGCGTCCGACGTTGCGCCGGGTCTCCTCGTAAAGCTGCGCCCGTTGCTCGGCGCGAAGCTCGATCACGACCGTGTAATTGCGCCGCTCGGAATCCTTGGCGGCCGGCCCCACCGTCGCGCCGCAAATGCGCATCGCGCCGAATCGCAGCTCGGGTCCGCCGGGATGTTCGGCCGGCGACGACGCCGCGAGAGCCGCCACCGCGAGCAGGGAAGCCGCGAGGATCATTTTCTGTCTCCCGGAATGTCCGTGGGCGTGCCGAGCGCGTCGCGGACGTAGAGGCGCTTCACCATCACGAACAGGACGACGGTGAGCGGCGCGGCGAAGATCACGCCGGGCGGCCCGAAGACGAAGCCGCCGGCGACGATCGAAAACAGGAGGAGCGCAGGCGGCAGGTCGACGGCGCGCTGCTGCACGATCGGCTCGATGACATTGCCCTCGAGCTGCTGGATGCCGAGATAGAGCGCGGCGACCCAGAGCGCCGTCACCGGATCGAGCGCCAGCGCGAGCAGGATCGCGGGGACCGCCGCCAGGATCGGCCCGACGAACGGCACGAACTCGAGGATGAAGGCGATGACGCCGAGCGCGAGCCAGCCGGGAATGCCGAGGATCCACAGGCCAAGGGCGGTGAGCAGGCCGATGAACAGCATCGAGACCAGCCGCCCGGCGAGCCACAGGCGAAGCGCGGTCCAGCTGTCGTCCAGCGCCTGCTCGACCTTGCTGCGGCTTCCCGGCGGAAACAGTTTGAGCAGGCCGGCGCGATAGAGTCTCGGCTGGGCGGCCAGATAGATGCCGCCGACGATCACCAGCAAGGCATCGGCGATGCCGCCGCCGACCGACATCATGAAGCGGCCGACGCCGGAGAGGATGCCGCCGCCGCCGCTCTGCATGCCGGTCGTGCTCTGGCGCAGCGGTTCGGCGAGGCCGAGCGGCTCGAGCCGCTGCAGCAGCGCCTCCCAGGCGCGCGGGATCGCGTCCTTCAGCGTCGACGCCTGCTCAGCCGCCTGCTGGCCGAACAAAAGGATCGCGATCGCGAGCACGCCGAACACCGCCACCACGGCGGCGAGCAAAGCCGCCCAGTCCGGAAAGCGGAGCCGGGTCCTCAGCGGATAAGCGACCAGGCTCAGGATCACCGCCACCAGAACCGCGCCGAAGACGAGGATGAGCAGACCGCGCAGCGCCCAAAAGAGGAGCGCGAGGCCCAGGATCGCGATGGCGATCACCAGCCGCTCGATGAAGAGGCGATGGCCGATCGGCTGCTGACTCATCTCGCGCCCTCCCTCGCCGGCTGGAACATTCGACCGCGTCCGGCGCTTTTTCAACCGCAATGTAACCGCTTGTCCCGGGAGACCCACCATGATTCGCAACCTCATCGGCGCCGCCATCGGCCGCAGGATGGCCGGCCGCAACAACGGCGCCCGCGGCGCCATGCTCGGGATGGCCGCGCCGTGGATCGCGCGCCGCGCGTTCGGCCCGTTGGGCCTGGCGGTCGCCGGCGCCTGGGGTGCCAAGAAGCTCTACGACCGCAGCCGGCGCACGCGCCCGGCGACGCCCAACGCCGAAATCTGAGCCGGGCGGCGCGACCCTAGCCGGATGACCTAGTCGGAGCCCTGGGGCTTCGGTTGCGGCTCGCGCTGGACCGGCGGCTGCGGCGGCGGCGCCGCGGCGGGACGGTCGCCCGGCGCCGTCGGCGGCGCGGGCCCGCCGTCGGCGGGCTCGTCGCCCGGCGGCGGCACCGCATTCGGGTCGACGGGGACCGCCGGCTGGTCGGCGGGCGGAGCGGCGGCCTCGTTCGCCTGCGGTTCGCTGGCCGGCGCGCGATCGGCCTGCTGGAGCGGCACCGCCGCGACCGGCCCCTGCGCGCGGTCGCCCAGCGCCTGGGACATGAAGGAGCGCCAGATCCGCGCCGGGACGCCGCCGCCGCTGACGCCGGGCATCGGCCGATTGTCGTCATTGCCGACCCAGACCCCGACGACGAGGTCGCCGGCGAAGCCGAAGAACCAGGCGTCGCGATAGTCTGAGGTCGTGCCGGTCTTGCCGAAGGTCGCGACCGGCAGCCGTGCCGCCGTGCCGGTGCCGCGCTGGGGCACGGCGTAGAGCACGTCGCGCAGGCGGGCGAAGGCGGGATCGGTGCGCACCGATTCGCCCGAGCTCACCCAGCCCGAGAGCCAGCCGCTCTCCCGCGCGATCCCGAACGGGCGGACCGGATAATGGCCGGCGGCGACCGCCGCGTAGGCCGACGTCATTTCGAGCAGGCTGACATTTGCGGTACCGAGAGGCAGCGTCGGCTCGGAGCGGAGCGGGGTCGTGATGCCGAGGTCGCGGGCGGCGCGGATGACATTGTGGCGCCCGACGCGCTCCGACACCTGGATCGCCGCCGAGTTCGAGGAATAAGCCACGGCGTCGCGAAGCGTGATCCGGCCGCGATAGCGCTGGTCGTAATTTTGCGGGCGCCAGCGGCCCATCACCACCGGCGCGTCGTTGATCGGCGTGTCGGGCGTCATGCCGGCGCGAAACGCGGCGAGGTAGACGAACAATTTGAACGCCGAGCCCGGCTGGCGCCGGGCCTGGGTCGCGCGGTTGAACGGGCTTTGCGAATAATTCTTGCCGCCGACCATCGCGACCACCCGACCGTCGGGGCGCATGGCGACCAAAGCCACCTGCGCGCGGCCGAGGCCGGCGCGGCGGACGGTCTGCACCGCGATCCGCTGGAGGTCGCCCTCGAGCGTCGTCTGGAGGGTGCGCGCGCCATATTCGCCGCCCTCGCTCATCTGCTCCGCCTGGCCGATCACCCAGTCGGCGAAATAGGTGCCGGTGGGGACGGTCTCGCGGCTCTGGACGTCGAGCCGGGCCGGGCGGGTCGTGTCGAACTCGCCTTCGCTCAGCATGTTCGATTCGACCATCTCGCGCATCACCAGCCGCGCCCGGCGCCGGGCGGCTTCGAGGTGGCGGGTGGGCGCGAGCCGCGACGGCGCGTTGACCACGGCCGCCATCAGGGCCGCCTGTGCGAGCGTCATCTCCTCGGGCTCGCGGCTGAAATAATGGCGCGATGCGGCCCTCAGGCCATAGACATTGTCGCCGAAATAGACGTTCGAGAGATAGCGGCTGAGGATCTCTTCCTTGGTCAGCCAGGCTTCGAGCCAGAAGGCGATGAGCGCTTCCTGCGCCTTGCGGCCGAACGTGCGCTGCTGGTTGAGGAAGCTCGTGCGCGCGAGCTGCTGGGTGATCGTGCTGCCGCCCTGGCGGACCCCGCCTGCGCTGACGTTGCGCAGCAGCGCGCGCACCGTGCCGCGCAGGCTGACCCCGAAATGGCTGTAGAAGTTGCGGTCCTCGATCGCGACGAAGGGCTGCCAGACGTGGCGCGGAAGGCGTCTGACGTCGACTGGCTCGTCGATCACCGCACCCCTCCGCGCGATCGGCTCGCCATTGGCAGCGAGGATGGTGAGGCTCGGCGCATTGATCGGTTCGAGCGACTGCGAAAGCGGCGCGGTGACCGCCAGCCAGGCGATGATCAATGCGAGCAGGATCGCGAAGATGAGGAGCAGCCGCTTGAACTTTTGCCAGCGCGTCCGCTTCGGCTTTTGCGGCGGCGGCGCGTCGCTCCCCGCCGGGAAAGCCTGGTCCGGCGCGGCTCCAAAAGGCTCGGTCGCGGCGGCAGCCCGGAACATACGCATCATCCGCTCCCCATGCTACGAACGCCGCGAATTGGAAAGGGGGGCGCGACCAAGGCGCTCAACCCCGCAAAAGCCCCGAATTTCGGCACGATTCATTGCGACCGGAATTCTTCGAACGGACGGCCGAGCAAGGCGGCGACGATGCGCTCGCTCGCTTTGCCGTCGCCATAGGGGTTGAGGCCGACGCGGGAAGCGGCGCGCTTTTGCTTGTCGTCGAGCAGCTCGCATACGGCAGCGACGATCGTATCGCTGTTCGTTCCGACCAGCCGCGCCTTGCCGGCCTCGACCGCTTCCGGCCGCTCGGTGACGTCGCGGGTGACCAGCACCGGCTTGCCGAGCGACGGCGCCTCCTCCTGGATGCCGCCGGAATCGGTCAGGATGAGATCGGCGCGCTGCATCAGCCGCACCATGGCGAGGAAGCCGAGCGGCGGCAGCAGCCGGATATGCGGGCGATGCGCGAGAGCCTGCTCGACCGGACCCTTGACGTCGGGATTGAGGTGGACCGGATAGACGATGTCGAGATCGCCGCGCCGGCCGAGCCGTTCGAGAGCGGCGCAGAGGTTGCGGAATCCCCGGCCGAAGCTCTCGCGGCGATGGCCGGTGACGAGGAGCAGCCGGCGCCCCGGTTGCAGCTGCGGAAGCTCGGCGTCGGCCGATTGGCGCAGGGCTTCGTCCACCTCGAGTTTCGCCACGGCGAGATCGAGTGCGTCGACGCCGGTATTGCCCGTGACATGGATGACGCCGCGCACCTGCTCGGCTTCGAGGTTGCGCCGGGCGCGATCGGTCGGCGCGAACAGCAAATCGGCGACCAGGTCGATGGCGCGGCGGTTCATTTCCTCGGGGAAGGGCCGCGCGATGTCGCCGCTGCGCAGCCCGGCCTCGACATGGGCGACCGGCACGCCGCGGTGGAAGGCGGCGAGCGCGGCGGCGAGCGCGGTGCCGGTGTCGCCGTGGACGAGGATGCGGTCGGGCCTGGTCTCCTCGATCGCCACGTCGATCCGCTCGATCGCGCGTGCCGCGAACGCGTTGAGGCTCTGGCCCGGCGCCATCAAGGCGAGGTCCAGATCGGGCTCGATCCCGAACAGGCGCAGCACCGGGTCGATCAGCTCGCGATGCTGGCCGCTGAGGCAGAGCCGGACGTCGAACGCCGGCTCGGCGCCGAGCGCGAGCAGCAGCGGCGCCATCTTGATCGCCTCGGGCCGCGTCCCGATGACGGCAAGCAGCTTCAGCGGAAGTCCGCCTGCCGGCGCCGCCGTGCCGTCGAGCCGTTCGGTACGCATGACGAGCGCTGATAGCCGCCGCCGAAGCGATGGCAATGCCCTGTTCGCGGCCTGAAGTTGCACCAGATCGGACCTATCGCCGATTGTGATTCGAGGGGATGGGTGCGACACTCCCGGGTCGCAATGCGGCATTGCCTTGCGGCGAACGCACGACAGGGGGGACAGAAAATGGCGTCCAGCGTCGAAAATCCCCCGCCCAACGAAGAGGCGGGGATCGATAAGATCGCGGAGCTGACCAAGCAGCAGCTCAAGAACCGCTATGGCAGCGGACCGCGCGTCCTTCGGGGCGTCCACCCCAAGGACCATGGCTGCGTCGAAGCGGTGTGGACGGTCGACGAGGACCTTGCCAAGGAATATCGCGTCGGGCTGTTCAAGCATCCCGGCGAGAGGCTGCGGGCCGTGATCCGCTTCTCCAACGCCTCGGCGCTGGTCACCCCCGATTCGTTCGATCGAAAGCCGGACGGGACGACGGTGAAGGCGCATGGCAGCCGCGGCATGGCGATCAAGCTCTACAAGGTCGGCGGCGCTCGCCTCGATCCGAACGACGGCGAGACCACCCAGGATTTCCTGATGATCAACCAGCCGATCTTCGCCTTCTCGAATGTCGACGATTATCAGGTGCTGAGCGAAGTCATCGCCCAGGACGACAGCAAGGCGATCATGTTCTTCGCGCGCCGCACCGGCGCAACCGATCCCGTGACCGGCGCGGCCAATTCCATCGCGGTTCGGACGCGCGCCGGAAAAACCGGCGGCATCATCAACCAGATCAAGAGCCTGACGCCGCCGCCGCCGGCTCCGCCGCCCTTTTTCCCCTATCAGGCACCACCGATGAGCCCGCTCGACAATCGATATTTCAGCGCGGCGCCCTTCCTGTTCGGCGAGGGACGGGTCATGAAATTCTCGGCCAGGCCGGTCAATCCGGTTTCGGGCGAGCTCGGCACCGCCATCGACGACGAGAATTATCTGCGCAACGCGATGAAGAGCCGGATGGACATCGCCGACGGCAAGGACATCTGCTTCGACTTCCAGGTCCAGGTCCGGCCGTTCGAGAGCCTGAACTCCGATTTCACCGACATCGAGGACATGCACACCCTGTGGAGGGAGGAGGACTATCCGTTCGTCACGGTGGCGCGGATCACGATTCCGACGCCGCAGGACGTCAGCTCGACCGAGCGGAAGGAATTCTGCGAGACCTTGTTCTACACGCCCTGGCACGGGCTCGAGGCGCATCTCCCCGTCGGCGGCATCAACCGTCTGCGCCGCAAGGTCTATCAGGTGTCGGCGGGCGAGCGCGGCTGTCCCGTCTCGCCGGAACTGCCGCCGCTGCCGAAGGGCGCCGGGCAGCAGGGCGGGCCCGACAAGCGGCCGCCGCCCCGGGGGGACGGCAAGCCGCCGCCGAGCCGCGGCCGCCAGAACTGAGCCGGCGCCTCAGCGCGAGGCTAAGCTCGTCGCCGTCCGGCAGACGAGGCCGGCAATCCGCGGCTGCGGGTCGTCGCCCTCGGGGACGGTGACCTGGAAGCCGCAGCGCCGGTCGCCCCAGCTCGCCTCCAGCAAAGCGGTGCCGTCGAGCGTGGGGATGTAGACCTCGCCGCCGGACGCGGCGACGTGCATCTCGGGGCTGCCCGCGACGCTGACCAGCGCGCCGGCCGGCAGCGGGCTGCCGTCCTCGAGCACCACCTGGAGGAGCACGCCGCGTTCGCGCCGCACGGCGAAGCGGACCACTGCTCCGGCCCGCGCGAACGGCCGCACCGGCACTTCCGTCTGGGCGATCTGGACGTCGAGCGGGAGATCGCCTTCCTCGATCCGGATCATGTTGCGGTCGAAGGCGCGCAGCGACGGGACGACCAGCGACCCGTCCGCGCCCGTAATTCCGATCAACTGGTTATCGGCATAGACGCGCACCCCCGCATGGTCCCCAACCCGCACCTCGGCGAAGCTCGCGCCGAGCGCCCGCGCTGCGAACGGGCTCCCGCCGACGAGGCCGACCGAGCCGCGCGCCGAGAGGCGCACGCCGCTGCTCCCCCCGGCGCGGCTGAGGTGGGCCGTGAACGACGCGGATGCGGCGTTGAACGTGTAGACGCTCTCCATCGTCCGCCGGCCGTCGCTGTAATTGGCCGAGGCCCGGTAGCCGCCGCCGATCCCGCTCGGCGCATCGTCCTGATAGGAGATGTTGCGCGAAAGTCCGCCGTCGCGATATTCGACCCTCGCCGCCGCGCTGCGGCGGCCGCCCAGCGCAAACGAGACGTTGGCCCCGAATACGGTCTGCGCATTGCCTGCGACGGCGCGGCGGGCGAAAAGCTGGATCGACGCGTTGTCGATCAACGGCACGTTGGCGAAAATGCCGGCGAGGCTTTCGTCCTCCTCGTCGCCGCGGCGCGAACGGTGGACGAGGCTGACGCCGATCGAACCGCCGAAGACCGGCACGTCGGCAAACGCCTGTACGCTGAGTCGGGATGGCCGCTCGTCCTCGGCGGCGCCGACATAATTGAAATTCTCGCTCGCATATTCGGCGCGGATCCCGAACGAAAGGCCGGTGGTGCGCCGCTCCACGGAGCCTGAGACATGCATGCCGGCGCCGCGGTCCGAACGGCTCAAGGTCGCCGATCCGCCGATCATGCCGAGGTCGAACAGAGCGAAGCCGATGCCGAGACCGGCTGCCTGGACGTCGCGGCTCGCCTGGGCGTGCCCCTCCAGCGTCACCCGGTCGCTGAGGCCGTAGCGGTGGCTGGTCGAGGCGATCGGCGCTCCGTAATCCATGCTGCGCGCGCCGTAGCCCGCGCGCAGAAAGCCGATTTCGTAGGAGAAATCGTGGAGGCCGCGGCGCAGCAGAACGCTCGACGCATAATAGGATTGCTCCATGACGATCTGGCGGCCGAGCAAGTCGCGCATCACCAGCTGAACGGTGCCGACGCCCGACTGGACGGGGACGTTGGTGACCTCGAACGGCCCCGGCGCGACGTCCCGGCTGCCTTGGAGCTGGTTGTTGACATAGACGTCGACCACCGACGGGACGGTGGCGCTGCCGGCGAGCATCGGCAGCGGCATGGTGAGATAGCCCGGGCGGGTCTCGAAGTTGCGCGCATATTGGAGGCCGCCGAAGCGCACGGGGGCAACGCCCGCGCCGCCGATGGTCACCGCGTCGCCGATCCGGATCGAGGTGAGGCTTTCGGGCCGGTCGATCGTCCAGCTGGTGTCGAGGCGCAGCAGGCGCGTGCCGTCGCCTCCGGCGCGGACGATCATGCCGGTCGAGCCGACGCCGAACCGGGTGAAGATTCCGGCCTCGAGCGCGGCGTTGAAGCCGATCTCGCCGCGGGAATATTCGCCGAGGACGTCATAGTTCAGAAAGGCGCCGCTGCCGGACGGCGTCATTTCAAACGCCGCCGCGGCGCCGAGGTCGGCGCTCTGGCGGTCGAACAGCTCCGCGCGCGCGTCGATCGCGAGCGTCTGCTCGGCCGCGGCCAGGGTCGCGCGCAAGCCGGGGTCGTTGTCGATCCGGTACCAGTGCTCGCCGTCAACGGTGACCGGCGCCGCCGAGGGCAGGCGGATGCGCCACTGGCGGAGCAAAGCCTCGCTCGCATAGAGGCCGCCGCCCGCGTCGCGCTGGAGGAGCAGGGGCTCGCCCATCTCCTGGCCGTTCACGGTCACTTCGAGAAGGGTCGGCTCGAGCGGCGACGCGGTTGCGCCTCGGGCCGCCTCCCCAATTGCCAAAGCAGGCGAGGAGGTGGCGAGCAGGAGGCCGAGGAGGGTGCGCTTAATCGCGGCGAACCGCGGGTTGGGCGTCGGCACGGCCGGCTCCCTGCTGGATCGAGGAGAAGCGCGCGCGGTCGGCGATGGCGGGCTCGTTGCCGACCACCCAGCGCCGGCGGCTGCCGGGAAGGACCACGCCGAGATTGAAATTGGCGTCGAACTCGACGCCGGTCGCGGCCTTTGCCGCCGCGGGCTCAACGCGGACAAAGTTGCGACCGCGATTATGGGCCTCGACCGTCCAGCGCCCGTCGGCGCCGCGCGCGGCGGACCAGCCGAGCTCGGCGGCGGTGCCCGGTGCGATCGAGACGAACAAAGGCAGGTTCAGACGCAGCGCGACCTGGATACCGCCGGCGGGCGATGCCTGCGGCACTTCCTCGATCATCAGCCGATAGGCGCGCGGGTCGCCCGACCGGTTGCGCAGGCCGACCCGGACCAGCTGGGTGGCGCCCGCGGGAATCGTAAAGATTGGCGGCGAGACGATCACCGCCGGGGTCTCCTCGTAGCGGTCCTCGCCGTCGACCTGGGTCCAGGTCAGGGCATAGGCGCGGATCGCGACCGGGACCTGCTCCTGGTTGGTAACCCGCACCGTCGCAGTGCGGCGGCCGGCATTGATGTCGAGCCGGATCGGGTCGACCTGGAGCGAGCCGGCGACGGCCGCGGCCGGCGCGAGCAGGCCGATCGCGGCTGCGGCGAGGATCCAACTGGCGCATCTCGAAATCATGCTGCTGCTCAAGTCTCCGCTCCCGTCTTATGTCGCGCCCGCTCCTCAGGAACGGGCTGCTCTGGGATGGACTAGGGCGGCTTTGGTAAAGACTCGGTTAACCAGAGGCGGTAACCCGGCGGTTCATTTTTGCGGCCGCGGGCGCGGCCGCGCAACGACGGGTCCCGTATGGAGCAATTGAGCGACGCAGAGCTGGCCGCGCGAACCGCCGAGGCGGCTGGACGGCTGCTCGTCGACCTGCGTGCCGGCGGCCTCCCCGCCGGCCCCGCGATCGGCGTCGAGGGCGACCGTCGGGCCAATCGGCTGATCCTCGCCGCGCTCGCGCGGTGGCGGCCCGGAGACGGCATCCTTTCCGAGGAATCGCCAGACGGGCCGGAGCGCCTCGCCAAATCCCGCGTATGGATCGTCGATCCGCTCGATGGCACTCGCGAATATGTCGAGGGGCGCGACGACTGGGCGGTGCACGTCGCGCTGGCGGTGGATGGCGAGGCGGTCGCCGGCGCGGTCGCGATGCCGACCCGGGGCCGCGTCTTCCGCTCCGACGACGCGCCCGCGCCGCGGCTCGAGCTCAAGCGGCGGCCGGTGATGGTGATCAGCCGAACCCGCCCTCCTCCGGAAACCGAGCCGCTCGCCGCGGCGCTGGACGCGGAGGTCAGGCAGATCGGCTCGGCCGGCGCCAAGGCGATGGCGGTCGTCGCCGGCGAGGCGGACATCTATTTTCACGCGGGCGGGCAGCACGAATGGGACAATTGCGCGCCGGTTGCGGTGGCCAAGGCTGCGGGCTTGCACGCCAGCCGCGGCGACGGCTCGCCTCTGGTCTACAATCGCGAGCGGCCGTTCCTGCCGGACCTGTTGATCTGCCGACCCGAATTCGCGAAGCGGGCTCTCGACGCGTTGGCCCGGCTCTAGCGGGGCCGAGAGGTCCCGGAGCATTCGGCCGGGGATATTCCGCCGGGTTCCAGCGTCCTCGCTCAGCGATGCTCGATCGCGAAGGCGGCAGCGGCGCCGAGCAGGCCCGGCTGCTCGTAGGTAAGCAGCTTGACGGGAATCTCGTCCATCCGCCGCCCGAAGCGCCCTTTGGCGATGAAGCGATCGCGAAAGCCGGATCCCGCCAGGCGGTCGGCGAGCCGCAGCCCGAGTCCGCCCGCGATCACTACCCCCGAAGCGCCGTGAGCCAGGGCGAGGTCGCCGACGACCGCGCCCAGGATCCTGCAATAGCGGGCGAGCGCCGCGCTCGCGAGGCTGTCCGAGGCTTCGAGCGCCGCCGTCCACAATGCGGTCTGGTCGCGCTCGGCGACAGTGCGCCCCTCGATCGCGGCGAGCGCCTCGTGGATGTGCGCCAGCCCCATTCCGGCAGCGAGCCGCTCGACCGACACGCGCCCGTAGCGCCGGCGCAAGGTCGCCAGAATATGATCCTCGATCGCGTCGAGCGGCCCGAAGTCGATATGGCCGCCTTCGGTCTCGACGACGTGGCAGCTGCCGTCGCGGCGTAGCAGCTGGGCGACGCCGAGGCCGGTGCCCGGGCCGACGACGCTGATCACCCCCTCGCGCGGCAGGTCCGTCTTGGGTCCGGACACATGCCGGTAATCGCCGTTGCCGAGCTGGGCGACGGCATGAGCGACTGCGCCGAAGTCGTTGACGATGGTGAGCCGCTCGACGCCGAGACCTTCTCCGAGGCGCGCCGGGCGTATCGTCCATTCATTGTTGGTGAGCGTCAGATCCTCGCCGTTGGTCGTCCCGGCGAAGGCGATCGCGGCGGCGCGGGGGAGGGGGCGGCCGCGATGCTCGCGGAACCGCTCCCAGGCGGCCTCGAAGCCGGCATGCTCGCCGGTCTTCAGGGTGCAGACTTGGCCCAGGTGGCGCGCCCGTCCGTCCTCGACGTCCGCGATCGCGAAGCGCGCATGGGTCCCGCCGATGTCGGCCGCGACGATCTCGGTCATACCCGGACCCTAGGGTCCGTACTTAATACCCGCAACGGCCGTGCCGCCCGCCGCCCGAAGGGCGGTCGCCCGGAGAGGCCCGCCGGCCGCGTCGCTTGCTTGCGCGTAGCCCCGCTACGCGACTGCGC
>DASQKE010000162.1:0-6046 GCA_035630675.1 Allosphingosinicella sp.
TGTCTACGAGGGCCGCCTGCCGCCGCCCAAGGCCGCGCCGGTCGACGACTACGAGGACCGCGAGCAGACGCTGTTCCGCGCCACCGCGTTCGGCGACGACGTCGACCGCCCGCTGAAGAAGTCCGACGGCAGCTATACTTACTTTGCCTCCGACATCGCCTACCACAAGTCGAAGTTCGACCGCGGCTTTCGCGACATGATCGACGTGTGGGGCGCCGACCACGGCGGCTACATCAAGCGCATGAAGGCCGCGGTGAAGGCGGTCTCGGGCGCAACCGCCGAGCTCGACGTCAAGATCGTGCAGCTGGTCAAGCTCAGCCGCGACGGCGTCGAAGTGAAGATGTCGAAGCGCTCGGGCGAGTTCGTGACGCTGCGCGAGGTGGTGGAGGAGGTGGGCCGCGACGCGGTGCGCTTCATGATGCTCTACCGCAAGAACGATGCGGTGCTCGACTTCGACATGGCCAAGGTGAAGGAGCAGTCGAAGGACAATCCGGTTTTCTACGTCCAGTACGGCCACGCCCGCGGCCATTCGATCTTCCGCAATGCCGCCGAGCAGATGCCGCAGCTGGGCCTGGATCCGGGAAAATGTTCGGTCGACATCGGCAAGGCCGAGTTGCACCGGCTGGACGACTCGGCGGAACTTTCGATCATTCGCAAGATCGCGCTCTACCCGCGGCTCGTGGAAGCGGCCGCGGTGGCGCATGAGCCGCACCGGGTGGCTTTCTATCTCTATGAACTGGCGAGCGAATTTCACGCCCAATGGACAAGAGGGACGAATTCGCCTCATTTACGCTTCATTATCCTCGATGATCCACTACTTACTGTGGCCCGCCTCGCACTGGTCCAGGGCGTGGTCACCGTTCTCGCCTCGGGGTTGAAGCTATTGGGGGTCGAGGCGCCTGGGGAGATGCGGTAGCTCGGAGCTGATTGGGCACGGTCCGCGGGGGAACCCGTGGGCGCGGACCATAGCGCGGGGACGGTCCCAGCGATTGGGTCTGGGTGACCGCCGAGTACCGGAATCGGATTTGTAATGGCGGACGACAACACAGCGCGTTTCCGATCGAGCGACGCCTATGGTCGCGGGGCCGGCCCGCAGACGCCGGCCAGCGACCCGCTGGCGGAACTCGCCCGGCTGATCGGCCAGAACGATCCCTTCGCCGAATTCGGCCGCGATAGCCACCCGCTGGCGCAGCCGGATTCCGGCGCCCCCTCGGGCGTCCAGTACGGCAGCTATCCGCAATACGATCCGCTGCCGCCGCAGCCCGCGCCGCAACCGGCGTATCGCCAGGAAGAGCACCACCAGGATTATCGCCAGGAAGATCACCGCCAGGACCACCACCAGGACTATCGCCAGGACCCGGCGCCGCAGTGGCCGGAGCCGCCGCGCTTCGGCGATCCGCAGCCCGCGCAGAATTTCGCGCATGACGACTGGCCCGGTTCGCCGCAAGCGCCGCAGGCTTATCAAGCGCCGCAGGCTTATCAGGCGCCGCAGGCCTATCAGGCGCCGCAGGCCTATCAGCCGCGCGAGCCGTTCCTGCGGCCGGAGGATCTGTCGCCGCAGAGTCTGCCGCCGGTGCCGGGCTTCGACACGCCTCAGGCCTATGCCGATCAGGGCCATCAGCCCTATCAGGACCCGCATCCCTATCAGCAGGCCTCCGACTATCCGGCGGAGCGTCCGTCATTCGATCCGCCGCCGGGCTTTCTCACGGCGGGTCGCCAAGCCTTCTCCCAAGGGTCTTTCGCCCAGGAGTCTTTCGCCGCCCAGGAGCCTTTCACGCAGCAGCCCTTCGCGCAGCCTTCGTCGCCGGTCTATCCGACGGCGCCCGAGGCCGGCGCGATGCCGGCGCCCCATGACGACGAGTTCTACGACGACGCGCCGCGCGGCGGCCGCCGCAAGGGCCTGCTGACCGTCGCGGCCGTGCTGGCGCTGGCCGTGGTCGGCACCGCGAGCGCGGTCGGCTATCGCAACTTCTTCGGCGGGCCCGGCGTTGCGTCGCCGCCGCCGGTGATCCGTGCCAGCAGCGAGCCGGCCAGGGTGGCGCCGCCGCAGTCGGGAGCGGTCGCCGCCGATCCGTCGGCCAGCAAGTTCAACTACGACCGCTTTGCCGACCGCGGCAAGGACGAGCAGGTGGTCCCGCGCCAGGAAACGCCGATCGACCAGAAGGAACTGGCGAAGACGACCGCGCCGCGCACCGTGCTTCCGGGCGCGCCGATCGCCAATTCGCCGTCCAACCGCACCGGCGCGACCACCGCCGCCAATCCGCCGAGCGCGATCGGCGAGCCGCGGCGCGTCCGCACCGTTCCGATCAAGCCCGACGCCGCCGACATGGCCGCGAACGTGCCGGGGGGATCGACCGATCAGTTGCCGCCGCCGCCGTCCCCGACCTCGCGGCAGGCGAGCGCTGTGCCTGTGCCGTCGCGGCCGGTCGAAACGAGGCCCGCCGAGCCATCGGCGCGCGCGGCGCCGCCGCAGCAGCCCCGAACCGTCACGGCCTCGCGCAACACGCCCGTGCCATCGGCCAATGCGCCGCTTTCGCTCAGCCCCGAGGCCGCAAATTCGGCTCCGCCGCCGCCCGCCGCCGTGCGCGACATCGCCCCGCCGCCCGCTTCGCCGCCGCCTGCGCGGCAGGCGAGCGTTTCGGCGGCGGCACCCCGTGCATCCGCCGGCGGACGCTTCCACGTGCAGGTGTCGTCGCAGAAGAGCGAGGCCGACGCCGAGCAGTCGTACCGCAGCATCGCGTCGCGCCATTCCGGCGTGCTCGGCGGCCAGCCGCACGTGGTCCGGCGCGCCGACCTGGGCAGCAAGGGCATCTTCTACCGCGCGATGGTCGGTCCGTTCGCCAGCCGCGAAGAGGCCGTGCAGCTTTGCTCGAGCCTGAAATCGGCCGGCGGCGATTGCGTTGTGCAAGCCAATTGATTGATCAAGCGTTTGTCTTGACCCTGCGGCGCGGCGCACGTTAAGCCCGCGCCGATGGCGCGGCGCGCATTTATCACCGGACTGGCCGGACCCACCCTGACCACCGAGGAGCGCGCCTTTCTGCGCGAAACCCGGCCTTGGGGCCTGATCCTGTTCAAACGCAACATTCAGGACAAGGCCCAAGTCACTGGTCTTGTTGCCGAAGCCCTGCAGGAAGCGGGAGCCCGGATCCCCGTTCTGGTCGATCAGGAGGGCGGCCGGGTGCAGCGGCTTGGGCCGCCGCACTGGCCGGCCTATCCGCCGGGCGCGGCCTATGGGGAACTTTACGACCGGGATTCCACGCAGGGCCTGGCCGCGGCCAGACTGGGCGCGCGGCTGATCGCGTCGGACCTCCTGCCGCTCGGCATCGACGTCGATTGCCTGCCGCTCGCCGACGTGCCGGTCAGCGACGCCGACCGGGTGATCGGCGACCGCGCCTATGGCGACACGCCAGCGAAGGTCGCGGCGCTTGCCGCGGCGGTTGCCGAGGGCCTGGCGGAAGGCGGCGTGCTGCCGGTGCTCAAGCACATTCCCGGCCACGGCCGCGCCAACGCCGACAGCCATCTCAAGCTTCCGGTGGTGCACGCCGACCGTGCAATGCTGGCAGCCACCGACTTCGCCGCATTCCGTCCCCTGAAAAAATTGCCCTTGGGAATGACGGCGCATGTGGTTTTCACCGCCTTCGATCCCGTGCTACCCGCTACGACATCGCCGAAAATGATCCGCGAGGTGATTCGCGGTCTGATCGGCTTCGACGGCTTGTTGATGAGTGACGACGTGTCGATGGGTGCACTTTCAGGATCGATTGCCGAGCGTTCGCGCGCGTCGCTCGCGGCCGGCTGCGATCTGGTGCTCCATTGCAATGGAAAGATGGATGAGATGCGGCAGGTCGCGGCTGAGGCGCCCGAGTTGTCCGGCGACGCGGCGCGGCGGTCCGCGGCGGCGTTTGCCGCGCGCAGGAAGCCTGCCGCCATCGACCTCGACGCCGCGCGGCGCGAGTTTGCCGCAATGCTCAATCAACAGATCGCCTGATGACCGAAACTGAATCGTTTGAGACGGAACTGGCCGAACGCGGCTCCGACGAGCCCGCGCTAGTGGTCGATGTCGAGGGCTTCGAGGGCCCGCTCGACCTGCTGCTCGCGCTGGCCCGCCAGCAGAAGGTCGATCTTTCGAAGATTTCGGTGCTGGCGCTGGCCGAGCAGTATCTGACGTTCATCGAGGCGGCGCGGAAGCTGCGGCTGGAACTCGCGGCCGACTACCTCGTGATGGCCGCTTGGCTCGCCTATCTCAAGTCGCGCCTGCTGCTGCCGGAAGTCGCCGGTCCCGATGGCCCCAGCGCCGAGGACATGGCCAATGCGCTGGCCTGGCGGCTCAAGCGGCTGGAAGCGTTCCGCGACGTTTCGAGCCAGCTCATGCAGCGCCCGCAGCTGCAGCGCGACATGTTCCAGCGCGGCGATCCGGAGCCCATCGCCGACATCAAGCATCCGCAATGGACCGCCACGCTCTACGACCTGCTTTCGGCCTATGCCAAGCAGCGCCAGCAGGCGGCGTTCAGCCATGTTCAGTTCAAGAAGCGCAATGTCTGGGCGCTGCAGGAAGCCCGCGAGGTCCTCGAGCGGCTGGTCGGGCAGGCCGGCGACTGGGCCCCGCTCGACAAGTACCTGATCGAGTACCTGGTCGAGCCCTCGATGCGGGCGAGCGTGTTTGCGTCAAGCCTGGCGGCCACCCTGGAGCTGGTTCGCGAAGGGCAGATCGAGGTGCATCAGCAGTCGGCATTCTCGCCGATTTACCTGCGTAAACGCGACGCCGCGGGGCTTGCGGCGCTGGAATCCAGCGCAGCGGTGCCGCGCGCAACGGAATAGACTGGTCAGGGAGATTCGGAGGCATGGCGGCATTGGCGGAACGGCGCATCATTCCCCACGAGGAGCTCAAGGCTCGATCCGACGAGAAATCGGAGGCGCAGGCTCGCGCCGAGCGAGAACAGGCCCGCGCGCAGGAGCAGGGCCGAGCCGAGGAGCAGGCCGGCGAGGGGCGGGAGCTCGCGGCTCGTCCGGAGCATCTGCGGCTGCTCGAGGCGCTGCTGTTTGCGGCCTCGGCTCCGCTCGACGAGAAGACGCTCGGTGCGCGGCTGCCGGAGGACGTGGACGTCAAGGCCAGCCTGCGCATGCTGCAGCTCGAATACGCGCCGCGCGGCGTGAACCTCGTCAAGATCAACAACAAGTGGGCGTTCCGCACCGCGACCGACCTGTCGTGGCTCCTGACCAAGGAAGCGGTGGTTCCGAAGAAGCTGTCGCGCGCCGCGGTCGAGACGCTGGCGGTGATCGCCTATCACCAGCCGGTGACGCGCGCCGAGGTCGAGGAGATCCGCGGCGTGGTGATGTCGAAGGGCACCTTCGACGTGCTGATGGAGACCGGATGGATCAAGCCGCGCGGCCGCCGCAAGGTGCCGGGCCGGCCGATCACCTACGGCACGACCGAGGATTTCCTGTCGCATTTCGGCCTGGAGCAACTCGGCGATCTGCCCGGACTCGAGGAATTGAAGGGCTCCGGCCTGCTCGATCACCGCCTGCCGCCGGGCTTCGCGGTGCCGATGCCATCGGACGATCCGCAGCTTCGCGACGACGAGGACCCGCTCGAGCCGGGCGACCTCGACCTTGGTCTGGCGCCGCCGCCCGAGCGCGTCGAGGAGTAGTTCGCGGCTCGCTCCGCAGTCATTCCGGGGCGCTCGCGATAGCGAGCGAGCCCGGAATCCAGGGCACACGACGAGTGTTGGTTTTGGCTCTGGATTCCGGGTTCGCGCCATAGCGCGTCAAAGACGCGCGTAAACGCGCTGACGCGCGCGCCCCGGAATGACGGAGCTAAATTTTCCGAGTTCCCAAGACATTTGAACCGGTTAGCCATCTTTCCGGAGGCTCGTTTTGAACCGCCGGTAATCCTTGTTTTTACAATCCTCTGCGCCTAGGTTCGGGCCAGACCGAGGGGGGCGGCGTTCCGCCGGTCGTTGCGGAGGTTTTTCGATGGGTTCCTTCAGTATCTGGCACTGGATCGTGGTGATCGCCGTGATCCTGCTGCTGTTCGGGCGCGGCAAGA
>DASQKE010000163.1:0-2240 GCA_035630675.1 Allosphingosinicella sp.
CGAGGATCCGGACGGCCTCGCCGTCGGCCTGATGAGCCCGCGCGACGGACCGCACAGCGCGCCGCCGCCCTTCTGATCGTGACTGCTCAGACCGTACATTTGCCGGTGATCCGCATCGCGGCGGCGGTGGTCGTCGACGGCGAGGGGCGCATCCTGCTCGTCCGCAAGCGCGGCACCGCGGCGTTCATGCTGCCGGGCGGCAAGGTCGGGCTCGCCGAGACGGCGGTCGCGGCGCTGGCCCGCGAGCTCGAGGAGGAGCTGGGCTGCGGCATCCTCGGCGGGCACGAGCCTTGGGACGGTTCAGCGCGCCGGCCGCGAACGAGCCGGACACGATCGTCGAGGCCGAGCTGTTCGCGGTCGCGCTGGCGGGCGAGATCTCTCCCGCCGCCGAGATCGAGGAAGCTTGCTGGCATCATCCCGACGAGCCGCCCGCCTTCGCGCTCGCGCCGCTGATGCGCGAGCACGTCCTCCCGCTCGTCCGCGGCTGGAGCCGGGGATGAGCGGCGCGCGGCCGGAGGACCTCATCGTCGGCCTGATCTGCCTCGCTTTGCTGCCGGCGATCGCGATCCGGATCGTGCGCGGCGTCCGCGACGGGCGGCTGCCGATCTACCGCACCTATCTCGGACGCGAGGAGAGCCGGGCTCGCTTCACGGTCCTGCTCGCGCTGCACGCGCTGAGCTTCGTGCTGGTCGCAATCATCGCGGCCGATCTCCTGCTCAACCTCGGCTTCAGGGAGAGACTATGACGCTCGGACGCCTCAATCATGTCGGAGTCGCGACGCCTTCTATCGAGAAGAGCGTGACGCTCTATCGCGATGTCCTCGGCGCTACGACGATCCACGCACCTTTCGATTTGCCGGCGCAGGGCGTGCGGGTCTGCTTCGTCGACACGCCCAATTCACAGATCGAGCTGATCGAGCCGCTCGGCGAGGGCTCGCCGCTGCTGAAATTCCTCGAGAAGAACCCGGCGGGCGGGCAGCATCATGTCTGCTTCGAAGTGCCCGACATCGACGCCGCCAAGGCCGAGATGGAGGCGAAGGGGGCAAAAGTGCTCGGCGAACCGCGCATCGGCGCGCATGGGACTCCGGTGATCTTCGTCCACCCGCGCGACATGGGCGGAGTGCTGATCGAGCTGATGGAGACGCCCAGGGGCGGGCATTAAATCCGCGCTGGAATGGGCCTGCGGGTTGCTGAATCGTTCGTCCCGAGCGTAGTCGAGGGGCGTAATCTCTGACTCGGTGCAGTCGCCCCTCGACTTCGCTCGGGACGAACGGATGATTCGATGAGTGAACGACCGACGATGGAAGACGATCAGGGCGAGGATTCCGGCGCCGCCCCCGTTCCGCGCGGAGGCGCTCCGTCCGCCCCCTCCCCGACCCTCGCCGACTGGCAGGCCGCCGCTTCCCGCGAGGTGAAGGGCAAGGACATCGTCCGGCACTCGCCCGAGGGGATCGAGGTCAAGCCGCTCTACACAGCCGAGGATGCAGCGGGGATCGACCCCGGTCTCCCCGGCTTCGCGCCCTTCACGCGCGGCCCCTACGCCTCGATGTACACCGGCCGGCCGTGGACGATCCGCCAATATGCCGGCTTCTCGACCGCGGAGGATTCGAACGCCTTCTACCGGCGCAACCTCGCGGCGG
This sequence comes from Allosphingosinicella sp., assembly GCA_035630675.1. Lineage (GTDB taxonomy): Bacteria > Pseudomonadota > Alphaproteobacteria > Sphingomonadales > Sphingomonadaceae > Allosphingosinicella. The sequence continues at coordinate 1,640 of DASQKE010000163.1, forward strand.
GGCAGAAGGGCCTCTCCGTCGCCTTCGATCTCGCCACCCATCGCGGCTATGACAGCGACCATCCCCGCGTCGTCGGCGACGTCGGCAAGGCGGGCGTCGCGATCGACAGCGTCGAGGACATGAAGATCCTGTTCGACGGCATCCCGCTCGATACGATGTCGGTGTCGATGACGATGAACGGCGCGGTGCTGCCGGTGATGGCCTTCTACATCGTCGCCGCCGAGGAGCAGGGCGTCGCGCCGGCTTCGCTCTCGGGTACGATCCAGAACGACATCCTGAAGGAGTTCGCGGTCCGCAACACCTACATCTATCCGCCCGAGCCTTCGATGCGGATCGTCGCGGACATCATCGCCTTCACGTCCGAGCATATGCCGCGCTTCAACTCGATCTCGATCTCGGGCTATCACATGCTCGAGGCGGGGGCGACGGCGGTGCAGGAGCTGGCCTTCACCCTCGCCGACGGCATGGAATATGTCCGCGTCGCTCAGGCGAAAGGGCTTGAGGTCGACGCCTTCGCTCCGCGCCTCAGCTTCTTCTTCGGCATCGGCATGAACTTCTTCATGGAGATCGCCAAGCTACGCGCGGCGCGGACTTTGTGGCA
>DASQKE010000164.1:0-2104 GCA_035630675.1 Allosphingosinicella sp.
CTCCTGCATAGAAGAGGACTTTCCTGGAACATTTTGCCGGTGACGGCCGAGATTTGCCGAGAGCATCTTCCGCAATCCCCGCTGCGCTCGGCGGCAGCCTGGTTTGGAGGTTGCCTCGCCCCAAGGTCGCGCCCCTTTCCGGTCGGCGGTCCTGCCGGTGACTGCCGTTCGGCGCCCCCGTGCGAAGGGTTGTCACCCGGCGCGGAGATCTTCGGGACCGCGGCTTACCGTAGGTGTCTCGAGCTCGCGCAGGAGCTTTTCCCTCATCGCGCGTTCGAAGTCCTCGTAGCCGTCAGCGGCGACGAGGAATGCGCCGCGACCATGGAGGACGTTCGACCGGAACCAAGTGATCAGCCTGTTATCCGCGCCGGGGAAACTGCTGCTGAGATCGGCGCCGACGATGACGAGCGCGTTGACCGTCACGCCGGCGAGCTGTCCGGAGGCGTAAACCAGCCGCGGCGCCAAGCCCGTGTTACTCTGCCCGTCGCCCGAGACATCCACCGTCCGAGCGGCACAGGTCGGCGCTCCGTCGAGTGCCGATGCCGCGTAGCCGATGACCTTTCCCCGCGTTTAGGGCCGTGCCGAACTGGAATTCTCCGATTGGAACTGGGCGGTGAGCGGCAGCGCGGAGCCCGCGAGAGGCTCAAGCGCTGCTGCGGCGTTGGTGGTGAGGACCTCCATCGGAGTGCGGTAGCCGAGCGCCGAGTGGGGGCGCTCGGTGTTGTAGTGGTGGCGCCATCTTTCGATCTCCTCGCGGGCATGGCGCAGCGAGCGGAACCAGTGCAGGTTCAGGCACTCGTCGCGGAGCTTGCCGTTCAGGCTCTCGACGAAGGCGTTCTGGACCGGCTTGCCCGGCTCGATGAAGCGCAGCCGGACACCGGTGCGCTCCGACCAATCGAACATGGCGCGGCTCGTGCCCTCTGGTCCGTTGTCGAGGACGATCTCCTCGGGCAGGCCGTGGAGCAGCGCCAGGTCGTCGAGATGGCGCGCCACCCGCGCGCCGGAGATCGAGACGTCGACGATCTGGCCGGGGCAGAAGCGGCTGTGGTCGTCGACGATGTTCAGCACACGGAAGCGCCGGCAGTCGGCCAGCTGATCGCTGACGAAGTCGAGCGACCAACGCTGCATCGGCCGGGCGGGGACTTGAGGCGCGATCCGGTCGCGCCGCGGCAGCTTGCGCCGTTTCTTCGTCCGCACCTGCAGGCCTGGGACTGTCAGGAATTCCGTGTGGGGCCGGGCGATTGAACATCACCCGGCGAGGGCCTTCAGGAAGCGCTCACCGAAGAGGACGGCGAACTGCGCCTTGGCCATTGCCCATTCCCGAGGTGGCATTTTCCACTCCTTCTCGGATCGGTTCAAGACCAGGAACAGAAGTTTCATGGCGGCTTCGTCGGTTGGGAAATGTCCTCTGGCGCGAACCGCGCGCCGGAGCTTCGAGTTCAAGGCCTCTATGGCGTTGGTGGTGTAGAGGATGCGGCGGACGTCATCCGGGAAGGCATAGAACGGGATGACCTCGCCCCAGGCGCGCCGCCAGCTCTGGCCGATGGCGGGGTATTTCCGGCCCCATTCGCCCTCCTCGAAGCCGCTGAGCGCGGCCTCGCCGGCGGCGGCGTCCACGGCCTTGTAGATGCCCTTCAGCGCGGCCGCGACGGCCTTCCTGTCCTTGTAGGAGACGAAGTCGAGGCTTTGGCGCAGCAGATGAACGATACAGGTCTGGACGGTGGTGTCGGGAAAGACGGCCTGGATGGCGTCCGGGAAGCCCTTCAGCCCGTCGACGACGGCGATGAGGATGTCTTCCACCCCCCGGTTCCGGAGCTCGTTCATCACCCGGAGCCAGAACTTGGCGCCCTCGTTCTGCTCGAGCCAGAGGCCCAGGATCTCCTTGGTGCCGTCGGCGCGCACACCCAGGGCGACGTGGACCGCCTTGTTGCGGACCAGGCCTTCGTCGCGGATCTTGACCCGAAGGGCGTCAAAGAAAACCAGCGGATAGATCGCCTCCAGCGGCCGGGCCTGCCAGGCGGCGATCTCCTCCAGCACCGCATCCGTCACCGTGCTGATCAGGTCCGGCGACACGTCGATGCCGTAGAGCTCGCGCAAATGCCCG
>DASQKE010000165.1:0-8034 GCA_035630675.1 Allosphingosinicella sp.
ATGCTCCAAGGCCACGCGCTGACCGCGATCACCGCGATTACCGCGCAGAACACGCTCGGCGTGCAGGCGGTGATGCCGGTGCCGACCGAGATGGTGATCGCGCAGATCGACTCGGTGATCGCCGACATCGGCGTCGACGCGGTCAAGATCGGAATGATCGGCTCGCCCGAGACCGCGGATGCGGTGGCCGACCGGCTGGAGCATCTGGCGGTGCCGATCGTGTTCGATCCGGTGATGGTCGCGACCAGCGGTTCGGTCCTCGCCGACGAGGCGACCATCGCTGCGTTCGGACGGCTGATGCGCATGGCGTCGGTGGTGACGCCGAACGTCCCCGAGCTCGAAGCTCTTGGCGGCGAGGAGGCGGTGCTGGCCCATGGCTGCCACCTTCTCGCCAAGGGCGGGCATGCCGGAGGCCATATGATCGTCGACCGGCTGATCTCGCCGACGTCCGGCGAGATCAGCCGGCTCGAGGCCAAGCGCTTCGACACCGAGGACACGCACGGCACCGGCTGCACGCTTGCGAGCGCGCTCGCGACGGGCCTCGGCCGGGGCTTCGACATCGAGAAGGCGTTCGAGCAGGCGATCAGCTTCGTGCGGATCGCGATCATCGAGGCGCCCGGGCTCGGTGCGGGCCACGGTCCCCTCGGCCAGCAATATGTCACGGACTTCCAGTGGGGCGAGCGCGACCCCGATTAGGCCGAGAGCGGGGGACACCTATCCACAGGAAAGACAAGGCGCTTTGCCGCTTTCGCTGGAACGCGCAGCGCCACGCCGATAGCCTGCTGCCCGATGGCGCGCCCCTGCTTCAGGATCGAGAAGGACTATCCCGAACCGCTCGCCGGCGTCGACGAAGCCGGCTGCGCTCCGCTCGCGGGCCCCGTGGTCGCGGCGGCCGTGGTGCTCGACCGGGTCCATTTCCCGCGCGGCATCGACGATTCCAAGGCGCTGCCCGCGAAGCAGCGCGAAGCGATCTGCGCCCGGCTCTACAAGGTTGCCAGGGTCGGCGTCGGCCTCGCCACGGTCGAGGAGATCGACCGCATCAACATCTATTGGGCGCGGATGCTGGCGATGAGCCGCGCGGTCGAGGCCCTGGGCTTCGATCCCGCCTGGATCCTCGTCGACGGCAATCGCTGCCCGCGCTGGGAGCGGCCGTCGAAGGCGATCATCGCCGGCGACGCCAAGTGCCGCTCGATCGCCGCCGCCTCGATCGTCGCAAAGGTCACCCGCGACCGGATCATGGCCGACTATGCCAAGGAGCATCCCGGCTATGGCTGGGAAAGCAACAAGGGCTACGGCACCCCAGAACATTATCGCGGCCTGGACGCGCTCGGCCCGACGCCCCTCCACCGCCGCAGCTTCGCGCCCGTCCGCGCCTGCCTCGAAGCGCGCGACGGCACCGCCGCGATCGGTTCGCAGCAACTTCTCGACGTCTAGTCTCGCCTCAGCGCCTCTCGCGCGGCTCCGGGCGCGGCGTCCACGGCAGGATCAGACCAGCCTCCGCCGCCGAGGGCTGCTTTCGCATGAGATCGAAGACGCTGAGCCCCGCATCATCGGAATAGCAATTGTGCATGGGGCCGGAACGTTCGAGAGCCGGTTTGGTGCCGCGGACTTCCGGAAGCGATCGAGTTCCCGCTGCTGCGGCCTGGGCCGGCCAAGCTTTCCATATCCATGAGCCTTTTGAGCCACACATACCAGATGTTGAGTCCCAAGGGTGCAGCCGGACTCCATTAGCAGCAGGGACTCGTTTCGTTCCCGGCACATTAACCGGGCCGCCACCGGTTTGAACTAATGGTCACGCTTGACCGGCGAGTCCGCCTGCGTGAGGCTGGACCTTCGTGTGCTGAACCGGGGGCGGTGACGGATGACTGCATTGCTGCGAGTGGCGCCGGCCGAGAGCCGGCCGAGGCGTCCGAAGGAGCCCGCCGCGCCGCCTGTTCAACTGCCGCTCGGCACCATCATCGAGGACGATTGCGTCGCCGCGATGCGCCGCCTCCCCGACGCCTCGATCGACATGGTCTTCGCCGACCCGCCCTACAATCTGCAGCTCGGCGGCGACCTGTTCCGGCCCGAGGGCGGCCGCGTCGATGCGGTCGACGACGCGTGGGACAAGTTTTCCAGCTTCGCCGATTACGACGCTTTCACGCGCGCCTGGCTGATGGAAGCGCGGCGTGTCCTGAAGCCCAACGGCACCCTCTGGGTGATCGGCTCCTACCACAACATCTTCCGCGTCGGCGCCGCGCTGCAGGACGCGGGCTACTGGATCCTCAACGACATCGTGTGGCGCAAGTCGAACCCGATGCCGAATTTCCGCGGCACCCGCTTCACCAACGCCCACGAGACCCTGATCTGGGCGTCGCGCAGCGAGGACAGCCGCTACACCTTCAATTATCGCGCCATGAAGGCGCTCAACGACGAACTCCAGATGCGCTCGGACTGGCTGCTCCCGATCTGCTCGGGCGGCGAACGGGTGAAGGGCGCGGCCGGTGCCAAGGCGCACCCGACGCAAAAGCCCGAGTCCCTGCTCTACCGGGTGCTCCTCGCCTGCACCAACAAAGGCGACGTCGTGCTCGACCCCTTCTTCGGAACCGGGACGACCGGCGCGGTCGCGCGGCGGCTCGGGCGCGAGTGGATCGGGATCGAGCGCGAGAGGCGCTACGTCGCCGTCGCCCGCGAGCGGATCGAATCGACGCTGCCGCTCGACGAGAGCGCGACGAAGACGATGGCGTCCCGGAAAGGCCTTCCCAAGGTGCCGTTCGGGACGCTGGTGGAAACCGGCGCGATCGCGCCCGGGGCCATGCTTACCGACGCGAAGCGCCGCTGGCAGGCGCGGGTCCTGGCCGACGGGTCGGTCGAATGGGCCGGCGGCCAGGGCTCGATCCACGGTGCGGGCGCCGCCGTCCAGGACGCGCCGAGCTGCAACGGCTGGATGTTCTGGCACATCGAGCGAAGCGGAGCCCTCGTCGTGCTCGACTCCCTTAGGCAGGACTATATCCTGACGCTCGACTAGTACCGATGTCGAGGGACCGAGCACGAATGACCCAGAGCGTCTATCTCCGGCCGACCGCATTCGTCGACGCGCCCTTCGGCCTCGACGGCAAGGTCGAGCGGCTGGCTGGCGGCCTGACCTGGTTCGCCGCCGTCGAGGTGACCGTGATGGACGGGCCTGCCCGGGTCTCGAACGACCTCGTTCCCGTCGAGACGATCGGCGACCTGTTGGACGGTCTCCCGGATGAGGCACGGCGCGCCTGGATCAACCTCACCAGCCCGCGCCCGCCTTTGGCGCTCGGCGAGCGCGTGGTGCGGCTCGACCAGCCCCAGGTCGTCGGAATCGTCAATGCGACGCCGGACAGTTTTTCGGACGGCGGCGTCCATGCCGACCCGCAAGCCGCCGCCGATGCCGGCCACGCAATGGCCGCGGCCGGCGCGGCGCTGATCGACGTCGGCGGCGAATCGACGCGGCCCGGGGCGACGGCGGTGTGGGAAGGCGACGAGGCGGCGCGCGTCGTGCCCGTGATCGAGCGCCTCGCCCGCTCCGGTGCCGCTGTCTCGGTCGACACCCGCAAGGCGGCGGTGATGGAAGCCGCGCTCGCGGCCGGCGCGGCGATGGTCAACGACGTCTCCGCGCTGAGCTGGGACCCGCGCGCGGCCGAGCTCGTCGCGCGCGCCGGCTGCCCGATCGTGCTGATGCACCATCAGGGACCGCCCGAGACGATGCAGGACGCGCCGCATTACGAGCGGCCGGTGCCGTTCGAAGTCTATGACTGGCTCGAGGCGCGAATCGAGGCGGCGGTGGCGGCTGGCATCGAGCGCGCGCGGATCATCGTCGATCCCGGCATCGGCTTCGGCAAGACGGTGCACCACAATCTGCAGCTGCTGAACGGGCTCGCTTTGCTCCACGGCCTCGGCTGCGCGATCATGATCGGCGCCAGCCGCAAGCGCATGATCGGCGCGCTGTCCGGCGAAGCGCCCGCCGACCGGCGCCTCGCCGGCTCGCTCGCGCTCGCGCTCAAGGCGGCCGAACAGGGCGCGCAATTGCTGCGCGTCCACGACGTTTCCGAGACGGTGCAGGCCGTGCGCGTCTGGCGGGGACTGCGCGACGCAGCGCTCACGCCGCCCTGATTGGAGGCGGTGCGCACGAAAGCGTTGAGGCCGGCGCGGTTTCGCGTTACGTTTCCGAAATCAGATGGGGAGAAAGTCATGAAGTTGCGTAAGCTCAGCCGCCGCTCGTTCCTCGGCCAGGTCGCAGGCGGCGTCGTCGGCGCCGGCGCGCTCGTCGTCCTCGCAGGCGAAGCGGGCGCCGAAGTCCAGACCGACAGCGATCCGGGCGACCGCCCCGGCCAAGGCCGCACCGGCATATCCGACAGCGATCCGCGCGATCGCGCGGGCTACGGCCGCGGCCGGCGCAGCGGCATCACCGACAATGATCGCGCCCCGCGCGCCGACCCGCCGGGCAACGGCCGCGGCCGTCCCGCGGTGCGCACCGTCACCGACCGGGACGCCGGCCCGCGCTCGGACCCGGCGAACCGCCGCGTCTGCTCCGATTCGGACCGCGGCAGCGGTTCCGACCCGATCGGCCGCGGCCGCCGCTGCTGATCCGGGAAGAAGTTTGAACGAGGAAGGGCGTCGCCTCGCGCGGCGCCCTTTCCTCTTCCTAGAACCAGGAGCGCAGGCCGAGCAGGAAGGCGTGGCCGCTCACATCCTCGCCTGCTTCGCGAGAGAAACGCGCCGTCCGCCCGAAGCTGCGCGTCCACTCGACCCCGACATAGGGCGCGAACCATTCCCGGACCTCGTAGCGCAGCCGCATCCCCGCCTCGCCGTAGGAGAGGCCGCGGCCGAGCCCGAGCTCCTCGATATCCTCGCCGAAGACATTGACCTCGCCGCTGGGCTGCAGGACGAATCCGCTGGCGATCGGAATGTCGAGGAGCGCGTAGACGCGGGCGCCGGGCTCGCCCTTGTGCGAGAGAAAGCCGAACACGCCCAGATAGAGCGCGTCGGTCGCATTTCCCTGCGCCCCGAACATCGCCCAGGCGCGGTTCGGCCGCGGCCGGACATCGTAGCGCAGCCCCGCCTGCACGTCCCAGGTCCCCGAGACGGCGCGGCTGTAGAGCGCTTGCAGCTCGAGATAGTCGAGGCTCCCGCCGAGCGTTCCCTCGCCGATGCTTGCGAGCCAGATCCGGTGCCGCGCGCCGCCGAGCCGCGCCGCGACGTCCCAGGCATAGCCGTCGGCGCCGCTGGCGAGCGCGACCTCCATCTGGTCGAAATAATATTCGCGGACAGCACCGGTGCCAGCCTCTGCCCCGGCGCCAAGCATGGCGGCCGCCGGCGCCGCCGCCGACGGAGACGCGTCGGCCTCCTCCTCTTCCTCGAGCGTCGCATAAGCCAGGCGGGGCGGGGCCGGCACGGCTGAGGAGGCATGCTCATGATCGAGCCGTTGCGCCCCCGCCGGCGCGGCAAGGGCCAACAATGCCGCCGCGCAAGAAATGCACGCTCCTCGGCTGCCCCCTGCCCCCGTCCGCATCGCCAATTTTGCCCTCCCGGCTACCCAACAGGGGCTTCATGCCCCAAAGCCGTTGCGATTCCTTTAGCTCCGCCCAATTGCACGTCCCCGCGGCGTTGACACCAAGCGCGACCGCTCCTAAATGCGACTCATCCCGATAACCGGTCTCCGGCGGCGCATTCGTGCGCCTGCCGGTTTTGCCTGTTCCCGGGACTATCGCAGCGCTGAGATAGGGCGGCAGCCATGCCGCCCTGTGGAGCAGGAGAATCCAGGATATGGCACGTATTGCGGGGGTGAATATCCCGTCCAACAAGCGCGTCGAGATCGCGCTCACTTACATCCACGGCATCGGCCGCACCAAGGCCAAGCAGATCGCGGAGAAGCTCGGCATCGCGCCCGAGCGCCGGGTTCAGGACCTCACCGACCAGGAAGTGCTCCAGATCCGCGAGTCGATCGACCAGAGCCACACCGTCGAGGGCGACCTCAGGCGCGAAGTCGCGATGAACATCAAGCGCCTGATGGACCTCGCTTCCTATCGCGGCCTCAGGCACCGCAAGGGCCTCCCGGTCCGTGGCCAGCGCACGCATACCAACGCCCGCACCCGCAAGGGCAAGGCCAAGCCGATCGCCGGCAAGAAGAAGTAAGGACGGATCGACATGGCACAGGCACCGCAGCGCCTCCGCAGGCGCGAGCGCAAGAACATCACCGCCGGCGTCGCTCACGTGAACGCCAGCTTCAACAACACGATGATCACGATCACCGATGCCCAGGGCAATGCCATCGCCTGGTCTTCGGCCGGGATGATGGGCTTCAAGGGATCGAGGAAATCGACCCCCTACGCCGCCCAGGTCGCCGCCGAGGACGCCGGCAAGAAGGCCGCCGAGCATGGCGTCAGGACGCTCGAGGTCGAAGTGAAGGGTCCCGGCTCCGGGCGCGAATCGGCGCTGCGCGCGCTGCAGGCGGTCGGCTTCACGATCACCTCGATCCGCGACGTGACGCCGATCCCGCATAACGGCGTCCGCCCGTCCAAGCGCCGCCGCGTCTGACGGGGACCGGGGACACGCTGTCTGCGTGTCCCCTGCTGATTTGGGGGGACACTCGGATCGAGTGTCCCCGAACACAGAGAAAACGGGGACAGCCAGACAGGCTGTCCCCACCGAAAGCCAGAGGAAGTTACATGGCCGTCAACGCGAAGAACTGGCAGGAAATGAAGAAGCCCAATTCGCTCGAGAAGAAGGTGGGCGGCGGCGACAGCCGGCGCCGGGCGACCTTCGTCGCCGAGCCGCTGGAGCGCGGCTTCGGCCTGACGCTCGGCAACTCGCTGCGCCGGGTCCTGCTCTCCTCGCTGCAGGGCGCCGCCGTCACCTCGATCCGGATCGAGGGCGTGCTGCACGAATTCTCGTCGCTCGCGGGCGTACGCGAGGACATGACGGACCTCGTCCTCAATGTGAAGCAGGTCGCGCTCCGGATGGAGGGCGACCAGCCGCGCCGGCTCGCGCTCGCCGCCACCGGCCCGGGTGAGGTCACCGCCGGCCAGATCGCGACCACTCACGACATCGAGGTGATGAACGGCGACCTCGTCCTGTGCCATCTCGACGAAGGCGCGACGCTCAACATGGAGCTGACCGCCGAGACCGGCAAAGGCTATGTCCCCGCCGCCGCCAACCGCCCGGCCGACGCCCCGATCGGCATCATCCCGGTCGACGCGCTCTATTCGCCCGTCCGCCAGGTCAGCTACAAGGTCGAGAATACCCGCGTCGGCCAGGAGCTCGACTTCGACAAGCTCACCATCACGGTCGAGACCGACGGCACCATCACCCCGGACGACGCCTTGGCCTATGCCGCGCGCATCCTCCAGGACCAGCTCCAGCTCTTCGTCCACTTCGACGAGGGCATGGCCATGGTCGCCGCCCCCTCGGGCGTCGGCGGCCACGCCGCGCCGAGCGGCGACGCCGACCAGGACGCCAATCAGCTCAACCGCTACCTCCTCAAGAAGGTCGACGAGCTCGAGCTCTCGGTGCGCAGCGCCAACTGCCTCAAGAACGACAACATCATCTACATCGGCGACCTCGTCCAGAAGACCGAGGCCGAGATGCTGCGGACGCCGAACTTCGGCCGCAAGAGCCTCAACGAGATCAAGGAAGTCCTGTCGAGCATGGGCCTGCGGCTCGGGATGGACATCCCCGGCTGGCCGCCCGAGAATATCGAGGAAATGGCCAAAAAGCTTGAGCAAGAACTCATGGGGTAGGGCTTCCGCCTCATCCCATTCGAGTCACGGAAAGGGTCGCTTCGGCGGCCCTTTCTTTTTGCCGAAAGCGATGTGCGCACCGGCTGAAGTTGCACTAAGCATGGAGCGATGGCCCGCGGCGAGAAAATCCTCGAACGCATGCGCGCCAATCCGAGCGACTGGCGGATCGAGGACGTCCAAACGGTCTGCGCCGCTTTCGGCATCGCTTGCACGCCGCGCGCAAAGGCTCACATTACAAGGTGAAGCATGAGAGCCAGGCGGAGGTCCTGACCGTTCCGGCGCGCCGGCC
>DASQKE010000166.1:0-24462 GCA_035630675.1 Allosphingosinicella sp.
GACGACGCGGCCGGAGACGATGCTCGCCGACATGGCGGTCGCGGTAAATCCGGACGACGATCGCTATCGCAGCCTGATTGGCCGAAAGGTGCGCCTGCCGATCACCGGACGCGAGGTCCCGATCATCGCCGACGAGCATGCCGATCCGGAGCTGGGCTCGGGCGCGGTCAAAATCACGCCCGGCCACGACTTCAACGATTTCGAGGTCGGCAAGCGCGCCGGCTTCCGCCCGGCCGAGATGCTCAACATGCTCAGCGCCGAGGCCAAGGTCGTGCAGACCGCCGACGGCCTGATCCCCGAAGAGATCGTCGGCCTCGACCGCTTCGACGCGAGGAAGCGCGTGGTCGAGCTGCTGGAAGAAAGCGGCTTCCTCGATCGCGTCGAGGACCGGGTCATGCAGCTCCCCTACGGCGACCGATCGGGCGTGGTGATCGAACCCTGGCTGACCGACCAATGGTATGTCGACGCCAAGACGCTCGCGCAGAAGCCGATCGAGGCGGTGCGCTCGGGCGACATCCAGATCGTGCCCAGGACCTGGGAGAAGACCTGGTTCAACTGGCTCGAGAACATCCAGCCCTGGTGCGTCTCCCGCCAACTCTGGTGGGGACACCAGATCCCGGCCTGGTATGGCGAGGACGGCAACGTCTACGTCGCCGAGACGGAAGAGGAGGCGAGGAGCCAGGCCGGGGAGGGCACCACGCTTCGCCGCGACCCCGACGTCCTCGACACATGGTTTTCCTCCGCCCTCTGGCCATTCGCGACGCTCGGCTGGCCCGAGCAGACGCACGACCTCGCCCGCCACTATCCGAACGACGTCCTCGTCTCCGGCTTCGACATCATCTTTTTCTGGGACGCCCGGATGGCGATGCAGGGGTTTCATTTCATGGGCGGGAAGCCCTGGAAGAAGCTCTACCTCCACGGCCTGGTGCGCGACGGCAAGGGCCAGAAGATGTCCAAGTCGAAGGGCAATAGTGTCGATCCGCTCGGCCTGATCGACCGCTTCGGCGCCGATGCTCTGCGTTTCACCCTCGCGGCGATGGAGAGCCAGGGCCGGGACATCAAGCTCGATGAGAAGCGCGTCGAGGGCTATCGCAACTTTGCGACCAAGCTCTGGAACGCCGCACGCTTCTGCCAGGCGAACGGCATCGGGGCGTCGGACGCTCTGGAGCCGCCCGCGGCGTCGCTGCCGGTCAATCGCTGGATCGTCGGCGAGACGATGAAGACCGTCCAAGCCCTCGACCTCGCTCTGGCCGAGCTCCGCTTTGACGAGAGCGCCAACACCATCTACCATTTCGTCTGGGCGACCTTCTGCGACTGGTATCTCGAGCTGATCAAGCCTGTCGCGAGCGGCGAAGAGCGAGGGCAGATAGACGGAGAGACGAAGGCGGTCGCCGCCTGGGTGCTCGACCAGATCCTGGTCATGCTACACCCGTTCATGCCGTTCATCACCGAGGAGCTGTGGAGCGCCAATAAGCGGCCTTATCCGCTGATCCTCGCCAAATGGCCGATGCCCGACGCCCGCGCACTCGATGCGGAAGCGGGGCCGGAGATCGACTGGCTGATCCGGCTCGTCTCCGCCATTCGCGCGGCGCGCGCCGAGCTCAACGTGCCGCCGGGCGCGCGGCTGGCGCTGCACCATCGCGACGCGAGCCCCGCGACGCTGGCGCGGATCGAGCGCAATGCCGCCGCGATCCGGCGCCTGGCGAGGATCGACGGGATCGACGCGAGCGCTCCGTCGGGCGCCGCCGCCCAGCTTGTGGTCGACGAAGCGACATTTTCGCTTCCGCTCGAAGGGGTGATCGACGTCGCTGCCGAGCGCTCGCGCCTCGCAAAGGCCGCGGAGGCCGCCGAGAAGGAGCGCGACTCGCTTGCCGCCAGGCTTGACAATTCCAGCTTCGTCGAGCGTGCCAAGCCCGAGGCGGTCGACAAGGCGCGCGAAGACCACGCCGCCAAGGCCTCCGACGCCGAACGCTACCGCGCGGCTCTAGCCCGCCTGGGCTAGAAGCCCGGTCGCGCGCGACTCTCGTTCCTCGGCTCCCCCGGCCGGCACCACCACCTCGATGGCGCGCTCGGCGACGGCGGCGACGCAGGGCGTCCTCGCCACCACCTCGCCGTCGATCGAGATTCGCTGGCGGGGGCGGGTCTCGATCTCGATCCGGCGTCCGTGAAACTCGCGAGTCGTGCTCTCGCGGGACTCGAGCTTCCAATATTTCGCGTACCAGTCGCGGACCAGGTTGAGGCTGCTGCGCCCTTCGACCGCCTGGACGACGATCTGGCCGCTGTCGACCTCGGCGCTCTCGATCAGCTCGACGCCGCCATGGTGGCCGCCGTTGGCGATCCGCACCTCGGTCGCCCAGAAGCGCGTCTCGCCCGTCTCGTCCCGGATCGTCAGCCGGAACGGGTGGAAGCGGATCAGGCACCAGAAGGCCCAGATCAGATAGCCGAAGCGGCCGAGCCAGCGCTTCAAATTGTGCGGGATGCCCTCGCCGATCATCGGGGAGAGCCCCATCGCCGCGCAATTGGCGAAATAATCGCCGTTGATGATGCCGAGGTCGATCCGCCGCCGCTCGCCGGTGGCGATGGTGGCGATCGCGCCGTCGAGGTCGAGCGGGATGCCGAGCGTGCGGGCGAAGCTGTTCGCCGTGCCGAGCGGCAGCAAGGCGAAGACGCAGTCGCGGTCGACCAGCTCGTCGACCGCCGACGAGAGCGAGCCGTCGCCGCCGCCGACGATCACCATCGCCGCGCCGCGCCGGACCGCCGCCTTGACGGTCGGGACGAGCTCGCGCGGATTGGTCACCGCATGTGCCTCGACCAGGCGGAGGCCGGCGGCCGTCAGCTTCTCATGGGCCTGGCGGAACAGGTCGCGCCCCTTGCGGGAGGCGGCGTTGACGATCAGCACCGCCTCGCGCGGAACGGGTTTGGATGAACTCACCCCCGCCTAACTCGGGCGGAGGCTGAATGTTGCGGCCCTACAGCGTCGTGTCGGCGAGGTTCGAGCGGTAGTTGGTGTTCGTCTGCCGATCCCTGATCACGATATAGACATAGCTCGGCGGGATCGTCCCTTCCGGCATGGCGAACCAGATCGAGCCGAGCTGGCTGGGATTGGTGAGCGCGCAGAAGCCGTAGATGCGCTGGTTGGTGCGGCCGTTGAAGAAGTCGACCCAGGTCCGCGACGAATTCGCGTTCAACCCGCAGGGCGGAAGGCCCGGCGCCGGCGCGAACATCGCCACCGGATATTCGGCCTTGTTGAAGACGTCGTAGCGATAGCGCACGAAGCTGCCGGCCGGGGTGGTGTAATATTCGAGCCCGGTCAGATAGAGGATCGGGTTGGGCTGGGCCTGCGCCGGCGTCGTCGCGGCAAGGACGAAGAAAGTCAGCCCTGCGGCCAGTTTCGTGAGCGTTTTCATCAACTTCATCTTTTGTCTCCCCCTCGACTAAAAGATTGAAAAATGTTCGTCCGGCAATGCCTTTCCGAGTCTCTTTCCGGAAGGATGCCATTGTTTCTCGACCGGTACAAGGAAGGCGGGTGCGGGCGCTTTGCATGCGCGCGCGCCTCGGGCTAAGCCCCAAGCCGCCATGCCCGCTTTCCCCGCCACACGCCTGCGCCGAACGCGCGTCGCCGCCTGGAGCCGGGCGCTCGTCGCCGAGACCGCCGTGACGCCCGCGGACCTGATCTGGCCCCTGTTCGTCGCCGGCGGCGAGGGCGTGGAGGAGCCGGTCGCCAGCCTCCCCGGCGTCTCTCGTTTTTCGGTCGACCGGCTGGCGGCGCTGGCCCGCGAGGCGCGCGACCTTGGCATTCCCTGCGTCGCCCTGTTCCCGAACACGCCGGCCGAACTCAGGAGCGAGGACGGGCGCGAGGCGCTCAATCCGGACAATCTCATCTGCCGCGCGATCAAGGCGGTAAAGGACACCGCGCCCGAGATCGGCGTGCTGACCGACGTCGCGCTCGATCCCTATACGGCAGACGGCCATGACGGGCTCGCCGACGCGCGGGGCCATGTCGTCAACGACGACACCGTCCGGGTGCTGATGGAGCAGGCCGTCGTCCAGGCCGAGGCGGGCGCCGACATCGTCGCGCCGTCCGACATGATGGACGGACGCGTCGGCGCGATCCGCAAGGCGCTCGACGGCGCCGGCCGGATCGACGTCCAGATCATGGCCTATGCCGCCAAATATGCGAGCGCCTTCTACGGCCCGTTCCGCGACGCGGTCGGCAGCCGCGGGCTGCTCCGGGGCGACAAGAAGACTTATCAAATGGATCCGGCCAACGCCCTCGAGGCGTTGCGCGAGGTCGCGCTCGACGTCGAGGAAGGGGCCGACAGCGTGATCGTCAAGCCCGGCCTTCCCTATCTCGACATCATCCGGCGGGTCAGCGAGCGTTTCGAGCTGCCGGTCTTCGCCTATCAGGTGTCGGGCGAATATGCGATGATCGAGGCCGCGGCCGCGGCTGGGGCGGGCGACCGCGACGCGCTGCTGCTCGAGACCTTGATGGCGTTCAAGCGGGCTGGCTGTTCGGGCGTGCTGAGCTATCATGCGCCGGTCGCGGCGCGGCTGCTCGGCCGTTGAACTTTGTTTTTGGGGGAGAAGCCGATTGGCTGAAATGAGCGCCGACATTGCCGCGCGCGAGCGTTATGCGCGGCCGCTGTTCGTCCTGACCATCGTCACCGGCTCGTTCCTGCTGTTTCTCACCCAGCCGATGATCGCGCGCATGGCGCTGCCTCTGGTCGGCGGTGCGCCCGCGGTCTGGAACAGCGCGATGCTGGTCTACCAGCTGCTGCTGCTCGGCGGCTATTTCTATGCCGACCGGGTCGCGCGGCTGGGGCCGAGGAAGCAGGTCGGCATCCACCTCGTCCTGTTCGGCGTCGCCGCCTTGTGGCTGCCGATCGGCCTGCTTTCGGTGCTGCCCCGGGCGGGCTTCGAGCCGGCCTTCTGGGTGCCCTGGTTCCTGATCAGCTCGATCGGCCCGCTCTTCTTCATCGTCTCGGCGCAGGCGCCCTTGATGCAGCGCTGGTACGCGCTCGAGACCGCGCGCGGCGATCCCTATCCGCTCTACGCCGCCTCCAACCTCGGCAGCTTCGCCGGCCTGCTTTCCTATCCTTTGATCGTCGAGCCGTTGATGACTCTGGAGCAGCAGAGCTGGCTGTGGACCGCCCTCTACATCTTCCTCGTCCTGCTCGTCGCCGCCTGCGGCTTTACCGTCCCCGCCGATGCGGTCGAAGTGATGCCGGAAGAGACGGCGCCGCCGCCGACCCGCCGCGAGATCGCGGCCTGGGTGGCGCTCGCCGCGATCCCCTCGGGGCTGATGCTGTCGACGACGACGCACCTCACCACCGACATCGTCGCCATGCCCTTGCTCTGGGCGCTGCCGCTGGGGCTCTATTTGTTGAGCTTCGTCATCGCCTTCGCCGCCCGCCGCGGAGTCGCCGACTTCATCACCATGGTCGCGCCGCTCGTCATCCTGATCGCGGGCGGCCTGGCCTTCAGCGACGGCAGCAACAGCCCCTTCTTCGCGGCCAGCCTCGGCCTCCTCTTGCTGTTCACCGTCGCGGTCGCGCTCCACACCGAGATGTTCCGCCGCCGCCCGGCTGTCGGCCACCTCACCCGCTTCTACCTCGCAATGTCGTTCGGCGGCATGCTCGGCGGGCTGTTCTGCGCGATCGTCGCGCCTTTGGTGTTCGACTGGGCGTACGAGCACCCGTTGCTGATCCTCGCGGCGGCAGTGCTCGTCCCGCAGACCGCTTTGGTCCCCTGGCCCGACAGGCTGAAGCTGATGCTCGCCATCGCGATCCCGACGGCCGCCTTCATCCTCTCATACGTCGCCAATCATTATCTCCATTATCAGGGCAGCCTGGCGACGACCGTCGCCAGCATCGTCATCTCGCTGCTCACCCTCGCCTGCCTGGGGCGGCCTTTCGCCTTCGCCGCCGCGCTCGCCGCTTTGATGCTGAGCTACGGCGGCTGGGACACGCTCAGGGTGACGGGCGAGGGGAGCCGGACTCGCAGCTATTTCGGCATTTACGAGGTCCGCACCCGCACCGCAGGCGGCGAGCCGATCGCGCGCACTCTCACCCACGGCACCACCCTCCATGGCGTCCAGAATCTCCTCCCCGACATCCAGTACGAGCCGACCAGCTATTATGCCCGCCGCTCCGGGGTCGGCCTCGCCCTGACCAACGCGGCGACGATGTTCGGCGCCGACGTTCATGTCGGCGTGATCGGCCTGGGGTCGGGCACGCTCGCCTGCTACGCCCGGCCGGGCCAGCGCTGGAGCTTCTTCGAGATCGACCCCGAGATGGTCGAGGTCGCGCGCACCCGCTTCACCTTCCTCAGCCGCTGCGCGCCGCAGGCGCGAGTGGTGCTCGGCGACGCGCGGCTGACCATCGCCCGGCAGCCCCCGGGTCGGATCCACGTCCTCGCGGTCGACGCCTTTTCGTCGGACGCGGTGCCGATGCATCTGCTCACCCGCGAGGCGCTCGCCGTCTACGGCAATGCCGTGCACCGCGACGGCCTCGTCCTGTTCCACATCTCCAACCGCTATCTGAACCTCGAGCCGGTCGTCGCCGATCTCGCCGCGCGCGGCGGCTGGACCTCGGCGATGCTCCAGTACCAGCCCAATGAGGAGGAGGAGCTCGCCAATTCGACGGTCTCGGTCTGGATCGCGCTGTCGCGCAACCAGCAGACGATCAACCGATTGGTCGAGCTCAGTGGCGAGGATGGGCTCAACTGGGTGGTGCTCGATCGGCAGCCGGGCTTCGACGGCTGGAGCGACGACCACGCCTCGATCCTGCCCTTGCTCAATACGCCGCGCTGGTGGCCCTTCTGAGCGGTCCGGGCGACGTCGTGGCCGAGACGCCGCGCCTGCGCCTGCGCACGTGGCGCGAGGAGGATGTTGAGCCGTTCATCCGCCACACCAACGAAGAGGCGGTGATGCGCTGGCTCGGCGGGGTCAAGAGCAACGACGATCTCGAAGCGGTGGTGCGCGAGCGCTTCATGCGCTGGCAGGACGAGCTCGGCTTCACCTTCTGGGTCGTCGAACGCAGGGACGACGCGGCTTTGCTCGGCTTTTGCGGGCTCAAGCGCGCCGACGGACGCGGCAGCACGGTGGCCGGCGAGCTCGAGATCGGCTGGCGGCTGCGCGAGGACTCCTGGGGGCAGGGCTATGCGAAGGAAGCGGCGACCGCCGCCCTCGCTTATGCCTTCGAAAAGGTCGGCGCCGAACGGGTGGTGGCGCTGACGGTCGACGGCAATGCGGCGAGCTGGGGCCTGATGCGCCGGCTCGGCATGCGGCGGCGCGTCGATCTCGACTATGTCGATGCGAACTGGCCGGAGACGATGAACCCGGTCATCGTCTACGAGATGGAGCGGAGCGCATGGGCGAGCTGATAGGCTTTGGCGGAAAGACGCCTCTTGTCGATCCCGCCGCCTTCGTGGCGCCCGGCGCGAAGCTGATCGGCGACGTCGAGATCGGGCCCGAGGCGAGCATCTGGTACAATTGCGTGCTGCGCGGCGACGTCAACGCGATCCGGATCGGCGCGCGCACCAACATCCAGGACGGCTCCGTACTTCACGTCGACTCGCCGCGCCCCGGCCACGAATCCGGCTTCGCGACGATCATCGGCGACGAGGTGCTGATCGGCCATCTCGCCATGGTCCACGGCTGCATCCTCCGCGACCGCGCCTTCGTGGGCCTCGGCGCGATCGTGATGGACGGCTGCGAGATCGAAAGCGACGCGATGCTCGCGGCTGGCGCGCTGCTGACGCCGGGCCGGACGATCCCCTCGGGCCAGCTCTGGGCCGGCCGCCCTGCCAAATATGTCCGCGACCTCTCCGCCGCCGACTTGGAAGGAATGCGCGCGGGCGTCGCCCATTACGTCATGCTGGCGAAGCTGCACAGCGAGGCGCTCAGCGCCTGAGTTGGTCGCGCAGCCGGTCCAGCCGCTGCTGCTGGCCCGCGGCGATCCGCCCGACCTCCTCCAGAGCGCCCTGGATCGAAGCGAAATCGCCCTCATTGGTGGCCAGGCGGGCGCGTTCCGTGGCGAGGCGGTCGAGCTCGGCAAGCGCCGAGGTCGTCGGCGCGCGGGCGGCCTCGGCGCGCGAGACCTGCTGCTGCGCCACCACCCAGCTTTCGGAGCCCGGCGCGCCCGCGCCGCGCGCCGCCGACGCAGCGCTGCCCAAAGCCGCCTCGAACGCGCGGTCGCCGCGCCGCGCTTCATCCAGGAGCTCGGCGGCACGCGCGCGCAATTCCGGCTCGCCGGCGACGACGGGCGCCGTCCTGACCGGCTCGGCCAGCGGATCCTCCTGCTCGATCGCGCGCGGCGCCAGCGACGGGAACTCGCTGTTCGGCGTGCAGCCCGAAGCGGCGAGCAAAGCGGCGGCGGCGAGGACGGCAGAGCGGTGGAAAGGGCGGGGGCGGGACATCGGCCCGGCCTCCCTATGCGGCCCCGCACCCCCAAGCAACGCTCTTGCGCCGCTCCGGCGCACCCCCTATGTCGCCGTCTCCCGCGCGCCCGTAGCTCAGCTGGATAGAGCACCAGACTACGAATCTGGGGGCCGGAGGTTCGAATCCTTCCGGGCGCGCCATTTTCCCGATCAGGCTGCGGTCCCGGCGCTTCGCGCCCGGCCGCGTCGCGCGATGAACGCCAGCGGGATACACAAGGCGATCCCGGCGGCCATGTACAAGGCGGCGCGCCGGTCTGCGATCAGGAAGGCGGCGAGCACCGCGAAGTCGAGCGCCAGGGCGAGCGCCGGCAGCCAGGGATAGCCCCAGGCCCGGAACGGGCGCGCGAGATCGGGCTCCCGCCAGCGCAGCGCGAAGAAGGCGGCGTCGACGACGACCAGGATGGCGATGCTGAGCGCGCCGACGGCGAGAAAGACCGCCTCGAACTGCCCGGTCGCCGCCAGCCCCAGTGTCGCGGCCGCGGAGACGGCCATCGCCACGTCGGGCGTCCCGCCGCGATTGACCCGGCTGGCGATCGCCGGGACGAAGCCGTCGCGGCCGAGGCCGTGCATGATCCGCGTCGCCAGCATGATCCCGGCGTTGATCGTGCCGAGCACGCAGACGATCGCCACCGCGGCGACGATCGCGACGCTGGTCCCGCCGAAGATGTCCGAAATCGCTTCGGCGACCGGAAGCTCGGAGCGGCTCAGCCGCTCGACCGGCAGCGCGTAGAGCAAAGCGGCGTTCATCAGTAGGTAGATGAAAATCACCGCCGCCAGCGATCCGAAGATGGCGCGGACCATGTTGCGGGCCGGATCCTTCGCTTCCTCGGCGAAATAAGCGGGGCTCGCCCAGCCGGCATAGGTGCCGACGATGAGCTGGTAGGCGGTGACGATGCCGAGCAGGCCGAGCGGGGCGGCGGCCGCGGCGACGGCGCTCGCGCCCGCCGCCGGACGCAGCAGGAAGATCGCGGCGACGAGGCCGATGAGGAGGGCGAGCTTGGCCGCGCTGGTGACGATCTGGGCCGCGCTTCCTTCGCGCACGCCGATCCAGTTGAGCGCGAACAGCAAGGCGGCGATGCCGATCCCCGCGAGCGCGACGTGCGGGGCGAGCGCGGGGAATATCAGCGCGAGATACTCGCCGCAGGCGATCGCAAGCGCGGCCGAAGCAGCGATGTTGAACACCCAGTCGGTCCAGCCGACCAGCACCGCTCCGAACGGTCCGAAGGCGCGCTCGGCGACGTTGAACAGGCCTCCCGAGCGCGGCAGTGCCGCCATCGTCTCGGCGACGATGTTCGCGGTGAGCAAGGCATGGACGCCGGCGAAGACCCAGAGGCCGAGCGCGAGCCAAGGGAGCGGGACGCTCGCCAGGACGCTTCCCGGCGTGCGCAGGATGCCTGCGCCGATCACGGCGCCGACGCCCATTGCGAGGCCGAAACCGAGGCCGAGCACACGCAGCAAATGCCCGTTTCGGCGTTCGTCCCCCATGTCATTCGCTCCGATCATCAACGATTCATTTGAAAAAAGATGGTTAAACAAACGTTTACCACGATTCTCTGCAACTCGCCCGAGGGTTGGGCAGTTTAGCGCGCATGCCTCACTTCTTCTTTCACTTCCAGCACGGCCAGGCCCGCCTGCAAGACCGGCTTGGCGTCGATCTTCCGGACGCGGAGGCGGCTTGGTACCAGGGGTACCGGAACGCGCGCGACATCCTCACCGCAAGCGAGCGCGACCGCCGCCAGTGGGGAGAGCATCGCCTCGAGGTGGAGGACGAATTCGGCGCCCGCGTCTGGACGTTGCCGCTCATGGAGTTCGCAGAGCTGGCGACGTGACCGACGCGGCCCGTGCAGCCATTCGCGCGCCGGGACGTTAGCCAATGATGCCGAAGCTTCGATTTGCCGCGCTCGCGGGCCTGATTTTCGCGCTCCCGCTCGTCGCATGCGGGGACCGCGAGCAAAAACCCGATCCCGAAGTGATCGATCAGCACTTGAACCGCCTGATCGCCCAGGAGGAGGCCGAGCGCCGGCGTCTCGTCGAAGAGGCGCGGGTGCGCGAAGACGTGCGCGAGGAGGAGATGGAGCAGCGCGAGTCGAACGCCGGCGACAATGCCGCCGCGCCGGCGTCCGCGAACGGCGTGGCTCCCGACAGGTAAGGGCGGACCGGGAAATGTCCGGTCAGCCGGGAAGTTCGAAGCGGATGCGCTGCCGGAAGACGACGCAGGGGCCCTCCGGCGGCACGAAAGCCGGCGCATAGCGGATCCGCGCCGCGAGCTCCTCCCCGCCGCGGTCGAACACGAAGGGCGGGTAAGCGAAGATGGTGCGCGGCGGCCCGACGGCGCCGCTGCGCCCGACCAGCGTCTCGATGTTGACGAGGCCTTCGAACCCCCATTCCACCGCCGAGCGAGGGAAGTCGCTCGACGAGACCGCCAGAGGGAGGCGCGCCGCCGGCACCGTGCAGCGGGGAGCGCCCGCCGGTATCGCGCCCCACGCCGCCATCGCCGCGGCTTCGTCTCCGCGGCCGGCCTCGATCGCGGCGAGCAGATCGAAGACGGCGGGCATCAGCGGATGGTCCGGCCCGAGGCCCGTTCCGCGCACCGCGGCCAGCACGTCCGCGGCCTCCGACCAACGCCGATTCTGATAGAGCGCGTTGGCCATCCTGAGCTGCACCGCGGCGGCGGCGCCCGGATCGCCTGCGATGGCGGGGTCGGCGAGCAGCCGCCCGAAATCGGGCATTTCGGACGACGCCGCGGAGCCCGCCTCATGCTCGTCATGGGCGATCTTCAGGGCGAGGCGGGCGAGATAAAGGGAGGGCGCACGGGCCGCCGCGGCGATGGCGAGCGCGCGGCGGAGATTTGCGACGCGCTCGCGCGGGCGCAGCTCCCCATTGTGGCCGAGCCGCACCAGCGGCACGAGGAGCTGCGGCGCGGCGGCGCCATGTCGCGCCTCGGCCGCGGAGAGGTCGGCGCGCAATTGCTGCGCCGTTCGGTCGAGCGGCGGATCGAGCTCGAGTGCGACGCCGTGGGTCGCAGACCAGCGCTCGACCTCGGCGGTCTCCCAAGGCTCCGGCCCGTCTCCCTCGGCCGCCCGCCGCGTGCAACGCAGCTCGACCCGGATGGCGGTGCGGAAGACCGGATGGAGCCGGCGGGCCTCGGCGGTCGGAAAGCGCCAGCCCATCGCCGCCCGTGCGAACAGAAGCGCCGGCTCGCTTTGGCGGGACGAGTAGACCGGCGAGGCGTGGCCGACCGTGCCGTCCTCGCGGATCGAGAGCTCGACGACGCCGACATCGCCGGGCTCGAGGCCGTTGCCGCAGGACGGCGGCTCCATCCGCCCGCTGGTGGGCAGCGACGCGCGCACCGTATTGCCGGCGCCCGTATAAGCGAGATAGCGACGCGCGGCATCGTGGTCGCCGGCCACCGCCGAAGCGATCGCGAGATCGGAGCGGGCGACGATATCGGGCACGCTGACGCGCGTGGTCAGGCCGCCGAGCAGTCGCAGTGCGCGCTCCAGCTCGTCGCGCGCTTCCGGCAGGCGCCCCATGTTGAGCAGCACCCGGCCTCGCATCGTGCGAAGCTGTCCCTCGAGCCCGCGGGCGCCCGGCGAGCCGGCGGCGGCGACGCGAAGCGCCTCGTCGGCATCGGCCAGCGCCGCGGCGGGATCGAAGAACATCTCGCTCTGGATCAGGCCGCGGAAGAGGTCGAGCCGCAACCCCGGCTCGACCTCGATCGCCTTCGCCGCGCGGTAATGGGCCATGGCGCCGCGGTAATCGAGGCCGAGCTCGGCGATCCGGCCGAGGGCGACATGGCCGACGAAGCGGTCCTCGTTCAGCGTCGCGTCGGATGCGGGCAAAGCCGGCAGGCCGAGGCGCAGCGCTTCGGCCGCCTCGGGGAGGCGCTGGAGCCGCAGCAGCGCGCTCGCTTTGCGCACGCGGACGATGGCGAGGCTGCGGGCATTGCCGGTGCGCGCCAGACGCGCTTCGAGCGCCTCATACTGGCGGACCGCCTCGTCCAGATTGTCGGCGGCGAGCGCGGCCGAGGCGGCGTCGAACTGCTGCTGGATGGTCGGTCCCGGCGGCTGCGCCTGCTGCGCGGCGGCCGGAAGCGCGACGGCGAGGCCGGCTGCGGCCGCGAGCATCCAGGCGTGCGACATCGTCAATCCTCCTTCCACGCGATCGAACACCGCCGGCGGCTGGAATACAAGGCCGGGCGCATCAGTTCAGCATTTGGAGACCGAGCTCCTCATTGAGGGCGAGCCGCGCCCGCTCCATCCGCTCCCACAGCGCCGGCACCGGCAGCGCGTCAGGGACGATCCGTTCCGGCCAGTGCGCCTCGATCACGCCGGCGATGCGGTCGAGCTTGGCTTCGTCGACGAGAAAGCGGGGGTCGATCGCGGCCGGATCGGCGACCACGCGGAGACGCAGGCAGGCGGGCCCGCCGCCATTGGCCATCGACTGGCGCACGTCGACGCCCAGCAATTTGCGGATCGGCCCGTTGCCCGCGACCATCCGTTCGAGCCAGGCCCACACGCTCGGAGTTTCCCGGGCTTCCTCAGGGAGGATCAGGGCCATAGCGCCGTCCGGAAGCGTCACCAGCTGGGCGTTGAACAGATAGGATTTGATCGCGTCGCTCAGCGTCACCTCGCTCGCCGGCACCTCGACGATCTCGAGCTCAGGCAGCAGCGCGCGGAGCCGGGCATGGAAACCGGATCGATCCTCGAACGCCTGCTCGTGGGCAAACAGGACGGTCTCGTTGGCGACGGCGACGACGTCGTTGTGGAAGGCGCCCGCGGCGATCGCCTCCTCCGACTGGGCGACGAACAGGGTGCGGGCCGGATCGAGGCCGTGGAAGCGGGCGACGGCGCGGCCGGCCTCGACGTGCTGGCGCGCGGGGAATTCGCCGCCGCGGCGGCCGTAGACGAAGATCTCGACGCCCGGCGCGTCATGCGCCGCCGCGAGCCGCATATGGTTGGCCGCGCCTTCGTCGCCGAACGTGCCGGGGACCGGCGGGTGGACCGCGAAATGGGCTTCGTCGGCGAATGCCAGGCGGAGCTGCTTCAGCGTCTGCGGCCATTCGTGGCTGCGGTGCGCCATCGTCCTCAGGTTGGCGACGGTGAAATGGGTGCGACCATCGGCGCAGTCGGGCGCGGGCGAGACGGTGGCGGCGTTGGCGGCCCACATCGCCGAGGCGGACAGCGCAGCGGCACGCAGGGTCTCCGGCGCCCGCTCCGCATCGGTGCCGAGCGCGGCGAGCCACGCCCGGTTCGGCCGCGGATGCGGAAGCAACAGGCCCTGCGCCAGACCGAGGCCGAGATTGTGCCGCATCTTGGCGACCCCCTGCAGCGCCGCCGCGCGCGGAAAGGCGATCGCGCCGGCATTGGCGGTCGCGGCGAGATTGCCGAAGCTCAGCCCCGCATAATTGTGGCTCGGCCCGACGATCCCGTCGAAATTGATCTCGACCGCGGCCAATGCTCAGCGCCCGATGGCGAGAAAGCGGTCGCCGGGCTGCAGGCCAAGCAGGCGCGCCGACGCCGCGTCGAGAGTCGCGCCGCCTTCCTCCCCGATCGCGACATGGCCATATCCCGACGCGAAATCCCGGCGATGCCCGGCGGCGAGCATCATCCTCTTGCCGGCAGCGTCGTCGGCGATCGCGTCCAGCACCAGCGCGCGCGCCTCGCGGACGGTGCGGATCTCGTCGGTCCGCGCCGACATGGTCGGGCCGCCGTCGAAAATGTCGACATAGCCCTGGCCGGTGAAGCCTTCCTGCTCGAGCATCCGCATCGCGGCGCGGCCCGAGGGGTGGGGCACGCCCATGATCGCCCGCGCGCTCTCCGGGAGCATGGCGGTGTAGATCGGCGTCTTGGGCATCAGATCGGCGATGAAGCGCGTGCCGTGGGCGCCGTTGAAGGCGTCGGCTTCCTGGAAGTTCATGCCGAAGAAGCGCCCGGCGATCGCGTCCCAGAAGGGCGATCCGCCGGCTTCGTCGATGACTCCGCGCAGCTCCGCCAGCACCTTGTCGGCGAAGCGCTCGCGGTGGAGCCTGATGAACAGATAGCGGCTGCGCGCCAGCAGCACGCCAAGGCCGCCGGCGCGCTCGGCCGGATGAAGGAACAGGCCGCCGACCTCCGAGCTTCCCTCGAAGTCGGTGCACAAGGTCAGCATCTCGGCGCGGAAGGTCTTGGCGAGCTCCGGCGACGTCTGGGTCATCGTGCTGATCCGGTAGGAATAAAAGGGCTCGACCATGCCGACCCGGCTGAACACCTGGCAGGTGCCGCGAATCTGGCCGGTCTCGCCATTTTCCAGCACGAAGACGAACAAATCCCCCTGCGGATCGCCGGCCTCCGAGGCGAACGCCCGTTCCGAATGCGCCAGCTTGGCGACCAATGCGCCCTTGTCGGGCGGCAGATTGGTGAAGCCGCCGCCGGTCAGCTTGGCCATCTCGTAGATCGCCTGGAAATCCTCGTTCCGCGCCGGGCGCACCCTGAAGCTCACAATGCGTCTCCCTCGGCCAGCCTGAGGATGGTGAGCGCGGAAAGCCGCGCGCGCTCGGCGAGGCTCTCGACGATCAGATATTCCTCGGGCGAGTGGATCGCTCCGCCGCGCACGCCCATCGTGTCGACCACCGGCACGCCGCTGGCGGCGATGTTGTTGCCGTCGCAGACGCCGCCGCTGTCCTGCCAACCGATCGCCAAATCGAGATCGGCGCCGCAGCGCGCGACCAGCCGGAACAGAGCCTCGGCTTCAGGCGTCAGCGGCTTGGGCGGACGGCCCCAGCCGCCGTGAATATCTATGCGCAAGTCGCGCTCGGCGGCGACGGCGGCGACTGCCTCGTCGAGGAGATATTGGCCAAGCTCCTGGTCGGCGGGGGTGCGGGGTCGCATATTTATGCGCAGGACCGCATGATCCGGCACCACATTCGTGGGGCCGCCACCGTCGATCTTTGAGGGATTGACCGAGAGCCCCGGCGCCTTGGCGCGGTCGAGCCGCAAGGCCAGATCGGCCGCGGCGAGAAGGGCGTTGCGCCCGTCCTCCGGGTTGCGACCGGCATGGGCGCTGCGCCCGGTCACGACGAGCGAGAAATTGCCGCTGCCCGGACGTGCGCCGGCGAGCGTACCGTCGGGAAGAGCCGCGGGCTCGTAGGTCAGCGCCGCGTGCTTCCCTTGCGCCGCCGCCGCGATCAAGGCCGCCGAGCCGGGCGAACCCACCTCCTCGTCGGAATTGATTACCACCTCGTAGCCGATTCGATTCGCCGGCGCGGAGGCCTCGACCGCTTCGAGCGCCGCGAGCATCACCGCGATGCCGCCCTTCATGTCGGCCACCCCGGGCCCGCCGAGCACCGTGCCGGGCTCGCGCCAGAAGACCTCGCGAAACGAGTGATCGGCGCCGTAGACCGTGTCCATATGGCCGGTGAAAAGCAGCTGCACCGGCGCTTCGGGCCGGACGCGGAGATGGAGGTTGCGGCCGTGGTCGAGCGGCCGGCGCCAACCCGATGCATCCACTTCCTCCACCGCAGCCGCATCGACGAGCGCGAGCGCGCCGGGAAGGCCGGAGAAGGCATCCGCGAGCAGCCCGGCAATCTCGGCCAGGCCGGTGAGGTTGCGCGAGCCGCTGCCGACCGCCGCCCAGGCGCGGACCTGGTCGAGCATCGGCGCGCCCGCCGCCGCCTCGACCGCCGCCGCTTCGATGTTGGAGAGCGCCCGCATCGCAGCGGCTCTAGCCGTGGACGGCGACGAAAGCCAAGTTTCCCCTGAGTGCCCCCGGCGGTATGAGCGGTCGGGATGGACAGCCGGGCCGCAGCGAATCTGAGCGAGGGGCAGCGCGAGTGCCTCAGGATGGTGCTGCGCCACATGTCCTCCAAGGAGATCGCCCGCGCGCTCGGCATCTCGCGGCACACCGTCGACCAGCGGCTGAGGCTGGCGATGAAGACGCTCGGCGCTGCCAGCCGCGTCGACGCCGCCCGCGCCTTCGCCGCGCATGAAGGGGCGGAGGCATATCAACCGTCAGTACATCAATCGCTGCGGCTTGATCCGGCCCCCGCCGCGGACCCACCTGTCGCCTCGCGAACGAGGGAGGCGGATGACGATGGCGGATTGCGAAGGCTCGGCTGGATCATGGGAATCGCGGCGGCAACGGCGGTTTTCCTCGGCGCCCTGTTCATCGCGCTCAACGCGCTGTCGGAACTCACCAAGTGAGCGGGGTGCCGCGCGATGAGCGGCCGGGGACGCCGGCTCCTGAAGCGCGTGCTCGCCGCTCTGGCGGGTGCGATCGCGCTCGGCATCGGCGCGCTGCTGCTGATTCCGTTCGGCCAGCGGGTCGACCCGGATTACCGGCCGGCGGTCGCGGCGCCGCGTTGGGCCGCCGCTTTTC
This sequence comes from Allosphingosinicella sp., assembly GCA_035630675.1. Taxonomy (GTDB): domain Bacteria; phylum Pseudomonadota; class Alphaproteobacteria; order Sphingomonadales; family Sphingomonadaceae; genus Allosphingosinicella. The sequence continues at coordinate 16,795 of DASQKE010000166.1, forward strand.
CCGCCGTCTGCTTCGACGAGGGTCATTGGAACGCGCACACGGCAGGCGGTCGCTACCGGCCGCTGGCCGGGCTGCTGCGGGCGGACGGCTATGAGGTCCGCCGCCACCGCGGCCGGTTCAGCGCCGGGTCGCTCGCGGGCTGCCGGATTCTCGTGGTGGCCAACGCGGCGGGCGGAGATCGCTTCAAGATCGGCCCGATCAACCTGCCGATAAAGCGGGGCGGCGAGCGCGGCGATCCCGCCTTCACGGCGGGCGAGATCGCGCTGCTGCGATCCTGGGTCGCGCGGGGCGGAGCGTTGCTCCTCGTCGCCGACCATGCGCCCTTCGGCGAAGCGGCGCGCGCGCTCGCCGCCGCGTTCGTAGTCGGCATGGGCGGCGGCTTCGTCGAGGTGCCGCGCGGCAGCCCCGCCCAGAGCGGGGCTGAGCTGCAGTTCACGCGAGCGAACGGTCTTCTACGCCCGCACCCGATTACGGCCGGATTGTCGCGCGTCGTGACTTTCACCGGCCAGAGCCTGACCGGAGCCGGCGAGCCGCTTCTGCTGCTTCCTCCCGACGCGGTCGAATATGTGCCGCCGGGCCCGACGCTGCGGCCGGTCGCCGCTGGAGGCCACCGCCAGGCCGTCGCGCTGGCTTTCGGTGCCGGGCGGGTCGCCGTCCTGGGCGAAGCAGGCATGCTCACCGCCCAGATCGACGACGGCGGCGGGAAGATGGGAATGAACGTCCCCGGCAACGACAACGAAGCCTTCGCCCGCAACCTGTTCCACTGGCTCGCGCGCGGGCGCTAGGAAAACAGGGACCGTATCCATTCAGCCCGCGGATCCTTCGCGAATGGGCCTGCCTCATACGCTCAATGCATACTGTCCCCGTTTTCCGCTCGGTCGTGATACAGCGGTGCGGTTGCCGGTTGCGGACACAATGGAAGGGCGCGAGATCGGGAGCCGATCAAGCTGCTCGAGGCACAGCAGGCGGTCCTGGATGATGACGACGCCGACGCAGAGTGACAGGTTCGAGGACGCCGCCCGCGCCCTCGAATGCGATGACGATCCCGAACGCTTCCCGGGGGCGCGTCGCGAAGCTGATGAAGCGTAAGCCGGTGGAGAGGCCGAAACCATGAACGCGAGGGTGATAATAGCATCGCTGATACCGGCGGCCCTCCTGCTGGCTTTGATCTACGGCATTCGCGGGACTTGGCGGGATATCCACGCGAAGCGGTGGGTGTGGGCCGCCGTCGGCGCTCTCACGACGCTGACCGCGATCTTGGGCCTGATCCTGATTGTCCTAGTTTTTATGCAGCCCGCGGGTTTGTAAACGACATCGTCGCCATGCATTTAGCCGATCGGGTCAGCGCGAGACGTGCGCGCCAAAGCCGCCAAATGTATATTGTCCCCGTTTTCAGAGCCAGTCGCGGAAGGCATCCAGCACCTGCTCGTAGAGGCGCTGCTTGAAAGGGACGATCATCGCCGTGAGCTCGGCCGAATCGGCCCATTTCCAGGCGCGGAACTCGGGGTGCTCGGTTTCGATGTTTACGTCGGCGTCGCTGCCGAGGAAGCGGGCGAGGAACCAGTGCTGCTCCTGGCCGCGCCATCGGCCCTTCCAGAGCTTGCCGACGAGGTCGGGGGGAAGGTCGTAGGTCAGCGGCTCGGGACAGCGGGCGATGATCTCGACCTTGTCGCGCCCGATGCCGGTCTCCTCTTCGAGCTCGCGCAGAGCGCCCGCTTCCGGGTCCTCGCCCTCGTCGAGCCCGCCCTGCGGCATCTGCCAGGCCTCGAGCGTCGAATCGAGGCGCTGGGCGACGAACACCTTGCCCTCGCGGCTGAGCAGCATGACGCCGGCGCCGGGGCGGTAGGGAAGGGCGGTGGGGTCTGCGGTCATCGATCCTGTCGGCTCCTCTCCGCTAGCCCTGAGCTTGTCGAAGCCTGTCCTGAGCGACGCCGCAGGCGGCGTCGAAGGGGGCGGATTGCAGCGCGCGGACCCGGGCTTCGACAAGCTCAGCCCTAGCGGACTTTGCTTTCCTCATCGATCGGCTTCGCGCTTCAGCAGCAGCTTCAGCGCCTCGACGCAGCGGGCGATGTCCTGCTCCGAGGACGGCACCGCCTTCCTCAAATTGATGAAGCCGTGGATCGTCCCTTCCGCCTCGAGGAAGATGGTCTCGACGCCGGCCTGGATGCAGGCGGCGGCGTAGGCGCGGCCCTGGTCGCGGATCGGGTCGAGCGAGGCGGTGACGACCAGGGTCGGCGGCAGGCCGGCCTGGCTCTTCACCATCGGCGAATGGCGCCAGTCCCGCGGGTCGCCGGCGTAGCAATCGTCGAACCAGCGCATGCTTTGATGGCTGAGAAGATAGCCCTCGCCGAAATCCTCATAGCTCGGATAGCCCCTGGCGGGATCGGCGGCCGGGTAGATCGGCCATTGGGCGAGGGCCGGCGCGGCGGCCGGCTCGTCGCGCAGGGCGAGGCTGACGACGATCGCCAGATTGCCGCCGGCGCTGTCGCCGCAGGGAACGAGGCCGGTCACCTTACGGCCGAGCGCCTCCGGCGAGGCGGCGGCCCAGCGCGCGGCGGCGATGCAATCCTCGGCACCGGCCGGGAACGGATGTTCGGGCGCGAGCCGATAGTCGACGGCGAGCACGGGCAGATCGAGCTGCCGCGCGATCTCGGCGCAGAAGGGCTCGTGGGTGTCGAGATCGCCCAGCACGAAGCCCCCGCCGTGGAAGAAGATCAGCAAGGGCGCCGGCCCGCGCTGCGCGCGCGCGTCGTAGAGCCGGAGCGGAATCTCGCCGGCGGGTCCCGGACAGGCGAGGTCGCGGATCACCGCCAGCTCGCCCGTCGGCGCGTCGGCGACGTGGCGCGAGCGCTGCATCATCACGCGCGCCTCGACGGGGCCCGCCTCGTGGCTCTTCGGCCCGGGCAGCGCGTTGAGGAAATCGAGGAAGGTGCGTACGTCGGAGCGTACATAGGGACCTGGCAAGACGCGGCTCCGTGGTCGCGCGGGGGCGGGGCGCCTCACTACGGACGATCGTCGCCATCGTCCATCGTTCCGGCTATGCTCCGCCCGCCGCCGATGCGGACGGCCCGAGCCAGGGACAATATTCGGATGACCCGCCGCGCCGCCCGAGGGCTGCTGATCTATGCGATAATGATCCTTTCAGTGGCGTCCTGCCAAGCCTGGCGTGTCCACTCGGCTCCCGTCGATTGCGCGGACGATGCGGGGCATGGCCCGGATGCAGGCATGGAGTGCGACCATGCGATCGCACGCGAGCGGGAAGATCGCCCCGCAAACGCCCTGGTCGCCTTCCTCGGGATCGTCCTGCTCGGTGCATTCGGCCTCGGCGTCCATGGGGCGCTCCGCCTGTCCCTGGGCCGCGAATCCATCCGGCGCTTCGCCGAAGGAGAAAACCGCGCGCCGTAGCGCCCCTGCGCCCGGCGCTGTTTCTCGGCGCGGTGAGTTGTCGAGGGTGCGCGAATATCTAACTTGGGCGAACCGGCTCCACTGGCTAAAGGGGGGCGATACCAGGCCTCAGGACAAGCACGTAAATGGCGACAGCCACCCATCTCGTCACACCCGAAGAGGCCGGCGCCGAGCCGGTGCTGGAGAATGTCGTCGTCCGCTTCGCCGGGGACAGCGGCGACGGCATGCAGCTGACCGGCGGCCAGTTCACCTTGTCGACCGCGCTCGCCGGCAACGACCTCGCCACCTTCCCCGATTTCCCGGCCGAGATCCGCGCGCCGCAGGGGACGACCTTCGGCGTCTCCGCCTTCCAGATCAATTTCGGCTCGTCCGCGATCGAGACCGCGGGCGACCAGCCGGACGTGCTGATCGCGATGAACCCGGCGGCGCTCAAGGTGAATGTCGACGATCTGAAGCCCGGCGGCCTGATCATCGCCGACGTCGGCGAGTTCGGCGCGAGGAACCTCGCCAAGGCCGGCTACGACGCGAACCCGCTCGAGGACGGCAGCCTGGCGCGCTGGCAGGTGATATCGTTCAACATCTCGCAGCTGACGATCGAGGCGGTGAAGCCCTTTGGCCTCGGCAACAAGGAAGCCTTGCGCTCCAAGAACATGTGGACCCTGGGGCTTGCGCTCTGGATGTTCGACCGCGATCGCGCCCCGATCGTCGACTGGCTCAAGGCCAAGTTCGCCAAAAAGCCCAAGCTCGTCGAGGCCAATATCGCGGCGCTGAACGCCGGCCATGCTTATGGAGAGACGGTCGAGATCGGCGGCCAGATCCACCAGCGCCATCTCGATCCGGCGCCGGCCGAGCCCGGCCTCTACCGCACCGTCACCGGCGCCGAGGCGATCTCGATCGGGCTGGTCGCCGGAGCGCAGCTGGCGGGGCTGAAGATGTTCTTCGGCGGCTATCCGATCACGCCGGCGTCCGCGATCCTCCACCATCTTTCGGGTCTCAAGGAATATGGCGTCATCACCTTCCAGGCGGAGGACGAGATCGCCGCGATCGGGGCCGCGATCGGCGCCAGCTTCGCCGGCCAGCTCGGCGTCACCTCCTCGTCCGGGCCCGGCATCGCGCTGAAGGCCGAGGCGATGGGGCTCGCGATCATGACCGAGCTGCCTTTGGTCATCGTCAACTCGCAGCGCGGCGGCCCCTCGACGGGCCTGCCGACCAAGACCGAGCAGTCCGACCTCTATCAGGCGGTTTACGGCCGCAACGGCGACGCGCCGATGCCGGTGATCGCCGCGCGCTCCCCGGCCGACGCGTTCGACTGCGCGATCGAGGCGTGCCGGATCGCCACCCAATATATGACGCCGGTGCTGCTCCTGACCGACGGCTATATCGCCAATGCCGCGGAGCCGTGGAAGGTGCCGGACATGGCCCGCTACGCGCCCTTCCCGGTGCGCTTCCACGACGAGGCGCCGGGCGAGGGCGAGAAGGTCAATCCCTATGCCCGCGACGCGAAGCTCGCCCGCGTCTGGATCAAGCCGGGGACGCCTGACCTTCGCCACCGGATCGGAGGTATCGAGAAGAATGTCGGCACCGGCCATATCGATTACGCCCCCGCCAACCACCAGGCGATGACCGACATCCGCGCGAACAAGGTGCTCGGCGTTGCGGACTCGATCCCCGGGCAGGCGGTCTGCCTCGGCGAGGCGGGCGGCGCGCTGGCCGTGGTCGGCTGGGGCTCGACCTTCGGTCCGATCCACCAGGCGGTGCGCCGCGCCCGAAAGGCCGGCCGCGACGTCGCCCACATCCACATCCGCCACATCTGGCCGCTGCCGAAAAATCTCGGCGATCTGCTCCGCGGCTTCGACCGGATCATCGTCCCCGAGATGAACAAGGGCCAGCTCAAGACCCTGCTCCGCGACCAATATCTGGTCGACGCCCGCCCGGTCACCAAGGTTTCCGGCCAGCCCTTCAAGATCGCCGAGATCGAATCCGCCATCGAGGAGGCGCTGGGATGAGGGGAGTGGTTCGGCAAAGGAAGACCGCTAGCCCAGCCCTAGCGGAAGTGATGTCCTCATATTGTCTCTCGCCGCCAGGTGCCTCATGAACACGCCCGGCCTCATCCGCCTCGTTTTGCTCCTGGTCATCGTCTGCGCGTTGATCTGGTACCTCCTCTACAGAGTATGATCCGATGAACGAGATGACCGCCCTCACCGCCAAGGATTTCGCGACCGACCAGGAGGTGCGCTGGTGCCCGGGCTGCGGCGATTATGCGGTGCTGAAGGCGGTGCAGCGGACGATGCCGGAGCTCGGCGTCCGCCCCGAGAACATCGTCTTCGTCTCCGGCATCGGCTGCTCGTCGCGCTTTCCCTATTATATGGAGACCTACGGCTTCCACACCATCCACGGCCGCGCGCCGACCTTCGCGACCGGCATCAAGCTCGCCAATCCCGCCCTCGACGTCTGGATCATCACCGGCGACGGCGATGCGCTGTCGATCGGCGGCAACCACACGATGCACGTCCTGCGCCGCAACCTCGACTGCCAGATCCTGCTCTTCAACAACGAGATATACGGCCTCACCAAGGGCCAATATTCGCCGACCAGCCGGGTCGGCACCCGCAGCCCTTCCACTCCCTACGGCTCGGTCGACCGCTCGGTCAGCCCCTGCGCCTTCGCCTTGGGATCGGGCGCCCGCTTCGTCGCGCGCGGGATCGACGTCAGCAAGAATCTCGGCGACGTGCTCAAGGCCGCCCACGCCCACAGGGGCGCCGCCTTCATCGAGATCTTCCAGAATTGCCTGGTCTACAATGACGACGTGTTCGCACCCTTCACCGCCAGGGAGAATGCCGGCAACCAGATGTGGCTGGAAACCGGCAAGCCGATGCTGTTCGCCGGCGGCACGAAGGGGATCATTCTCGACCGCGAGAATCTGTGCCTCAAGGTGGTCGAGGTCGCCGACGGCGGCTGGGAAGCGGCGGGCGTCATCGTCCACGAGCCGAGGAACCGCTCGGTCGCGCACATGCTGGTCGACATGCCCTTCGGCGCCTTCCCGATGGCGCTGGGCGTGCTCTATGAGGATCCGGCGCCGACCTTCGAAGCCGCAATCGTCGCCCAGAACGAAGAGGCCAGCGCCGGCAAGGCCCCCGATCTCCAGGCCCTCGTCGCCAAGGGCCAGAGCTGGATGGTCGCCAAGGAACCGCACGCGATCTGAGGGCGATTGGGGACAGTCACTAGTGACTGTCCCCACCTGGCTTCTCTCCTCGCTTGACAAATAGGATTTGGAGGCAGAACCTGAGCGGAACGAACCGTTCTGGAGCTTCCCATGCCGCGTCCCTTCACCCGCCGCCAGGCGCAGGAGAATGCCCGCTTCCTCGACGCCCTGCGCCGCACCGGCAATGCCCGGCTGGCCGCGCGCAGCCTCGGAGTCCACCGCGCGACCTACACCAAGCGCCGCGCCCGCTCGGCCGCCTTCGCCACCGACTGGGACTCCGCCTGCGCCGCCGCCCACGCCGCCTTCCATCTGTCGGGAGGCGCGCGCCCGCCCGAGAGCAAGAAGGGGACAGTCACTAGTGACTGTCCCCCCTCCCTGCGCACAAGCGGCGGCGAGCCGCATGTGGTGCGCTTGCGCAACGGCCGCCTGCAACTGCGCCTCGCCCCTCCCGGCCGGATCACCAAAGCCGCCGAGCAGCTCTTCTTCTCGGCACTTTCCGCCAGCGCCAATATCCGCCTCTCGGCCGCCGCCGCCGGCTTCGCCCATTCGAGCTTCTACCGCCGCCGCCGCGTCTCCGTCGCCTTCGCCCGCGAGATGCGCCTGTCCCTCGAAACGGGCTACGACCGGCTCGAATGGTCGGCGATCGCCGCCGCTCTGCCCGAGAGCTGGGCCGACGATTCGTGGCGCGAGGGCGATCTCCCTCCGCTGGTCCCGATGAGCTTCGGCCAGACCCTCCAATTGCTCGCGCTCCACGAAAAGCCGGTCCGCCAGGGCTGGGACATGCCCCATCGCAAGAGGCGCCGCGGCGAGCCCTGGGAAACCTATACCCTGCGCCTGCGCGCGATGTGGAAGAACGAGCAGGACCGCGCCCGCGAGGACGAGGCGCTGCGCCGCGCCGCCCGCTACGAGGAGACCGGCAGCTGGCGCCACGAGGACGAAGCGCCGCCGCCCGATTTGCCCCCGCTCGCCCTCGTCACCGCCCGCCTGGACTCCGCCTGGCAGAGCCGCGCCTGGAGCAAGGGGGCCAAGGTGGAGGTCGTGCACAATCCGGATCTGGCTTT
>DASQKE010000167.1:0-6438 GCA_035630675.1 Allosphingosinicella sp.
GAGCGCTTCGAACGCCTCGACCGTGGCGCGATCACGGCTCGCCGCAGCGGCAAAAAGATCGGTATGAACGCGCAGGAGCACCGGGCGTACATCGAGATCCTGGTTTCGACCGAGCGAGGCAAGGCACGACAGATCGGGCCATTCCGAACGCGACATACGCAACTCTTCACGTGCCGGGCAATCAGCCTCGTCAGATTAGCGCCTCGGCATTGATCGTCTGTTAATGATAGGAATGATGCCGCCGTGGCACGGTGCGACGCTTCTCAAAGCGTTGGATTCAAGTCACAGCCCAGCGCCGCCTGATCGGCCGTAACGGAGTGTTAACCGCAAAATACTTTTCTGAGTGTCGATGCAGCAGATGGATGGCCCGCTGCACGACGCGAAGGAGCGGATCATGGGCGAGCTTCGGACACACGATACGGGGGTGGTGATTCCATTTCCCGACATGGCCTCCCGTGGGCTCCGCCCCGTTCAGCCAAGCAACGGCCCTCGCGGCGAAATCCTCCTCTTCACCGGCGTTCGATATGAGTGGCAGCCCGAGCCGACCCCGACGCCGTCCGCCCCTCTTCTGCCCGGCGGCAACGCCCGCACCGGACGCCGGCGCCGCCGTCCCTGAGCCATCCGCGTTTGTCGCCGCCGCCGGACGCGCGGCCGGGCGCCTTTCTTCCGCGATCCTCCTCTCCCTGATCCTTGCCGGATGCGTCCAGACGGGCGATCTCGGGCGCCCGAGACGGTCTCTCTGGAACGACCAGATCCTACCGGCAGCCGGCGCGGCTGCGGCCCAGCTGCGCAACGAGCCCGTTTCGCGCTACGTCCTGACCGACGACGAAGATGAGCTGCGCGATCGCGCCTGGCGCTTCCTGATGCCGGCGCACGAGCGGTCGCGGTTCGAGCGCGTCATCGCCGACCTCGTGCGCACGCGCGTTCTTCCGCCTCATCTCCAGCCGGCGGACAGGACCGCCTATCATCGCGCGCTGATGAGCGAGAGCTTCCGGTCGCCGACGTCGCGCTACCGCCGCCTCGGCGATGACGTCCAGGCGGATCTGAAGCTCATCGCGCCGTTCGCGACGCGCGCCTCGCGTGTGCTCGCTGCCGACCGCGTGCGCCTGCGCAGCCTGTCCTACGTGCGGAGCGTCGACGAGGAGCAGATCCATCACGCCCTCGCACGCGTCGCCGAGAACCGTTGCCTGATCGCCTGGGTGCGGGAGGAGAGCCTGGGACGGGTCGTCTCGTATCGTTATGCGCTCGAGCACCTGATCATCGAGGCGCCGCACGGCGAGGCGGTCGCGGCCGAGCGCCTGCTGGCCCATCTCGAATCGCACCGCCGTATCCTGGACGAGCTCGTCGGGCCGACGCCGGCCGGCATGGCCTGCGCCGGCGTCGAGACGGCCGTGCTGGCCGTCGAGACGGGCGCGCCCGCCCTTGTCGAGACGCCGGCGCGCGGGCCGCTTGTCGTGAGAAATTAGCCGAAGCCTGCGGTCACCCTGAGGGATCGCACAGTGCTGTCTTGCCCTATTGGCTGGCCGGAGGCTGATCGATCGTGCATGAGACCGACTTCGCGGCATCTTCAGCCGCCCCGCGCAGGCTCGGGAACGCTGCAAGCGCTCTCACGACGACGAGACCTTCGCCGCGCGGCGCGACGATGCGCACGTCCGTGGACGGCTCGTCCTCGTCCTCCGCCGCCAGCGCTTCATCGAGCTGCCGGCGCGTCATCACCACGAGCTCGAGCACCCCGCGGACGGCGGCCCGGTCGGTGATGGCGAAAAAGGTCCCGCCACCCTTGGTGTGGAACGACAGCGACTGGAACAGCGCTCCGGTATTGGCAGAGATGCGCACCGGACCTTCGTCGAGATTGTAGGCGCAGGCGGAAACGGCGACGGCGGGATCGGTACGGGGAAGCCAGGTGTCGGTGGCTGCGGGCGCGGCGACGAGCTCCGACTTGTCCGCCGTCAAGGTCGGGCGCAGGCGCGAGAACGCGTCCCGCTCGCTGAGCCATGGCATCGCCAGCACGGCGCTCAGGTGGACGATGCCGGCGAGAACCAGCCCGCAGAGCGTCGCGAACAGGAAGCGCGCCGGGTCGCTCACGGTCCGCACTCCAGCCGCTCGATGCTTGGGAACACGCGCGGATCGAGGTTCGCCATGCCGGTCGCGACGGGCGTGTCGTAGAGGCGGAGGGCGAGGCCGAGCCGGCCGCTCTCTGGAGCCTGCAGCCAGTTGCCGGGCTTCGGCTCGCGCCCGATGACGACCGAGAATCCGCCGTCCTGGTCGCGCAGAACCTCCGCCGACGTGAATCCGCTGCGCCGCAGCTCCGAGGCGACCGGGCGGCCGTCGGCATCGTAGAGCGTCAGCGTCCAGTACCGCGCTTGCGGAGTCGCGCGGCCGACGCGGTAGGCACAGCCCGCATCGAGCGTTCGGCCGGAACTGTCTTGCGTGGCGGTAAGGGCGAGGCCCTCGCCGATGGCAAGCGGGATTTCGGCGGTGCGGGCGAGGACGGCCCGCGCATAGGGGTCGGCCTCGCGGGAGCCGACGCGCGGGGCCGCTTGCCAGGCGCCCGCCTTGATCTTGCCGAACGGGTAATCGGCGAGCACCGCCCAATGGGCCGAGCCCAGCCCGAGGAGCAGCGCCACGCTGACGGCGTAGAGCACAAGGGCAGCGGTAGAGAGCGACCGGCGCTTGCGGAGGGACGCCGAAACGCGTCGCCCCGCGCTAGCCAAGCGCGGCGCATCCGGCAGAGCGGCGGGAAACCGGATGGTCACGGCAGGGCGGAGCGACCGTCTGCAGATCGAACGTCCTTGAGCCCGCCGGCGGCGAGATTCCGGTCGGGCCCGGACAGCGACGCCCGCGGGCCGGCGGCCCGCTCGACGTTGCGGAACAGCTCGCCGATGCCGCCGATCACCTCGAACGAGCGCCGCGACAAGGCGCCCGGAATGGTGCCGGTGGTGACCACCTCGAAGCGCCCGGACGGCGCCCCGCTCTTGGCACCCGCCACCATCTGGGATCCGTCAGGCGCGAGGTATGGAATGGGCCGGATCTCGGCATTCTGGTGCGCGAACGCCATGACCTCGTGCCATGCCATGGCCGGCAACGTGCCGCCGGTCATGTTGTTGGTCGAGGTGTGATCGTCGTTGCCGAACCAGACGCTGGCGACGAGATTGCCCGTATAGCCGACATACCAGGCGTCGCGGTAGGCGTTGGTCGTGCCGGTCTTGCCGGCGGAGCGGATGCCCTCGAGAGCGGCGCGCTTGCCGGTGCCTTCTTCGACCACCTTGGAGAGCATGAAGTTCATGTCGGCGACGACGCGCGGCTGCAGGGCCTGCTCGGCCGGCTTCTCGCTGGTGTCCCGGCGATAGATCACTTCGCCCGACGAATTGCGGACTTCCACGGCCGCGTAGGGTCGAGCTCGCTTGCCGCCGTTGGCGAACACCGCGTAGGCGGCGGCCTGGTCGAGCACGGTCACCTCGGCGGCGCCGATCGGCAGGGAGACCGTGTCGGTGAGCGGCGTAGTGAGGCCCATCTGCTTGGCCGTCTCGATGATCTTGGTGCGGCCGATCTTGGCGGCGCGCGCGACATGCGTCTCGCCGGTGGCGCGGCCAATATTGATCGACATGTGCACCGGGATCGTGTTGATCGACTTGGCGAGCGCCGTCGTCAGCGGCATCGAGCCGGAGAACGACTTGTTGTAGTTGCCCGGACACCAATTGCCGATGCAAACCCCGGTGTCGGTGACGATCGTGTTGGGCCGCAGGCGCGGAATGTTCGTCAGCGCCGCTGCATAGACGTAGGGCTTGAACGACGAGCCCGGCTGGCGCAGCGAATCCGTCGCCCGGTTGAACTGGCTCTGGCCGTAGTCGCGCCCGCCGACCACGGCGCGCACGGCTCCATCGGGATCGGCAACGACCATGGCGGCCTGGTCGGCGTCGTATTGCCGGCCGTATTGCCGCAGCATGTCCTCGATCGTGTCGTCGGCTTTCTTTTGGATGGCGGTGTCGAGGGGCGTCTTGACGGTCAGGACACGGTCGGTGCCGAGCTTGCCTTCCTTGGCCAGGCCCTGGACCTGCTGGAACGCCCAGTCGAGATAGAAGTCCGGAGTGACGTCGCGCTTGCGGTCGATCGGCGTCGCCGGATTGCGGCGCGCGGTCTGGATCTGGCCGTCGGTCAGGAAACCGGCCTCGACCATGTTTTGCAAAACGTCGCTGGCGCGGGCGCGTGCGGCCGGCAGGTTGATATGCGGGGCATATTTGGTCGGCGCCTTGAAGAGGCCGGCCAGCATGGCCGATTCCGCGAGGCTCAGATCCTTCACGGATTTGCCGAAGTAGTAATCGGCCGCCGCCGCGACGCCGAAGGTGCCGCCGCCCATATAGGCGCGATCGAGATACAGCTTCAGGATCTCGTCCTTGCTGACGTGAAACTCGAGCCACACCGCCAGGAACGCTTCCTTGATCTTGCGCTCCAGGGAGCGCTCGTTGGTGAGGAAGAGGTTCTTGGCGAGCTGCTGGGTGATCGACGAGCCCCCCTGGACAACGCCCGAGGCGCGCGCATTGGCGGTCAGCGCCCGGAAGGTGCCGATCGGGTCGATGCCCCAATGCTCGTAGAAGCGCCGGTCCTCGGTGGCGAGGGCCGCCTTGATGAGGTGATCCGGGAACTCCTCGAGCGGCACTGAATCGTCGTGCCGGATGCCGCGCCGCCCGACTTCCTGCCCATAGCGGTCAAGGAAGGTGACGGCCAGCTCCTGGGTCTTCAGCCAGTTCTCGCTGGTCTCGCGGAAGGCCGGCAGCGCCAGGGTCAGAAAGGCTACCGCTCCCACGGTCCCAAGCGTCACGGCCTCGCCGGTGAGGTCGGCGATGACCCGAGGCGCGCCGCGCAGGCGGAATCCGTCCAGCCATTCGGAATAGCGCTCCCAGGCGGCGCCGGCCCGGCGCCCGCCCTCGTAGAGGGAGGCGTTGAGCCAGGCGTCGAAGCCGAGGGCGGCCCGCTTGAGGCGGATCGAGAACGGGAGGGGCGGCTGAAGACTCACGTGAAACCCTTGTGCGGCTGCGGCGAACGGCTTACGTCGCCGGTAATGTTTACTCTTTATCAACTTTCGGGCGTAGCGGCGAGCCGATCCGGGAAGTTTCCGGCCCCGCTTCCACAACGCCCCCGAACCCGGCAAGGTCCATGCCGGGTCGTCTGTCACAGTTCGGCACAGCCGGCATGGTGAATGATCTGGGCGCGCCAGGGCAGGGTTTGAAGCTTGCCGAGGTCTCCGACCCGCCGTTCTGGCGCGCCAAGAGCCTCGAGGCCATGAGCTCGGCCGAGTGGGAAAGCCTCTGCGACGGCTGCGCCCGCTGCTGCCTCGTCAAGCTCGAGGACGAGGAAACGGGCGCCCTCCACCATACGGATGTCGGCTGCACCCTGCTCGACGGCGCCGCCTGCCGGTGCCGCGACTACGACCGTCGGCAGGGCAGGGTGCCGGATTGCGTGCGTCTGACCCCCGCGGCGGTGCGCACGCTGTCGTGGCTGCCTCCGACCTGCGCCTACCGCCTCCTGGCGGAGGGGCGCGATCTCTACTGGTGGCATCCGCTCGTCTCCGGGGATGCGACGACGGTGCACAGCGCCGGCATCTCCGTGCGCGGCCGGGTGTCGGGGCCGGAGGAGGATTTCTCCCTCGAGGAACTCCTCGATCGCGTCGTCGATTGGCCGGCGGAGGTACCGTGATCGTCCGGGCCTGAGTTTGCTCGGAACCTCTCCTACCGGATGACGTTGCTATGACGCTTCGCGGGACCACCCAGGCGGCTTCCCCGCGTATTCACCGGCCAGGGAGTTCGGATCATGGGTATCTTTTCAAAGTCCATCAAGACGATGGATGATCTGTTCGTGCACACGCTGCAGGACATCTATTACGCCGAGAACCAGATCGTGAAGGCGCTGCCCACGATGATCGAGAAGGCAGGCGATCCTCAGCTGAAGCAGGCGTTCCAGACGCACCTCGCCGAGACGCAGAACCAGGTCAAGCGCGTCGAGGAGGTATTCCGCATGCATGGCCATGAGCCCAAGGGCGTCACGTGCCCGGCCATCGACGGCATCCTCAAGGAAGCCAGCGAGATCATCGGAGATGTCGAGGACAAGGAGGTCTGCGACGCCGCCATGCTGGCCGCCGCGCAGGCGGTCGAGCATTACGAGATCACGCGCTACGGCACCTTGATCGCCTGGGCCAAGCAGCTCGGCCGCAACGATTGCGCCAACGTGCTGCATAAGAACTTAGCCGAGGAAAAGGCGACCGACGACAAGCTGTCGAAGCTGGCTGAGGCCAATATCAACCGCAAAGCGGCAGCCTAGCGTCTATATGTCGAAGGATTGAGGGCGGCCCCATCCGGGCCGCCCTTTTCCTGTGGCGTTGCCTGCCGTTCGGACCAATCAGGATAAGCGGCCGCGGCCGACGACGCGGCCTCCCTCATCGAT
>DASQKE010000168.1:0-5337 GCA_035630675.1 Allosphingosinicella sp.
GCGGTGTTCCAGACCACCAATGCCGGGCTCGGCCAGTCGACCGCGGTCGGCATCGGCGGCGATCCGGTCAACGGCACCGACTTCATCGACGTGCTCGAGTTGTTCCTCGCCGACGACGAGACCAAATCGATCATCATGATCGGCGAGATCGGCGGTTCGGCCGAGGAGGAGGCGGCGCAATTCCTCGCCGACGAGGCACGCGCCGGGCGCGCCAAGCCGACGGTCGGCTTCATCGCGGGCCGAACCGCGCCGCCCGGGCGCCGCATGGGCCATGCCGGCGCGATCGTCTCGGGCGGCAAGGGCGGCGCCGAGGACAAGATCGCGGCGCTGGAAGAGGCTGGAATATGCGTGTCGCCAAGCCCATCTGAGCTCGGACGCACCCTCAGCGAGCTGCTGAAGGGCTGAGGGGGGACAGTTACTTTTCCGTACCCAGCCGCCCAAACGACGACCGGCGTGCGCAAAAGTAACTGTCCCCAGGTGCGGAAAAGTAACTGTCCCCGGGCGTTCTCCGGCCAGGATCACGACGAAGGCATGAGGTCTGTGGACAATTCAGGCAGTTTGGAGCGCGAGCAGGGCCCGAGCTGGGCCCGCCACAACTGGCCGCTCGTCGAGCTCGACGAGACCAATGCCGGGCTCGATCCAACCCGTCAGACGATCGAGAAAATAGCGGAGCAGGCCGCGGAGCGCGCTGCAGCCGAGGGCAAGCCCGACGACGAGGTGAGGCGCGCCGCCAACGATTCGATCTGCGCGATGATGCTGATCCGCACCTACCGGGTGCGCGGCCATCTCGCCGCCGATCTCGATCCGCTGGGTCTGGTCAAGCGCGAGATGCCGGCCGATCTCAGCCCGGAATATCACGGCTTCACCGGCGAGGCGCTCGATCGGCCGGTGTGGCTGGGCGGGGCGCTCGGGCTCGAGCGCGCGAGCGTAAGCGAGGTCGTCGACATCCTGCGCCGCAATTATTGCGGCAAGGTCGGCCTCGAATATATGCATATCAACGCGACCGGGGAGCGCCGCTTCCTCCAGGAGCGGATGGAGGGCCGCGAGGCGGAGATCCGCTTCACGGTCGAGGGCAAGAAGTCGATCCTCGCCAAGGTCATGCAGGCCGAGCAATGGGAGAAGTTCCTCGCCAGGAAATATGTCGGCACCAAGAGGTTCGGGCTCGACGGCGGCGAATCGATGGTGCCGGCGCTGGAGGCGGTGATCAAATATGGCGGCCAGTACGGCGTCGCCTCGATGGTCTTCGGAATGGCGCATCGCGGCCGCCTCAACGTCCTCGCCAACGTCATGGCCAAGCCCTATCGCGCGATCTTCAGCGAATTTGCCGGCGGCTCGGCCAATCCCGAGGACGTCGGCGGCTCGGGCGACGTCAAATATCATCTCGGCACCTCGTCGGACCGCGAGTTCGACGGGATCAGGGTGCATCTTTCGCTCGTCCCCAATCCGAGCCATTTGGAGGCTGTGGATCCGGTCGTTCTCGGCAAGGTCCGCGCCCAGCAGGTCTCCCGCGACGACGAGGAGGGCGACAGCGTGCTGCCGGTGCTGCTCCACGGCGACGCCGCGCTGGCCGGGCAGGGGATCGTGTCCGAATGCTTCGGCTTTTCCGGCATCCCCGGCTACAATACCGGCGGCTGCCTCCATTTCGTGATCAACAACCAGGTCGGCTTCACCACCTCGCCCCAGTTCGGCCGCTCCTCGCCTTACCCGTCCGATGTGGCCAAGGCGGTCCAGGCGCCGATCCTGCACGTCAACGGCGACGATCCCGAGGCGGTCACCTTCGCCTGCAAGCTCGCGATCGAATATCGGCAGAAGTTCAACCGCGACATCGTCATCGACATGTGGTGCTACCGCCGCTTCGGCCACAATGAAGGCGACGAGCCGAGCTTCACCCAGCCTTTGATGTACGCCAAGATCAGGCAGCACCCGCCAATCTCGTCGCTCTACGCCGGGCGGCTCGAGCGCGAGGGCGTGATCGAGGCCGGCTGGCTGAATGCGCAGGTCGCCGCCTTCACCGAGCTTCTCGAGGGCGAGTTCGAGGCGGCCAAATCCTATCTCCCCAACAAGGCCGACTGGTTCGAGGGCGCCTGGGCGGGGCTCAACAAGCCGCAGGAGGCGATCACCGAACGGCGCAACGTCGCCACCGGCGTCGCCGAGGAGACGGCACGAGACGTCGGGCGCATCCTGAGCACGGTCCCCGATGACGTGGCGGTCCACAAGACGCTTCGGCGGATCGTCGATGCGCGCCGCGAGATGTTCGAGAGCGGAGAGGGCTTCGACTGGGCGACCGCCGAGGCCCTGGCCTTCGGCACCCTGCTGCGCGAGGGCCATCCGGTCCGCCTGTCCGGCCAGGACAGCGGCCGCGGCACGTTCAGCCAGCGCCATTCGGTGTGGGTGGCGCAGGATACGGGCGCGAAATATATCCCGCTCACCAAGATCGGGCCGGCGCGGTTCGAGGTGCGCGACAGCCCCTTGAGCGAGTTCGGCGTGCTCGGCTTCGAATATGGCTGGTCGCTCGCCGATCCGCAGACGCTCGTCCTGTGGGAGGCGCAGTTCGGCGATTTCGCCAATGGCGCGCAGGTGATCATCGACCAGTTCATCGCGGCCGGCGAGGCCAAGTGGCTGCGCGCCAGCGGCCTCGTCCTCCTCCTCCCGCACGGTTACGAAGGCCAGGGGCCGGAGCATAGCTCGGCGCGGCCGGAGCGCTTCCTCCAGCTCTGCGCCGAGGACAATATGCAGGTCGCGAACTGCACGACCCCGGCCAATTATTTCCACATCCTCCGGCGCCAGATGCACCGCGATTTCCGCAAGCCGCTGGTGATCATGACCCCCAAGTCGCTGCTCCGGCACAAGCAGGCGGTCTCGAGCCTCGCCGAATTCACCGGCGAGAGCCACTTCAAGCGCATCCTCTCGGATCCGAATGCGCCCGCGGATGCGGAGGTGAAGCGGTTCGTCCTGTGCACCGGCAAGCTCGCCTACGAGCTCCTCGAAGCGCGCGACGCCGCGGGGGATCGCAACACGTCCATCGTCCGCATCGAGCAGCTCTATCCGTTCCCGGGCGAGGCGCTGCTGGCGCGCCTGAAGCGCATGGCCAACCTCGAGGAATTGATCTGGGCGCAGGAGGAACCGCAGAACCAGGGCTATTGGACCCACGTCCAGCCGCGGCTCGAACGACGGCTCGGCGAGGCCGGCCTGAAGCCGCGGCGGCCGCTTTTTGCGGGCCGTCCGGCGTCCGCCTCCCCCGCCACCGGCCTTGCCAAGCGCCACGCCGCCGAGCAGGCGGCCTTGATCGCGGCAGCGCTCGGCCATAGTTCGACACCGCTCACTACTGGTGGCAGCGAAGCCGCGCCCGAGCGCAAGGCCGGATAGGGATCGAAATGGCGACCGACGTAATCGTACCGACTTTGGGCGAATCGATCGCCGAGGCGACGCTCGGCCAGTGGCTGAAGAAGCCGGGCGATCCGGTGAAGGCGGACGAGCCCGTCGCCAGCCTCGAGACCGACAAGGTCGCCGTCGACGTCCCGTCGCCGGTCGACGGCGTCATGGGCGAGCCGCTGGTCGCCGAGGGCGAGACGGTCGCGGTCGGGGCAGCGATCGCGCGGATCGAGAGCGGGTCCCCCACCGCTAGCCCTGAGCCTGTCGAAGGGCGGGCTTCGACAAGCTCAGCCCTGGCGGAGGTGGCCGAGGCGCCGCTGCCGGAGTCGACGCCGGTCAACCCCGAGGGCGCGGGAGAGAATATCGAGGTTCGCGACGATGAGAATGCGAGTGAGGGCCCGCACCTGACTTTGTCCCCCTCGGTCCGCCGCCTGGTGCTCGAGCACCACCTCGATCCGTCGACGATCAAGGGCACCGGCAAGGACGGCCGCCTCACCAAGGACGACGTCCTTGGCGCCGCGCAGCGCACAGCCCCCGCGCCGGCTCCATCCGCACCGGCTCCGCCTCCGGCTCCTGCTCCCACGGCGGCGCCGGGCGAACGCCGCGAGGAGCGGGTGCGCATGACCCGGCTGCGCCAGACCATCGCCACCCGCCTCAAGGAAGCGCAGAACACCGCTGCCCTGCTCACCACCTTCAACGACGTCGACATGAGCGCGGTCATGGAGGCGCGCTCCCGCTACAAGGATCTGTTCGAGAAGAAGCACAATATCCGCCTGGGCTTCATGGGCTTCTTCGTGAAGGCCGCCTGCCTCGCGCTGAAGGACATGCCGGCCGTCAACGCCTCGATCGAGGGCGACGAGATCGTCTATCACGATTATGTCGACGTCTCGGTCGCGGTCTCGGCGCCCAAGGGGCTCGTCGTCCCGGTCCTGCGCGACGCCCATCTGCTCAGCTTCGCGGACATCGAAAAGGGAATCGCCGATTTCGGCCGCCGCGCCAAGGACGGGACCCTGACCATCGACGAGATGCAGGGAGGCACCTTCACCATCTCGAACGGCGGGGTGTTCGGCTCCCTGATCTCGACCCCGATCGTCAACCCGCCGCAGGCGGCCGTGCTCGGCATGCACCGCATCGAGGAGCGCCCCGTCGTCCGCGGCGGCGAGATCGTCGCCCGCCCAATGATGTACCTCGCTCTGACCTACGACCACCGCCTCGTCGACGGCCGCGAAGCGGTTACCTTCCTGGTCCGTATGAAGGAAGCGATTGAGGACCCGACCCGCCTTCTGATAGACTTGTAAGCATGGACTGGCGCGAACATATTCATTCCGACCCCGGAATCCTCGGCGGCAAGCCCGTGTTCAAGGGAACACGGCTGTCCGTCGAACATGTGCTGAAGCTCGTCGCCGCCGGGTGGGACCTCGAGAAAATGGCCTACGAATTTCCCGGGATCGAAGCGCGTCACGTGCAAGCCGCCGCAGCATTCGCGGCCGACATGCTGCGTGACGAAAAATTCGTGGCCCAGGCCCGCGCGGCTTGAAGTTCCTGCTCGACGCGAATGTCGGCACCACCATTGCCGACGCGTTGACGGAGGCTGGCCAGGATGTTGTGAGAGTCGGGCTGCTGACGCCGCGCGAGCAGGATGAAGCCATACTGGCTTGGGCTGTGCGGGAGGACCGTGTCCTCGTCAGCTACGACAGCGATTTTACCGATTTGATCTTTCGTGACGGCCAGGCTGCCCCTCCCGCGGTCCTGTACATCCGCTTTGAACCACCCGATCTGGCACCGCTCGCCCGCCGCATCGTTGATCTCGCGCGCGACGAATTGCCGTCCGGCCATATGGTCGTCATAGGGCCCTTCGAAACGCGGGCCCGCCCGTTTCCAGGAAGAGAGACGAATGAGTGATACGAATTTCGACGTGATCGTGATCGGCGCCGGGCCGGGCGGCTATGTGGCGGCGATCCGGGC
>DASQKE010000169.1:0-3082 GCA_035630675.1 Allosphingosinicella sp.
CCGCAGGTCCAGCACCCCTTCGCTGAACCGCGCCGCAGCGAGACTCGACCGAACGGTCAGCGAGTCGAGGCCCGAGAGCGACGCCGTAATGGCGTCTGGGAGGCTGAAGGCCAGGAAATCCACTTCCGGATCCGGCCTGAGCACCTTGAATGGCAACACGACCAGCCGCTTGGTAGCATGCGCCCGCGCCGTCTCCGCCCCGCCGCTGCGCGACAGCGCGGCGCGGACCTCGGTCGCCATGTCGTCGGCGTTCTGGTAGCGATCCTCGCGCGCCTTCGCCACAGCCCGCTGGATGACACGGTCCATGTCGACCACTGCCGGGGATCCCATCAGCGCCGGGGGATGGTCGTGGGCCACAGCATGGAGCACATCGACCGCCGAGGTCCCGCCGAAGGCCGCCCTGCCGCTCAACATCTCGAACAGCACGAGACCGGCGGCGAAGATGTCCGTCCGCGGATCGACGTCCTCGCCGCGCACCTGCTCGGGCGACATGTAGCGCGGGGATCCCATCACGATTCCGGGCATGGTGACCGCCGTCTCGTCGAGCGCCATCGACGCGACGGTTCGGGCGAGGCCGAAATCGAGCAGCTTCACGCCGTTGCCGGTCAGGAAAATGTTCGTCGGCTTCAGATCGCGGTGCACGATGCCGCGGCGGTGCAGCGCCGCCAGTGCCGACAGGATCGCCAGCAGCGTCGTCGCCGCCTCGGGGACGGGCATGGGGCCGCCGGACAGCCGCTCGGCGAGCGACCGGCCGTCGAGCAGTTCCATGCAGAGGAACGGCTCCCCCTCGTGTTCGCCGATGTCGAACAGCTGGCAGATGTGCGGATGGCTGACGGCAGCCGCGGCGCGCGCCTCGCGAAGGAAGCGGTCGCGCATCTGCGGCTCCGACGCGCGAAGGATCGTCTTGATCGCGACCGGCCGCGCCAGCCGGTCATCCCAGCCTTCGTAGACGATACCCATCCCGCCGCGACCTATTTCCCGGACGATGCGGTAGGGACCTATGGCGTCAGGCATGGGAGGAGAGGCATCGGTATGAGCTATCGGCGGTCAGCGGTCGGCGGTCAGCTCTCAGATCTTCTGAGGAAGCACGAAAGGTGCGCAAGAAGATCTTTCTCACCGCCGACCGCCGACCACCTAAATATTCGACCGCGACTGGCATCCGTCCACCGGGACGCAGGCACCGCTGATCCAGCTCGCCTTCGACGATGCGAGAAACGCCACCGCGGCGCCGACTTCATCGGCACGGCCGAACCGCCCGAATGGCAGCTCGCGGCGAACGAACTCCTCGATGCCGGCGGGATCGGCCTGCTGGCGCTTGTGCCAGGATCCGCCGGGGAACAGGATCGAGCCCGGCGCCACGCTGTTGACGCGGATGTTCATCGGAGCCAGCTGCTGCGCCAGCGCTTTCCCGAGGCTGATCTCCGCGGCCTTGACGGCGTTGTAGGTCATGCGGCCGCCCGACTCGCGCCCCCAGATCGAGGCGATCAGGATGATGACGCCGCCGCCGCGCTGACGCATCAGCGGCACGGCCAGGCGCGAGGCGCGGATGGCCGGGAACAGCGTCTCGTCGAGCGCCGACTGCCACTCGGCGTCGGTCGTGCCGAGGATGTCCGTGCCGCCGGCCTTGCCGACATTGTTGACCAGGAGATCGAGGCCGCCGAACCGTTCGGCCGTGCGCGCCATGACCAGCTCGACGCCCGCGGCGGTCGAGACGTCGGCCTGCACGGTCAGCACCATGCCGGGGCGGCGTGCCGAGGCTTCGACTTCGACCGCGGCTTCGGCGAGCCGCTCTTCGCCGCGCGCGCAGAGGCACACGCGGCAACCTTCGGCCACCAGCGCGCGCGCGCTCGCCAGCCCGAGCCCACGACTCGAACCGGTGACGATCGCTATCTTGTCGGTGAGTCCGAGATCCATCCCGGCGTCAGTCCGACCGGCCGGTCAGGTCGTTCAGCCGCCAGTCGAATTCGTGAAACGCCATCTGGAAGTCGTTCTTCGCGGCGAACTCGCGCTCGAGGCGGAAAAGGTTGGGTGAGATGAACGCGATCACCGCCCGCTCGATTGGCGACCGCTGCGCATGCGGCCCCTGCGCGCCCTTGTCGTAGGCGGCGATGAACTCCGCCTCGCGCCAGCTGATGATCGGCGTCAGCGTCATGCGGCCGGTCAAGCGGTCGATGCGCAGCATCGCCCGGTCGTCGACGAACTCCGATTGCACCGAGGCGAGCTGTGCCTCCAGCCGTGCTGCGGTATAGGCCTCGCTGCGCAGTCGGCCGCTGCCGATGGCTCCCCGCCCGAGCGCCAGATACAGGCGCGGGTCCTTGAACTCGGGCAGCACCGTCTTCTCGATCTCGTCGAGCGTCAGCGTGCGGCCGGCGAGGCGATGCTTGGCCTGCTCGAAGGCGCCGGGGATCTGCCGGATGCTCCCGGCGGGATACGTCCCGGCCTTGCCCTGAATCGGATACGCGTTGATGATCGTCCGCAGGACGATGGCGTTGTAGGCGTTCAGCCAGAAGGCGACCTGCTCGTCGCGTGACCAGGCTCCGTACGCGGCCGCCGTGACATTGAGCGAGCCGACATAGCGATCGAGCTGGCCGCGCTCGCTGCGCAGGGCACGGTAGTAGACGAGCCCGTCGCGGACGTTGAGATCCAGCAGCTGGTCGAGCGGCCGGTGCAGCACCGGGACGTTGTCAGCCGACTGTGACCTGAGGGTTGCGCCGGCACACCACGCCAGCGCCAGGATGGCGACACACGCTGTGCGGAACATAAGGACCAATCGTACAGCAGTCAGCCGATCCGGCCGGCTCAGCCGCAAATCCGCGATCACGCGAAGCGTGTGAGGGTAACGTCGAGTGTGCGGACGCGCTTCTTCGCGCCGCGATGCCACTGCACGAGGATCGGGCTCTGGTAGGTGCCTTCGACGATCGCCCCGACGCCGGGTGACTGACGATCCGACACGAGCAGGCTGACGGCGCGCTTCATGCGCAGGAACCGCGCCGCCGGCATCGCGATCGCCTGTGAGATGAGCGTCTCGAGCATCGATTCCCGTAGGCCCACCGTATCGAGCAGGCGGTTGAAGACGCGCACG
>DASQKE010000170.1:0-6528 GCA_035630675.1 Allosphingosinicella sp.
CTCCGGCGCGGCTCCGGCGCAGGCCGCCTAGATGGCGGCGACCACCGCCCTGCTCGAGCGCGCGCTCGACCCCGCCGTCCAACCCCCTGACGACGCGATCAGCGAGCGCATCCTGGACGCGGCGCTGGCGCTGGGCGCGGCGTCCGGCCTGCGGCACTTGACGATGGACGACGTCGCCCGGCGCGCCGGTGTGGGACGCGTGACCGTGTACCGGCGCTTCGGCGATCGCCAGGGCCTGATCGAATCGCTCGGCGTCCGCGAGGCGCGGCGCTGCCTCGCGGTCCTCGACGAGGCGACCACTCCCGACCAGCCGATCGAAGACCAGGTCGCCGAGGGCTTCGTCGCCGGCTTGCGGCTGATCCGCGAGCACCCGCTCGTCAGCAGGCTGGTCACCCACGAGCCCGACGTCGTGCTCGAGTCGCTGACGAACAAACGCGCCGGGATCTTCGCCCTCGCCCGTGCATACGTCGCCGCCCGGCTCGCTGCCGCGCAGGAGGCGGGCGTGCGCCCGAAGCGCGATCTCGACCTCGACCAGGTCGCCGATCGCGGCCCCGGCCTCGAGATGGACCGATTGCAGCCAGGGCGATTTGCCGACCAGCTGGCCGGGTTTCTTGCCGATGCGTTCGAGCAGGACGGAGGTGCGCTTGCCGATCGTCGCCCGGTTGAAGGCGAGCTGCTGCGCGTTGATCAGGGCCTGGAGTCGCTGCAGCCTCTCGACCTTCACCTTTTCGGACACCTGTCCGTCCATGTCGGCCGCGGGGGTCCCCGGCCGCGGCGAATATTTGAACGTGTAGGCCTGCGCGTAGTTCACCGCCGCCGCCAATTCGAGCGTGTCCTCGAACTCCGCGTCCGTCTCGCCCGGAAAGCCGACGATGAAGTCGCCCGACAAAGCGATGTCCGGCCGCGCCGCGCGCACCCGGTCGAGGATGGCGAGATAGGAGGAGGTCGTGTGGCTGCGGTTCATCGCCTTCAGGACCCGGTCGCTCCCGGACTGCACCGGCAGATGGAGATAAGGCATCAGCTTGCCGACCTCGGCATGGGCCTGGATCAGGCCTTCGGTCATGTCGTTGGGATGGCTGGTCGTGTAGCGGATGCGCTCGAGGCCCGCGAGTTCGGCCAGCGCGCGGATGACCCTGTCGAGACCTCGTCCCCCATCCTGCCAGGCGTTGACATTCTGACCGAGGAGGACGAGCTCCCGCGCGCCCATCTCGACCAGCGCCCGCGCTTCCGCGACGATCGCGTCCCACCCGCGCGAGACCTCGGCCCCGCGCGTGTAAGGAACGACGCAATAAGTGCAGAACTTGTCGCAGCCCTCCATCACGGTGAGGAAGGCGCTCGGCCCCTGCCGCCGCCGCGCCGGCAGAGCGCCGAACTTCGACTCGAGCGGCATGTCCGTGTCGAAAGCGCGCGTTCCTGCCTGTGCCTTCGCCACCAGCTCCGGCAGCCGGTGATAGGTCTGCGGGCCGACGACGACGTCGACGCCGGGCGCCCGGCGCGTAATCTCATCGCCCTCGGCCTGGGCGACGCAGCCGGCGACCGCGATCATCGGGGCCGCGCCGGTCATCCGGCCGCGCTTCATCAGCCGGCCGATGTCCGAATAGACTTTCTCTGCCGCCTTCTCGCGGATGTGGCAGGTGTTGAGCACGACGAGATCCGCCTCGCTGGCGTCGGCGGCGTGCATCCCGTCCGCCTCGAGCAGCTCGGCCATGCGCGCGCCGTCATAAACGTTCATCTGGCAGCCGAAGCTCTTGACGTGGAAGGTCTTGGGATCGCGGATCTTCATCGCGGCCGCTATAGGGAAGCCGCCGCCGCTGCGGAAGCGGCAAGCGCCGCCACCACCTCGGCTCGCGCCGCCGCGGCGAGCGCCTTGCGATCGGCGAAGTCCGCCGGCCGTAGCGGCTCGAGAAAGCTGAGCGTGACGGGGATGGTCCCGCGGCGCGCCATCACCCGCTTGGCGTTGGCGGCGGCGCCCTCGTCGCCGGTCCAGGCGATGTCCGCGGTGGCAGCTCCGAAATCGATCGCGACCGGCTGGACGCGAACGCCGGGAAGCGGCGGGAACAGGGAGGCGAGCAGGCTCGCCCGGAAGGGCAATACCTCGCCGCCGCCCTCGGTCGTCCCCTCCGGAAAAAGCGCCACCGGCCGGCCCGAGGCAAGCGCGCCGCGAAGCGAATCGGCCTGCCCGCGCACCGCGCCGCGGGCGGCACGCTCTACGTAGACAGTGTCGTTCAGCCCCGCCAGCCACCCGACCGCCGGCCATTTTTTGACCTCGGCCTTGGAGACGAATGCGGCGCCGCTCGCTCCGGCGAGGACCATGATATCGAGCCAGCTGACATGGTTGGCGAGAAACAGGACGTCGCGCCTGAGCGGGGTCCCGACGATGCGGACCCGTGCGCCGGCCGCGAAACCGACCCATTGCAGGAAGCGCCGCGGCCAGGGCGAGCGCGCGCCAAACAGCCGCCACAGATAATGGAGCGGGAGGAAGAGGACGAGGCTGAGCGCGATCGCCGCGGCGCGGAAATGGAAACGGATCATCGTCCCCGCGCGGTGCCCGCCTCAGTTCTTCCGGCCGAGCGCGACGCCGTACAGCTCCATCCGGTGGTCGACGAGCCGGAATCCGAGTTTCTCGGCGATGCGGCGCTGGAGGGTTTCGAGCTCCTCGTCGACGAACTCGATGACGCGGCCGGTCTCGACGTCGATCAGATGGTCGTGATGCGCCTCCGCCGCCGCTTCGTAGCGGGCGCGGCCGTCGCCGAAATCGTGGCGCTCGAGAATGCCGGCCTCTTCGAACAGCCGCACCGTCCGGTAGACGGTCGCGATCGAGATGCCGGGATCGATCGCGGAGGCGCGCCTGTGCAGCGCCTCGACGTCCGGATGGTCCTCGGCTTCGGACAGCACCCGGGCGATGATCCGCCGCTGCTCGGTGATCCGGAGGCCCTTGTCCGCGCAGAGCGCTTCGATGTCGATCCTGCGAGACATGAGCTGCTGCCTTACGCCGGATTTCGCATCCCTCCAAGACCCGCCGGCGGCGACCGCGTCAGAGCCCCAGACGCAACAACGCCGCCCCCGGCCGGAGTCGGGGACGGCGTTGCAGGGGCCGGGGTGCTGGCCCCTGGGCTTTACTTGCGTGGGCCGCGGCGGCGCTTTGTGCCGAGGCCGATCTTCTTCGCGAGCGCGCGGCGCTGCTCCGCATAATTGGGAGCAACCATCGGATAATCCGCGCCAAGGCCCCATTTCTGCCGATACTGATCCGGGGTGAGGCCGTGGTCGGTCATCAGATGCCGCTTCAGCATCTTCATCTTGAGACCGTCCTCCAGGCAGACGACGTAATCGGGCTTGATCGAGGAGCGGATCGAAACCGCCGGATCCTGCTTCACAGGCGGCTCTTCCTGCACCTTGCCGAGACCGGCAAGAGCATTGTGGACGTTTTGGATCAGGGTCGCGAGATCGCTGACCGCGACGCTATTGTTGCTGACATGCGCCGACACGATGTCGGCCGTCAACGATACGAGGGCTTCCGCCGCTTCTTCCTGGATGTCCATATCCGCTCCGCCAAAATGAAAACTATGAGGGCACCTTCCTACCGTTTCCGGCAGGTTGTATCCAAACTAGGTCCATTTTGGTGTAATATGCAAGACGCAAACGCGAATGAGCAAATTAGAGGTGCCCTAATCGGGGACGGTCCGCGCGAGTGTCAGCGCGTCGTAGATCTGGCCATCGCGCCCGCTATAATAGTTCCGCCGCCGTCCAACCTCAGTAAAGCCGGCTCGGCTGTACAGGTTAACGGCATGATTTCCTTCCCGAACTTCGAGATGGAGACGCCGGGCCCCGCGCGCCGACGCGCTCTCGCAGAAGGCGTCGAGCAGCTGCCCGCCGACGCCTTTGTGCTGCTGCCGCCGCCGCACCGCGAGCAGAAGCAATTCCGCCTCGTGCGCCACGACGCGGCCCATCGCAAAGCCGATGACGGCGTCGCCGGCGCGCGCGAGCGTCAGCCAGACGCCGGCCATCGGCAGCAGCCCGGCGCATTGCGGCGCGGTCCATGCCTCGCCGTAGCAGGGGTCGAAGCTGTCGTTCATGACCGACATCAAGGCGTCGAGATCGGCGAGGCCGCCTTCGGCGACGATGACCCGGCCGTCAGTCACGCCATCGGCCTGGCATCGGGAGCCCGTCCGTAGATCGGTCGCGCATCGAGGCAGCGAAGCGCCGCCGGCAGCAGCCGTGCGTCGGCGGCACGGGGCAGCGCGTCGCGCCACTCGCCCCAGCCGCGCGCGGCGACGAGCGCTTCGGCGCCCGAGCCGACGACCAGCGGGGCGTCGACCGCGGCGGCCGCGGCTTCGGGCGCGAGCGAGCGCAGCGCATCGAGGGGTGCGAGCGGATCACCGCCGAAGCCTTGCACGAATAGCTCGCCATGTCCTCCCTGCAGCGCCACCGCCAACGGCACTGCACCACTCGCCCCGGCAACCGCGGCCATCGAGGAAAAACCGGTGACGGGGACGCCCCAGCCGATGGCCAGGCCGTGCGCCGCCGCGAGGCCGACGCGAACGCCGGTAAAGCTGCCCGGCCCGCAGTCGACGAGGACTGCGTCCGGCCTCCTGCCGCCAAGCAGCTCAGCAACCATCGGCAGGAGCCGCTCGGCATGGCCGCGGCCGACGACCTCGAACCGTTCGGCGATCACCTCGCCGGCATCGAGCAAGGCTGCCGAGCAGGCGGCGGTGGCGCTGTCGATCACGAGCAGCACGTCTGAAACCCCCGATTCTTTCGGAAACCGCACGACGCGTCACACCGCTTCGACGGCCTCGACCTCCGGAACATAGTGGCGAAGCAGCCCCTCGATGCCGTTCTTGAGGGTCATCGTCGACGACGGACAGCCCGCACAGGCGCCGTGCAGCGCGAGATAGACAACGCCCTTCGAAAAACCGCGATAGACGATGTCGCCACCGTCCTGGGCGACGGCCGGTCGAACCCGGGTCTCGATCAGCTCGCGAATCTGCGCGATCAATTCGGCGTCGGCAGGATCCTCATCGATGTCCGACATGGGCGCGACGTCGATACCGGCGGCGCTCCCCGGATTGAACAGAGGCGCGCCGCTCGAGAAATGGTCGAGCAGCACGGAAAGGATCTCCGGCTTGAGCTGCCGCCAGTCGGCGCCGGGAGCCGCCGTCACCGAGATGAAATCGCGTCCGAAGAATACGCCCTCGACCTCGCCGGTGGAGAAGATGGCCGAAGCGAGCGGCGACGCGTCGGCATCTTCCGGCGTCGCGAAGTCGCGCGTGCCCGCATCCATCACCGAGCTTCCTGGGAGGAATTTGAGCGTCGCGGGATTCGGCGTGGTTTCGGTCTGGATCAGCATGCCAGCGATGTGGGCCGATCGGCGGGCGCGATCAAGTGCGGGACGGACCTTGCCTGCCCACGCGGTGGCGCCGCATCAGACCGACGAGCAGATTTCGACCTCGAGGTCTGAGAGCGCCTGGCTGACATGGGCACCGACCCGCCAGACCTGCAGCCGGTCGAGCTCCTGAAGGCAGTCGCGCAGCCGGTCGGCGACGGCGCTCATCGCCGCGGTCCGGTTGTCGGCCAGCCCGTCGACCTCGAACCGGGCCGACATGTCATTCAACTTATCCATCCGGCCAGACCTTCCGTCGGGGCGATCGCAGGTTAGAGGTAGCACCTGCATCTCGCGTCAGCAACGTTAGCCTTACGTGAACGGAAAGCGGTAACGCCAAGCGAATGTGCGATGGATCCTGCGATCATTGCCGCAGGTCGCAAAAGCGTACCGCTTGCAAAGGCTATTGAGACTTACTCGCAATATCGTTATACCCGGCCGCGATGATCGTCTGCATCTGCAATGCGATACGCGAAACTGAGCTGCGCAAGGCGGCGCGCGAAGGCGCCTCTTGCCCGACGACAGCTTATGCCGCCGTCGGCCACAGGCCGCGCTGCGGCCAATGCTTCTCATTCGCACGCGAGGTCATCGCCGGAGAGCGTGCGACTGCTTAGCAGGATCAGCCGATTTTTCCGCGGAATTCCGCCGTTTTTTGTTTCAATCGCCGCCCCGCGAGTTTATCCGTAGGGCCTTCCAGAGGAGGCTCCCGATGCAGGGCGACGCCGACGTCATCCGCCATTTGAACGACGCGCTCAAGGACGAGCTGACGGCGATCAACCAATATTTCCTCCATTATCGCATCCTCGACAATTGGGGCGTGAAGCGCCTCGCCAAATTCGAACATGACGAGTCGATCGACGAGATGAAGCATGCCGACCGGCTGGCAGCGCGCATTCTCTTTCTCGGCGGGCTGCCCAATTTCCAGATGCTGGGCCGCCTGCGTATCGGGGAGAACGTCGAGGAGATTTTGCGCTCCGATCTCGCGCTCGAGCACGAAGCATTGGTCCAGCTCAAGGCTGCGATCGCCCATTGCGAGGCGGTCCAGGACTATGTCAGTCGCGCGCTCTTCGCTTCGATCCTGGAGAGCGAGGAGGAGCATGTCGATACGATCGAACAGCAGTTAGATATGATCGAACGCATGGGCCTCG
>DASQKE010000171.1:0-9593 GCA_035630675.1 Allosphingosinicella sp.
TTCGGCGGACCGTACGACCGCGGACAGTGGGGGCCGGCAGCAATGCCGGCCCCCATTCGCGTTTGGGGTTAGTGGACGCCTTGATCCCGGCTTCCCCCGATTCGCGGCTTCGAACGCGGTTGCCCGGAACCGCGCACCTCGTCATTCCACCGAAACGCGGGTCCAATTTCCAGTTTTGTCGCGCTCGCAACGCCGCACGGGGGCTGTCGTCGGACGATGCTTTCGGAATCACGAAAAAGGATGCCGGCTCAATTCGGGCATGTCGAAGCGGGTATACCGTCGCTTGCCGGGGGGCTGCGCGCGGCCGCCGCCGCCGGGTCAGGCCGCGAGCGGCTCGTGGTCGCAGGCGCCGGCGGCTTCGAGCAGCCAGGCGCGGGGCGCTTTGCCGTAATGGCGGCGGAAGGCGTGGCAGAGCGAGACCGAGTCCGAATAGCCGGCGATCTCGGCGGCC
This sequence comes from Allosphingosinicella sp., assembly GCA_035630675.1. Classification (GTDB taxonomy): domain Bacteria; phylum Pseudomonadota; class Alphaproteobacteria; order Sphingomonadales; family Sphingomonadaceae; genus Allosphingosinicella. Next base: position 452 of record DASQKE010000171.1, read on the forward strand.
TCGGCGATGGTCCCCTCCTCGCTCGCCAGATAGGCGGCGGCGCGGGCGAGCCGCAGCGAGCGGTGATAGCCGATCGGCGGCTGGCCGAAAGCCAGCCGGAAATAGCGCGCCAGGTGAAATTGCGAGAGACTGGCGATCGCGGCGAGCTCGCTCAGGCTGACCGGGCGGCTGTCGTTCGCGTGGAGGAAGCCGCGCGCCCGCTCGAGCCGCTGGAACAAGGCATGGCGGGTGGAGGACTTGACCACCTTCAGCGATTCGATCGCGGCGCGGCTGTCGGCGAGCGGCTCGCCGAGCGCCCGCGCCGTCCTCGCGACGACCTCGGGCGCGAGCCGTGCGCCGGCCGACGGATCGCGGGCGATGGCGCGGCCGTAACGTTCGAGCGCGCGGCCGACGCCGCTGCCGCTCGCGGAGAGGACGAGCGCGCGGCCCAGCACCGGATCATGTCCCTCGGCACCGCCGCCACCCGTCCAGCTCGTCGGCAGGCTGAGGCAGAGGCCCAGCGTCGTGACGCGATTGGTGGCGATCAGGCTCTCGCCGGCATCGAGATAGAGAAACTGGCCCGGGGCGACGCGCACCGAGCGGCCGTCGATCTGGTAGATCTCCTCGCCGTCGAGCACCATCTTGAGCGACGGGGCGGACGCTCCGATCACCGACCGTCCGGGCGCCAGCTTGGAGAGCACCAGCCGGCCCGCCGGGCTCGCAGGACGCGCCGCATCCAAATGCGCGTCGAGTACGGAAAAGGCGGCGCTCAAGCTGAATCTCCCCGTCGTTTCGGGCAGTTACACATGTCGCACCTGAACAATAGCTGACAGTCCGCGCGGCCATAAAAAAAGCGCCGCCCGAAGGCGGCGCCGAAACTCGAGGGGTGACCGGATCAGCAGTTATTGTCGACGCCGTCGGCGCAGTCGGTCGTGGATGCGACGTCATCGGCGGCTCCGCGTACGGTATTGCAGGCCGAGGCCATGATCAGCGTGCCGGTCAGGGCAACGATCGCGAACAGCTTCTTCATCTTCCGTCTCCTGGACTCGTCCCCGGCAGGCACAGGCGCGGGGGATCGACGCAGACTAAATGTCTGCGAACCGGCCTTGTTCCGGAATGGTGCATCATAAGAAGGAAGAGTAGAGCGGCCGGCCGGAAGCGCGCGGCCCCGGACAAAGTTGAGCCCGGAGGCGCCACCGGGGGGGGAGGTTGGCGCGTCCGGGCTCATTTTCTGGACAGCGAGAGCGGGGGGGCAAAAGGTCGCTGTCCGAACTGCATAACGAGAGAATGGCGAGGCGGTTCCACCGCTCGCGCAAAAAAATCGCGCCGCCGCGAATTTTTCGGCAACGCCCGGGCCGCAGTCCGGTTGAACCTCGCGAAGGAGAGAAACCGTGCCCAAACCGCCGAAGAGCAAGCCCCACAGCGACATTGACGGCGTCGACGAGGACAAGAGGCCGAACGTCGCGACCGCGCAGGAGACCGGCGAGACCGGCGCCGACCTCGAGCTTGCCCGCGTCGAGGCCAAGGGCAGACCCCGGCAGAGCCGCTAGCAGGGCCCTAACGCGAGCGGTCGAAGACCGCGATCTTCACGGCATAACGGCCCCGCTCCGGGACGCGCTCGAGGGTCGAGCGCAATTGTCGCGACAGGCCGGTGATGATCCGGTCGAAGCGCTCGAACAGCTGCGGGTCGCAGCTGATCTCGCCGGCGAGGCTGTCCGATTCGACCGCGAGGGAAGCGACGCCGGGGCCGGCGCCCTCGAGCGTAATCGCCACCCAGGTGGCGCCGCACAGCATGCCGAATTCGGCGATCTCGGTGACCAGGAAGGCGACCGAGACGGCAACGTCCTGGGTGCCGTAAAAGGGCTCGACGTCGATCCGGATCTGCATGTGCGAGGCGGAGGCGGGGGCGGTGGCGCGCAGATTGGCGGCGAGCTCGGAGATCAGCGAGCGCAGGGCGACGCCCTGATTCTCCTCGAGCTCGGCATAGTGGTTGCGGTGGACGACGGCGAGCGCGTCCACGCGCCGCTGGATCGAGGCATAAGCGGCGGCGACATCCTCGCTCTTCGATCCGCGCGCATGGAGGTTGAGCAAGGAGGCGACCACCTGGAGGTTGTTCTTGACCCGGTGGTGGACCTCGCGGACCAGCCGCGACTGCCGCTCCACCGCCGCTTCGAGCTCCGCTTCGTGGCGAGCGACGGTGCGGGTAACCTGGTTGAACGACTGGCCGAGGTCCGTGATCTCGCGCGCCGGGGAGCTCAGGCTCGGCAAAGCGGGCGCGAGGTCGCCCGGGCGATAGGCGGCGACCGCCCGCTGCATCCGGACCAGCGGCCGAAGCAGCAGCCGGTCGGCGATCCACCAGCCGATCAGAGCGGCGGCGAGCAGCATCAGGATCGGCAGCAGGATCATCAGCAGCTCGGCGGCCGTGATCGGGTTGCGCGCCGCGCGCAGCCGCAGCTCGAGCCCTCCGGCGACGCGCCGGCTCAAGGAGAGCTCCTGCTGGAAGCGCCCGGGCTCACCGCCGCGGTGGAGGACCATCGTGCGGCCGCCCTGGCCGAGGTCGAGGTCGAACGCCCCCGCCGCTTCTTCGGGACGGACCAGCCGGGTGAGCGCGCCGCGCGAGAATTCGCCGGCGCCTTCGATCCGTCCGCCGGCATCGATGAGCACGAACCGCAGCAGCCGCCCGTCTGGGCTGATCTCCAGCCGCGAGGCGCGCGCAGCCGCGCCGCCGGGGGGTGCGTAGCCGGGCGAGGTGCAAAGCGTCCGGCCGTCCGGCGAGAAGATCGCGTAGCGCACTTCGGCGATCTGGAGCGGCCTCACACGCTCGATCGTGCGCCGGCACAGATCGGTGCCCGCAGGGGCAACGCCGAGCGCCGGTGCGGCGGAGCGGATGACGACGCCGATGCGACCGACGGCAGTATCGAAGCGCTGGGCGGTCGCGTTCAGCACCGCGCGCATCTCGACATCGTCGCGATTGGAGTTCTCGCGGGCATTGTAGAGGGAAGCGAGCACGGCCACGATGCCGAGCGGGAGCAGCCCGGCTGCCAGGATGAGCAGCATCTTGACCCCGGTCGACAGCGCGCCGAGCCTCATGCCCATCCAGCCCTTATTGTCGTTAGTCACGCCCTCTGAACGTCTCCGGGCGCGGTCCTATCCGAGCTTTCCCAGCAAATCGAGCATTTCGGGCGGGATATCCTCGTCGAGCGTGCGTTGATAGGCCGAGCGCAGCGCGTGGCCGAACTCGGGAGCGGGGGGAGGTTTCTTCTTCTTCGTCGTCTCGGCCGGGGCAGGGTCGCTGCCGGTCGCATCAGGGGACTTTCGCCGGCGCTCGCCGTCTTTTTCATCCGCGCTCAACTGGCTTTCCCCCTCGCACGGCACGCCCCGCGCCCGCCAAAATAGATACCCCAAGAGCTCTGCCAGACCAGCTTCAGCGCTGCCGTCCCCGCTGCACAGACCCCATTGTTTGCGGAGCGAAACAAATCGCCCGCGCGGCCATGGAAACAAAAAACTCGGCCAATGGTTCCACGCTCAGGCGAACCGCGGGGACGGCTTTTTTGCTGCGACCGCGAGCGCCGTTTCAGGTCCGTGACGACGGGCTTGCAATGCGGGGGACGGCCAACCAATAGGCGCCCTAACGAACATAGGAGTCGCAAGGAACATGTCGCTTGGCCAGGATCTCGCGCCGCATCTTCCCTTTCTTCGCCGCTACGCCCGCGCGCTGACTGGGAGCCAGGCGCATGGCGACGCATTCGTCCGCGCGACGCTCGAGGCGATCGTCGCCGCGCCGGGTGACTTCCCGCGCGACGTCGATCCGCGGCTCGGCCTCTACCGCACCTTCCACGCGATCTGGTCTTCGGCGAACATCGAAGAGGATCCGAACAATACCGACGGCGACGGCCAGGAGCTGATCGCCCACCAGCGGCTGGCGCGGATCACGCCGCTTTCGCGCCAGGCGCTGCTGCTGACCGCGATGGAGGGCTTCACGTCCGAGGATGCCGGCTATCTGATCGGCGCCGGCCCGGACGAGGTTGAAGCCCTGGTCACCGAGGCGCTCGCCGAGATCGAGCGGCAGACCCGCGCCGAGGTGCTCATCATCGAGGACGAGCCGATCATCGCGATGGACATCGAGACGATCGTCCGCGACCTCGGCCACACCGTCACCGGCGTCGCCGTCACCCGCGACGAAGCGCTGGCCCAGGCGCTAGCGCGGCGGCCGGGGCTAGTCCTCGCCGACATCCAGCTCGCCGACGACAGCTCGGGGATCGATGCGGTCAAGGACATCCTGGCCGAGTTCCAGGTGCCGGTGATCTTCATCACCGCTTTCCCCGAGCGGCTTCTGACCGGCGAGCGTCCGGAGCCGACCTTCCTGATCACCAAGCCCTTCCAGCGCTCCACCGTGAAGGCGGCGATCGCGCAGGCCTTGTTCTTCGACACGACGACGATTCCGGCCGCCGCGTGAGGAACCCGCTCGGCGGGCGGGCGTTTGCGTGCCGAAACGAATGGAACCCGAGGGGCGAATGACGGCATGAACGACGGGCCGGAGCATATCACCACCACCGAAGCCCGCGCGGGCACGACGCCGCGGATGACGCGCTACATCCTCGGCTGGGGCCTGTTCCTGGTCGTCGTCGCGTTCGTGCTGGTCTATTTTTTGGCCGGCTGAGCACCTACATGACGAAAGGAGCGACGGCGCCGCCCGGCGCCGCCATGGGCATGACCATCTTCTTGTTTGAGTACGGATCGGGGGCGTGATGGCGGGCGAACGGCCGGCAGACATCGACGAGGACGACGACGCGGACGAGAGCCCCTCCGTCCCGTTCGAGCCGGTGCCGTTGCCGGACGACGAGTTCAAGGACCAGCTCGCGCAGGTCATCCCGCATCTGCGCGCGTTCGGCCGCTCGCTCTCGGGCAGCCGCGACCTCGCCGACGATCTCGTCCAGGAAACGCTGCTCAAGGCGTGGGCGGCACGCAAGCGCTTTCAGGCTGGCACCAACATGCGCGCCTGGACCTTCATCATCCTCAGGAACCTGTTCCTGAGCCAGATGCGCCGCGCGCGCTTCAAAGGCGATTGGGACGAGATCACCGCCTCGCGTTTGCTCGCCGCGCCCGCCAGCCAGGATCGCCATGTCGAGCTGTCCGACATGCAGCGCGCTTTGCTCCATTTGCCGCAGCCGCAGCGCGAGGCGCTGATCCTCGTCGGCGCCGGCGGGTTCGCGTACGAGGAGGCGGCCGAGATTTGCGGCTGCGCGGTCGGCACGATCAAGAGCCGGGTAGCCCGTGGACGGGTCGCGCTCGAGAACCTCCTCACGGACGGCAAGCTCCCCTCGCGCCGCGAGCATGCGACCGAGCCCGGCCGCACCGCGCTCCAGAGCATCATGAGTGAAGTGGACGACCTCTCCAAGGACCGCGATCCCCACCGCGATTTAAGCGACGAGGAATAGACGCCGAGCGGATTCTCCGCTCAGTCGAGGCGGGTGAGAAGGTCCTCGAACATCTTCAGCGAGCGCGCTTCACCGTCCATCTGGAAGGCCTGGCGCAAAGCGTTGCCGACGCCGGCGTGAACGGTGGGCGGGGCCACCTTCACGAACCGCCTTGCGGGGGCATTGGTCATCGCCTGCCGTTTCGAGTTGAGTGTATCCACGTCCGCACCAACGTATGTTAGCGCCGCGGGTTGCAATGGTTGCGCCCGCAAAACGGATCGGCCCGGCCCTGTTGTATGGATGAAACACTAAGTAAACGCGCGATTAACGCGGCGCTCGACCGGGCCCGCGCCTGCTCGCCCTTCCTGAGGCAGCAGCTCCTGGCGCTGCCGGCCGTGGCGGAGACGCTGGCGTCGGGATCGATCGATGCGGCGCTCGACGCGGCGAGGGCGCACGGCGCCGAAGAGCCGATGGCGGCGATGCGGCGCGAGCGGAGCGGCGTCGCCTTGGCGCTCGGCGTGGGCGATCTTGCCGGCTTTCTGCCGCTCGAGACCGTCGTCGAGACCTTGTCGGAGCTGGCCGACCGCTGCCTCGATCGCGCCGTCGCCGCGGCGATCGCCGAGCGGACGCCGGCCGAGGCGCCGCGCGGCTTCGCGGTGATCGCGCTCGGCAAGCTCGGCAGCCGCGAGCTCAATTATTCGTCCGACGTCGACATCCTGTTCCTGTTCGATCCGGGCCGGCTGCCGTTGCGGCCGCGCGAGGATGCCGGCGAAGGCGCGGTGCGGGTGGCGAAGCGAGTCGTCGAGATGCTCCAGAAGCGGACCGAGGAGGGCTATGCGTTTCGGGTTGATTTGCGGCTGAGGCCTTCGCCCGAGGTGACACCCATTGCGCTGCCGGTGGGGGCGGCGATCGGCTATTACGAGTCGTCCGCGCTTCCGTGGGAGCGGGCGGCGTTCATCCGGGCCCGCTTCGTCGCGGGGGACGAGGCGCTCGGGCGCTACTTCCTGGAGGCGATTCACCCGTTCGTCTGGCGTCGCAGCCTCGATTTCGGCGCGATCGGCGAGATCCAGGCGATCACCCGCCGCATCCGCGACCATTATGCGCAGGTCCAGGCGTTCGGCCCCGGCTTCGACGTCAAGCGCGGCCGGGGCGGGATCCGCGAGATCGAGTTCTTCGCCCAGATCCACCAGCTCATTCACGGCGGTCGCGAGCCGGGCCTGCGGGTGCCGGCGACGCTCGATGCGCTGAGCGCCCTCGCCCAGGCGGGACGGATCGGCGCGGAGCAGGCGGAGGCGCTGGCGGGGGCCTATCGTCTGCTGCGGACCGTCGAGCACCGCCTGCAGATGGTCGAGGACCGCCAGACCCACGAGCTCCCGCGCGTCGCGGCGGAGCTCGACAATGTGGCGCGGCTTCACGGCCTGGCAGACGGCGCCGCTCTGCTCGCCGCAGTGGAGCCGGCGGTGCGGGCGGTCGCGGCGGCCTATGACGGGCTCGACCCCGGCGAGGGCGACCAGCTGCCGGAGGGGCCCGAGCCGCTCGATGCGCGCCTCGCGCAAGCCGGCTTCGACGATCCGATCGCGGCGCGGCTCAGGATCGAGGGCTGGCGCTCGGGCAGGATCCGCTCGCTGCGCACGCCCGCGGCGCGCGCTGCCTTCGAGGCGATGCTGCCGGTGCTGGCCGAGGCGTTCGGCAAGGCGCCGGACCCAATGCGGGCGATGAACCGCTTCGACCGGCTCGTCGAGCGGCTGCCGACCGGGGTCAATTTCTTCCGGCTGCTGGAGGCGCAACCGGCGCTGACCCGGATCCTCGCCACCTTGCTCAGCCACGCCCCCGCGCTCGCCGAGCAGCTCGGCCGCCGTCCGGACCTGCTCGACACTCTGGTCGATGCCAGCGCCTTCGCGCCGGTGCCGCCGGTCGACGCGCTCGCCGCCGACTTCGCCCGCCCGGACCGGGCCGACGAGGATTATCAGATGGTGCTCGACCGCGTCCGCCGGCGCGTCAACGAGCGCCGCTTCGCGCTCGGCGTGCAGCTCGTCGCCGCGCACCGCGACCCGATCGAGGTGACTGAAGGCTATTCGCGGGTGGCCGAGGCCGCGATCAATGTGCTCGCGGATGCGGCCGTCGCCGATTTCGAAGCCCGTCACGGCCGCGTGCCGGGTTCGGAGCTCCTGATCCTCGGCCTGGGCCGGCTCGGCGGCGAGGCGCTGACCCACGCCTCCGATCTCGATCTGGTCTATCTGTTCAGCGGCACCCACGAGGCCGAATCCGACGGTCCGAGGCCGCTGCGCGCGACCGATTATTTCAACCGGCTCGCGCCGCGTGTCACCGCCGCGCTCTCGGTCGCGACCGCCGCCGGGCCGCTCTACGACGTCGACACGCGGCTTCGCCCCTCGGGGCAGGACGGAATGCTGGCGATCTCGGTCGAAAGCTTCGAGCGCTATCAAGGCGAGCAGGCCTGGACCTGGGAGCATATGGCGCTGCTGCGCGCCCGGCCGGTCTACGGATCGGCCGGCGCGCGCGCGGCGCTGCGCGAGTCGATCCACGCGGTGCTGCGCCGTCCGCGCGATCCGGCCAAGACAATCGCGGACGCGGTGGCGATGCGGGCCGAGATCGCGGCGCACAAGCCGCCGCTGGGGCCGCTCGACGTCAAGCTGGGCCCGGGCGGCCTCGTCGACCTCGAATTCGCCGTCCACATGCTGCAGTTGCGCCACGGCATCGGCCTCGATCCCCATCTCGAATACGCGCTGGCCGAGCTCGCCGCGGCCGGCCTGGTTTCGGACGAGATCGATCCGGCGCTGCGGCTGCTCAGCCGGATGCTGGTCATCTTCCGCCTCGTCGCCCCGGAATCGGAGGCGCCGCCGCCGGCCACGCGGCCGCTCGTCGCCAAGGCCTGCGGCCAGAGCGACTGGGACGCGCTCCTTGCGGCCGAGGACGAGGCGCGGCAGAGGGTATCGGCCTTGTGGCGCGAGGTGACGGGACAGGAGAGATGAGATGGTGAACGAGGGCGATCCGGTTCCGGACGTGAAGCTCGAGGCGATGGACGGGCGGGCGATCAGCCCGGCCGATTTCGGCGGCAACAAGCTCATCCTCTATTTCTATCCCAAGGACGACACCTCGGGCTGCACGAAGGAGGCGATCGGCTTCTCGGAGAAGAAGCCCGAGTTCGATGCGCTGCAGACGCTGATCGTCGGCATCTCGCCCGACGACGAGCGCCAGCACGACAAGTTCAAGGAAAAATACGGGCTTACGATCACGCTGGCGGCCGACACCGAAAAGGCGGCGGCGGAGGCCTACGGCGTCTGGATCGAGAAATCCATGTACGGACGGAAGTACATGGGCGTCGACCGCTCGACCTTCCTCGTCGACCGCAATGGCGCCATCGCCAAGGTCTGGCGCAACGTGAAGGTGCCGGGCCATGTCGAGGAGGTGCTGGAAGCGGCGAAGGAAATGGGCAAAAGGGGCTGACGCCCTTGAGCCCGCGCACCATCGACCTGTCGGACCGGCTTCACGACTACTTGCTCGAGGTCGGCCTGCGCGAGCATCCGGCCCTGCGGGTGCTACGGCAGGCCACCGACGCGCTGTCCGATGGCGGCATGCGCAGCTCGACCGAGCAGGCACAGCTGCTGGCCTTCCTGATCGAGCTGACGGGCGCGCGGCGGGTTCTGGAGATCGGTTGCTTCACGGGTTATGGGACGCTGGCCATGGCCCTGGCGTTGCCGTCCGACGGCAAGGTGGTGACCCTCGAC
>DASQKE010000172.1:0-11693 GCA_035630675.1 Allosphingosinicella sp.
CTCGAACGCCTGGATGCCGAGCCTGTGCAGCGTCGGCGCGCGGTTCAGGAGCACGGGATGCTCGCGGATCACCTCGTCGAGGATGTCCCAGACTTCCTTGCGCTCCTTTTCGACCCACTTCTTGGCCTGCTTCAGGGTCATCGAGAGACCCTTGGCGTCGAGGCGCGAATAGATGAACGGCTTGAACAGCTCGAGCGCCATCTTCTTCGGCAGGCCGCACTGGTGGAGCTTGAGCTCCGGACCGGTGACGATGACCGAACGGCCCGAATAGTCGACGCGCTTGCCGAGCAGATTCTGGCGGAAGCGGCCCTGCTTGCCCTTCAGCATGTCGCTGAGCGACTTGAGCGGCCTTTTGTTGGCGCCGGTGATGATGCGCCCGCGGCGGCCATTGTCGAACAAGGCGTCGACCGCCTCCTGGAGCATGCGCTTCTCGTTGCGCACGATGATGTCCGGCGCGCGCAGCTCCATCAGCCGCTTGAGGCGGTTGTTGCGGTTGATGACGCGGCGATAGAGGTCGTTGAGGTCGGAGGTCGCGAAGCGGCCGCCGTCCAGCGGGACGAGCGGGCGCAGCTCCGGCGGGATCACCGGGACGACGTCGAGGATCATCCATTCCGGACGGTTGCCGGAATCGAGGAAGCTCTCGACCACCTTCAGCCGCTTGATGATCTTCTTGGGCTTGAGCTCGGACTTGGTCTCGGCGAGGTCCTTGAGCAGGATCTCGCGCTCGCCCTCGAGGTCAAGGTCGATCAGCATCTGCTTGACCGCCTCGGCGCCGATGCCGGCCGAGAAAGCGTCCTCGCCATATTCGTCCTGCGCCGAGAGCAATTCGTCCTCGGTCAGCAGATGGTATTTTTCGAGCGGGGTCAGGCCCGGCTCGATGACGACATAGGATTCGAAATAGAGGATTCGCTCGAGCTGCTTCAATTGCATGTCGAGCAGAAGGCCGATGCGCGACGGCAGCGACTTCAGGAACCAGATATGGGCGACCGGAGCGGCCAGCTCGATATGGCCCATGCGCTCGCGGCGGACCTTGGAGACGGTGACCTCGACGCCGCACTTCTCGCAGACGATGCCCTTGTATTTCATGCGCTTGTACTTGCCGCACAGGCACTCGTAATCCTTGATCGGACCGAAGATGCGCGCGCAGAACAGGCCGTCGCGCTCGGGCTTGAACGTCCGGTAGTTGATGGTCTCCGGCTTCTTGATCTCGCCGAACGACCAGGACCGGATGCGCTCGGGCGAGGCGATGCCGATCTTGATCATGTCGAAGGTCTCCGGCTTGACCACCGGATTGGCGAAATTCGTGAGTTCGTTCATTTGTCGTCCCTTTCAGGGGAAATCTTCGGTCGCGGATGGAGGGGAGAGGACGCCGTTCCGGCGCCCCAATCCTATTCCGCCGCCTCCGCGAAACCGTCTTCGTCGACCTCGTGGCTGTTCAGCTCCACGTTGAGGCCCAGCGAGCGCATCTCCTTGACGAGCACGTTGAAGCTTTCGGGGATGCCGGCCTCGAACGTGTCGTCGCCCTTGACGATCGCCTCATAGACCTTGGTGCGGCCGATGACGTCGTCCGACTTCACCGTCAGCATCTCCTGCAGCGTGTAGGCGGCGCCGTAGGCCTGGAGCGCCCACACCTCCATCTCGCCGAACCTCTGGCCGCCGAACTGCGCCTTGCCGCCCAGCGGCTGCTGGGTGACGAGCGAGTAGGGGCCGATCGAGCGCGCGTGGATCTTGTCGTCGACGAGGTGGTGGAGCTTGAGCATGTAGATATAGCCCACGGTCACCTTGCGATCGAACGTGTCGCCGGTGCGGCCGTCGAACAAGGTGACCTGGCCACTCTCGTCGAGCCCCGCCTTGCGCAGCATCGCCGAAACGTCGGCCTCGCGCGCGCCGTCGAACACCGGCGTGCCCATCGGGATGCCGCCGGTCAGGTTGGCGGCGAGCTCCATCAGGTCCTCGTCGGTCCGCGCATCGATGTCGGCGTCGTAATTGGCGCCGTATATGTCCTTCAGCGTATTGCGGACCTTGGCGACGTCCTTGCTCTCCAGACCCTCATTCTTATGGGCGATGTCTTCGAGCAAGGCCGCGACCTGCCGGCCGAGGCCGCGCGCGGCCCAGCCGAGATGGGTCTCGAAGATCTGGCCCACGTTCATGCGCGACGGCACGCCGAGCGGGTTGAGCACGATGTCGGCCGGGGTGCCGTCCTCGAGGAAGGGCATGTCCTCCTCCGGCAGGATGCGGGAGATGACGCCCTTATTGCCGTGGCGGCCGGCCATCTTGTCGCCCGGCTGCAGCTTGCGCTTCACCGCGACGAACACCTTGACCATCTTCAGGACGCCCGGCGGCAGCTCGTCTCCGCGCTCGAGCTTCTCGATCCTGTCCTCGAGCCGGCGCTTGATCGCGCCCTCCGCTTCCTCATACTGGGCGCGGACGGCCTCGAGATCGGCCTGGACGGCATCGTCCTTCACCGCGAACTTCCACCACTCGAACGTCTCGACGCCGTCGAGCGTCTCGGCACCGATCTTGTCGCCCTTTTTGACGCCCTTCGGCGCCGCCGTGGCGACATGGCCGAGCAGCATCTCGCGGAGCCGGGTGTAGGAGGAGCGCTTCAGGATCGCGCGCTCGTCCTCGGCGTCCTTCCTGAGGCGGTCCTTTTCCTCGGTCTGGATGGTGCGGGTGCGGTCGTCGATATCGATGCCGTGCCGATTGAAGACACGGACTTCCACGACGGTGCCCTGAACGCCCGGCGGCAGGCGCAGCGAGGTGTCGCGCACGTCGGACGCCTTTTCGCCGAAGATGGCGCGCAGCAGCTTCTCCTCCGGCGTCATCGGGCTCTCGCCCTTCGGCGTGATCTTACCGCAGAGGATGTCGCCCGGCTCCACCTCGGCGCCGATATAGACGATGCCCGCCTCGTCGAGGTTCCTGAGGGCCTCCTCGCCGACATTGGGGATGTCGCGGGTGATGTCCTCCGGCCCGAGCTTGGTGTCGCGGGCCATCACCTCGAACTCTTCGATGTGGATCGAGGTGAAGACGTCGTCCTTCACGATCCGCTCGGAGATCAGGATCGAATCCTCGAAATTGTAGCCGTTCCAGGGCATGAACGCGACCAGCACGTTTCGGCCCAGAGCGAGCTCGCCGAGCTCGGTCGAGGGACCGTCGGCGATGACGTCGCCCTTCTGGACGAAGTCGCCCACCTTCACCAGCGGGCGCTGGTTGATGCAGGTATTCTGGTTCGAGCGCTGGAACTTCATCAAAGTGTAGATGTCGACGCCCGAGCGGCCGGCTTCGACCTCCTCGGTCGCGCGCACGACGATGCGCATCGCATCGACCTGGTCGACGAAGCCGGAGCGCCGCGCCGCGATCGCCGCGCCGGAATCGCGCGCCACCGTCTCTTCCATGCCGGTGCCGACGAGCGGCGCCTCGGCGCGGATCAGGGGCACCGCCTGGCGCTGCATGTTCGAGCCCATCAAGGCGCGATTGGCGTCATCGTTCTCGAGGAACGGAATGAGCGAGGCCGCGACCGAGACCAGCTGCTTGGGGCTGACGTCCATCAAGGTGATCTGCTCGCGCGGCGCCATCAGGAAATCGCCGTTGCGCCGCGAGGAGATCAGCTCCTCGGTGAAGCCGCCTTTGGCGTCGAGCTCGGCATTGGCCTGCGCGATCGTGTGCTTGGCCTCCTCCATTGCCGACAAGTAGACGACGTCCGAGGTCACCTTGCCGTCCGCGATCTTGCGGTAGGGCGTCTCGATGAAGCCGTATTTGTTGACCCGGCTGAACGAGGCGAGCGAGTTGATCAGGCCGATGTTCGGCCCTTCCGGAGTCTCGATCGGGCAGATGCGGCCATAATGGGTCGGGTGGACGTCGCGCACCTCGAAGCCGGCGCGCTCGCGCGTCAGACCGCCGGGGCCCAAGGCCGAAACGCGGCGCTTGTGGGTCACTTCGGAAAGCGGGTTGGTCTGGTCCATGAACTGCGAGAGCTGCGAGGAACCGAAGAATTCGCGCACCGCGGCCACCGCCGGCTTGGCGTTGATCAGATCGTTCGGCATCACGGTCGACACGTCGACCGAGCTCATCCGCTCCTTCACGGCGCGCTCCATGCGGAGCAGGCCGACGCGATACTGGTTCTCGAGCAGCTCGCCGACCGAGCGAACGCGGCGGTTGCCGAGATTGTCGATGTCGTCGATGTCGCCCTTGCCGTCCTTCAGGTCGACGAGGGTCTTCACCACCGCGACGATGTCCTCCTTGCGGAGCGTCGTCACCGTGTCCTCGGCGTCGAGGTCGAGGCGCATGTTGAGCTTGACGCGGCCGACCGCGGAGAGGTCGTAGCGCTCCGGATCGAAGAACAGGCCGGCAAAGAGGGCCTCGGCGGTCTCCCGCGTCGGCGGCTCGCCCGGGCGCATCACCCGGTAGATGTCGGACAAAGCGTGGTCGCGGTCCTCGGCCTTGTCGGCCTTCAGCGTGTTGCGGATCCAGGGGCCGGTCGAAACATGGTCGATGTCGAGCAGCTCGATCCGGTCGATGCCGGCCTTGTCCAGGCTCTCGAGATTCTCGGCGCTGATCTCGTCGCCGGCCTCGACGTAGATCTCGCCGGTCTTGTCGTTGACCAGGTCCAGCGCGGAATAGCGGCCGATAATCTCTTCGGTCGGGATGATGAGGTCCTTGAGGCCCTCCTTCGACGCCTTGGTGGCGGCGCGGGGAGTGATCTTGGTCCCGGCGGCGAACGCGACCTCGCCGGTTTCGGCGTTGACGACGTCGAACATCGGCTTCTGGCCGCGCCAATTCTCGGAAACGAACGGAATCTTCCAGCCGCCCTCGCCGCGCACGAAGACGACGCGGTTGTAGAACAGGTTCAAAATCTCCTCGCTCGACATTTCGAGCGCGTGGAGCAAGGCGGTGACCGGCAACTTGCGCTTCCGGTCGATGCGGACGTTGACGATGTCCTTGGCATCGAATTCGAAGTCGAGCCACGAGCCGCGATACGGGATCACCCGCGCCGCGAAGAGATATTTGCCCGAGGCATGGGTCTTGCCGCGGTCATGGTCGAACAGGACGCCCGGGCTGCGATGCATCTGCGAGACGATGACGCGCTCGGTGCCGTTGATGATGAACGTCCCGTTGGACGTCATCAGCGGCATGTCGCCCATATAGACGTCCTGCTCCTTGATATCGAGCACGGAGCGGGTCTCGGTGTCCGGGTCGACCTCGAACACGATCAGGCGCAACGTCACCCGCATCGGCGCCGCATAGGTCATGCCGCGCTGGCGGCACTCGTCGGTGTCGTATTTCGGATCCTCAAGCTCGTAATTGACGAAATCGAGCTCGGCGGTTCCGGCGAAATCGCGGATCGGGAACACGCTGCGCAGAGTCTTCTCCAGCCCGGAAACATAGCTGTCCTGCGGTCGCGAGCGCAGGAACTGCTCGTAGCTTTCGCGCTGCACCTCGATCAGGTTCGGCATCTCGGAGACTTCGTGGATGTTGCCGAAGATCTTGCGGATGCGCTTGGACGCGGTGGACCGGTTCTCGGTCGGGGCTGCGCTGATTGCTGCGGATTTCGCCATGGGGATCGGGTCTCGCCTCTGTCTCGTCATCCCCGCGAAAAGCGGGAATCCATCTTCTTTTTCGGCGGCTCGCCGCTGGGAGCGGGCGGCGCCGGGCGCGCTTCAAGACGCAAAAAGCCGCAAGTCCCCTCCTTGGGAACCGCAGCTTCGCACGTCCGATAGATCCTCACCGATCAATGCGTTGAACGCGCTGCGCGACGGCGCGTCCTGTTCCGATCCGGTGGGATGTGAGGGTTATCTAGGGAGCGCAGAGGGCATTGTCAAACCACGGCTTCCCGAAAGCGGAGGCTTGCTTTCGGTCGCCGCTGCCAGCCAGAAGGCGATCGGATCGGCATTGGGAGCACCGGGTGAGCGAGGAGCGGAAGACGGGCTTTTCCGGAGGGCCGGGGCATCTGGTGGCGATGGGGACGGCGCTGGTGGACGCCGGCGAGGGCCGCAAGGCCGCGGCGCTGGTGCGACAGGCGCTGGCGGCGGCGGCGAACGACCGGGCGATGCGGGAAGCGGCGGCGATAGTGCTCTCGCACCGGGTCCCGGGCTTTCATCTCGGCATGCTCGCCGACGAGGCGCGCAACGCCGCCTACCGCAGCGCGATCGAGCGGCACGCGGTCGGCAAGACCGTGCTCGACATCGGCGCAGGCTCGGGGCTGCTGTCGATGATCGCGGCGCGCGCGGGCGCCGCGCATGCATACGCGGTCGAAGCCAATGCGACGCTCGCCGAGACGGCGCGGGAGATCGTCGGCGCGAACGGTCTCGCCGACAAGGTCACGGTGATCGGCCGCCACTCGACCAAGCTGACGCGCGAGGAGATCGGCGGCGGCGCGGACCTCATCGTCTCCGAGATTTTCTCGCATCACCTCGTCGGCGAGGGCGCCCTCCCCTCGCTTCGCCACGCAATGCGCGAGCTGGGGCGGCCCGGGGCGCGGATGCTGCCCGCAAGCGCCTCGATCCGCGTCGCGCTGGCCGCGCATCAGGGGCGCCGGCGGCGGCCGGTGGGCAAGGTGGAGGGGTTCGACCTCAGTCCGTTCAACCGCCATGCGACGCTCGCTGTGGACGTGGCGGCGCACGATCCGAGGCTGGAGCTGAGGAGCACCCCAGCGGACCTGTTCGCGTTCGACTTCGCGGCCTGCGACTTCGCGCCCGAGGAGCGCGCGAGCGTCGGGCTCGCCTCGACCGGCGGGCGCGTCGACGGGGCGGTCCAGTGGATCCGGCTGCGACTCGACGAGGAGCAGGACTATGAGAACGTGCCCGGGGCGCGATCGCATTGGCCGCTCGTCTTCCATCCGTTCGATGCACCGCTCGAGACGGTGCCGGGCGAAACGGTGACGGTCGAAGCCTGGCGCGACGAGCTGCGCTACCGCCTGTGGCAGGCGGGAACCGGCTGAAGCGGGGCCGTCGCCGCCGCTCTTGTCGGCCTCCGATATCCTATGTTACCATTTGCGCGGGTTCTGACGTCACGCAGTTCCCTGGGCGCTTCGGCCGCTCGCCGCGGCCGGAGCGTCTCTTTTGGACGGACAGAAAAAAGGGGCACCAAATGAAGATCATCCTCAAAGCAGCGGCCGTCGCCGGCGCGCTCGCTCTCGCCGCCTGCGGCAGCGGTAACGATGCCGCCGAGAACAAGGCGGACAATATCGAGGAAGCGGCCGACAATCAGGCCGACGCGCTCGAGAACCAGGCCGACAATGTCGAGGCGGCCGCCGACAACAGCGCCGACGCGCTCGAAAACCAGGCCTCCAACGTTCGCGATGCGGCCGAGAACAAGGCCGATGCCGTCGAGAGCAACGCCGCGCACTGATAATCCCGTCCGGCGGCGCGGCTCCGGCTGCGCCGCCGGCTCTTCGCGGCAAACCCGACCTTCGCGGTCGCGCGCTCCCCTTTCGAGCCGCGCGCGCGGCTCGCTGTCCTGATTTCGGACTGTCACGCCAGTCGCGCGTGCCGGGCGCGGGCCGGCGAGGTCAACGGTCCGGAGGGCCGACTCGCTCGAGCCGCGCCCGCAGCGCCAGGGCGTCGGCCGTTGCCGCCGACGAGGCGGTGTTGTCGAACATGCACCAGACCTCGCGGCCCTCAGCCAAAGCGGTGGCGATCGCCGCCGCATAAGGTTCGAGCCGCCCGGCGCCGTAGGCCGACCGGTACATGACCGGCGATCCGTGCAGCCGCCAATATGAGAGGCCGCGCCAGCCTCCCGGCTCCCCCGCCGCCGGCACGAGCGCGGGGTCGGCCGCGACCCGGGCGACGCGCAGGCCCGCCAGCAGGGCGTCCGCCGCGGGCTCGAACCAGCCGGGGTGGCGCGGCTCGCAGGCGATCCTCGCCGGGGTCCGGGCGGCGAGGCCGGCGAGAAAGTCCCCGGCCAGCTCTGGATCGAAGCCGAGCTTCGGCGGAAGCTGGAGCAGCAGCAGGCCGAGCTTGCCGCCGAGGCCCGCGCTCTCCTCGAGAAAGCGTTCGACCAGGTCGTCGCAGCCGGCGAGCCTGCGCTCGTGGCTGATCGTCTTGGGGAGCTTGACCGCGAACCGGAAGCCGTCCGGGACGCTTTGGGCCCAGCGCGCCCAGGTCGACGCCCGGTGCGGGCGGTGGAAGGAGGAATTGATCTCGACGCCGCGGAAGACGGAGGCGTAGCGCTCGAGCGACGTCCCCTCGGGCGGGAAGGCACCGGCCGACTCCGCCGCAATGCTCCAGCCCGCCGTTCCAATGGTCGCGTCCATGCCGCTCCAACGCGGCTCGGGCGCAGGCGCTCCGGGCGAAGAAAAAGGGCGGCCCCGCCTGGGAGCCGCCCTGTTTCCGGGTTCGAGACGAAAAAGCCTTACTTGACCTCGACGGTCGCTCCGGCTTCCTCGAGGCGCTTGCGAAGCTCTTCGGCTTCGGCCTTGGGCACGCCTTCCTTGATCGGCTTGGGAGCGCTTTCGACCAGCGCCTTGGCCTCGCCGAGGCCGAGCTGGGTGATCGCACGGACTTCCTTGATCACATTGATCTTCTTGCCGCCGTCGTTGACGAGGATGACGTCGAACTCGGTCTTCTCTTCCTCGACCGGGGCGGCGGCGCCGCCGCCACCCGGAGCCGCGGCGACCGCTGCCGCGGCCGAGACGCCCCATTTCTCTTCAAGCGCCTTGGCGAGGTCGGCGGCTTCGAGGACGGTGAGCTCGGAGAGCTTTTCGACGAGGGAATTGATGTCTGCCATTTTGAGTCTCCAGTTCGGTTGTTTGGGGGGACAGTTACCTGTCCAATGATCGTCTGATTTTCTGCTCGTGCCTGCGCGACAGGTAAACGTCCCCAATCACGCGTTCTCTTTCGCCGCATAGGCGCCGATGACGCGGGCCAGCATTGCGCCCGGCTCGCTGATCGTGCGTGCGATCTTGGTCGCCGGGGCCTGGATCAGGCCGACGATCCGCGCACGCAGCTCATCGAGAGACGGAAGCTCGGCCAGCGCGCGAACGCCCGCGAGGTCGAGGATGGTGTCGCCCATCGCGCCGCCGACGATCTCCAGGCGATCTGTGGTCTTGGCGAAATCGACGGCCACCTTCGCCGCGGCGACGGGATCGTCGGACGTGGCGAGCGCGGTCGGTCCGGTCAGCATGCCGCTGATCGGGGCGTATTGCGTGCCTTCGAGCGCGATCAGGGTGAGTGTGTTCTTGGTCACCTTGAAGCGGGCGCCGGCCTCGCGCATCCGGTTCCGCAAGGCGCTGGACTGGGCCACCGTCAGGCCGAGATTGCGGGTGACGACCACCACGCTGGTCTCGGAAAAGGTCTGCTTCAGCGCGGCGACCTGCTCGGATTTTTGAGCTCGATCCATGCTTACACTCCTTGGCCCGGCGGACCATTCCGACGGGATTGAGCCGGCACAGGAACGAGTCCGCGTGCCGGCGGGATATGTCCGAGAGGGGAGTGGTCGACGGCCGGAAGTCAGCGACTTCGGCAGACCCGGAAAGCCGCGAAGCGGGCCCGGAAAAACGCTTCCCCGTCTAGGCCGGAAGATTAAAGGGGCGAACCCCCACCGGCTGTCTCGGACGGCGCCCGCGAGGACCAGACCCCGCAAGCGAAGCGGCGCCTATACAGGAATCGCGCGGGCGTTCAACCCTATTCGCCGGCCGGTCAATGGCCCGCGAAGGCGAGTTCGTAGACCTGGCGGTTTCTAGGATGCTCGAACGGGTCGCTGCCCGGGTCGGTCTGGACTGCGGCGAAGACGTCCTCGCCGGCGAGCCAGGCGCGTTCCGCATCGTCCCGGGCCAGCGCGGCCCGCATCGCGGCGATGAATTCGTAGGATGCGGCGGCATAGCCCGCGCGCTTCAGCGCTCCCGCGAGCGCGATCGAATAGCCGCGGCGCATGACGATGTGGAAGTCGGGCATCGGGATATCGACAGGTGCGGCGTTGGGGCGGAAGGCGGCAGCGCAGACGGCGGCGTCGAGCGAGACCGCCGTGCGGCAGGTCGCCGGCCGCGCGCCGTAGATGCGGCACTCGCCGGCGACGAGCATCGGACAGGGAGCGGCCAGCGCCGCGCGCTGCTCGGGGCCGAGGCCGGCGGTCGCCGCGAAGGCCGCCTCGACCGCCGAGCGCACGACCTCGCGCTCGCGCGATGGAATCGCGGCTTTGGCGACCAGCACTTCGGGCGCCCTGGCGGACACCCAGGCGTGGCAGCAATGCGCGCAGCCCCGGCGGCAGGCGAGCGCCTGCCTCGGCTCCGCCCGCCACGCGGCGCGCATATTGCCTTCGAAGAATGCGGCGAGCGGAGCGAGCGTGCCCGCCCCGCGCGCCTCCTCGAGCCGCGCATGGAGCAAGCGCATCAGCTCCATGATCTGCGGCCCGTCGGGCCGCCCGGGGTCGAGCCCGCCCTGAAGCCTGCGCTCGTCGTCCCTCAGCTGCCGCCGCCGCTCCGTCCGATCCATTTCGCTTCCTTGCACGAAAAAGGCCGGAGCGTCGCCGCCCCGGCCCTTCATGGTGTCGTGCCGGAGGCGCGGCTTAGACCGACGCCACCTCGGCGACGTCGATCTTGAGGCCCGGGCCCATGGTCGAGGCCAAAGCGACCTTCTTGACATATTTGCCCTTGGCGCCGGTCGGCTTGGCGCGGACGATGGCGTCGACGAACGCGTCGAAGTTGCGGCGCAGATCCTCCTTCGAGAAGCTCGCCTTGCCGAAGCCCGAATGGATGATCCCGGCCTTCTCCACCCGGAACTCGACCTGGCCGCCCTTGGCCGCCTTGACCGCCTCGGTGACGTTCGGCGTGACCGTGCCCAGCTTCGGGTTCGGCATCAGGCCCTTGGGGCCGAGGATCTTGCCGAGCCGGCCGACGATGCCCATCATGTCGGGCGTCGCGATGACTCGGTCGAAGTCGATGGTGCCGCCCTGGATCGTCTCCATCAGATCCTCGGCGCCGACGACGTCCGCACCCGCGGCCGTCGCCTCGTCCGCCTTGCCGCCACGCGCGAACACCGCGACGCGGACGTCCTTGCCGGTGCCGGCTGGTAACGTCACCACGCCCCTTACCATTTGATCGGCGTGGCGGGGATCGACGCCGAGATTGAGCGCGACCTCGATGGTCTCGTCGAACTTGGCGGTGGCGTTGGCCTTGAGCGCCTCGATCGCCTCGTCGACGCCGTAGAGCCGGGTCGTGTCGACATTGGCGGCGATCGCCTTCAGCTTCTTGCTGAGCTTTGCCATCGGATCAGCCCTCCACCACTTCGAGGCCCATCGCGCGGGCGCTGCCTTCGATGATCTTCGCCGCGGCGTCGAGATCGTTGGCGTTCAGATCCTTCATCTTCAATTCGGCGATCTCGCGCAGTTGCGAGCGCTTGACCCGGCCGCCGCTGACCTTGCCCGGCTCCTTCGAGCCCGACTTGACCTTCGCCGCCTTCTTCAAAAAGTAGGTCGCCGGCGGGGTCTTCATCTCGAACGAGAACGAACGGTCGGCATAAACGGTGATGACGGTGGGGATCGGCATCCCCTTCTCCATCTCGCCGGTCTGGGCGTTGAACGCCTTGCAGAACTCCATGATGTTGACCCCGCGCTGCCCGAGCGCCGGCCCGATCGGCGGCGACGGATTGGCGGCGCCCGCGGGCACCTGGAGCTTGATATAGCCCGTGATTTTCTTGGCCATGTGTGTTCACTCTCGTTGCTCCGCCGTCGCGTGACGCTATGGCGGACTGTCGAAGTTT
>DASQKE010000173.1:0-9847 GCA_035630675.1 Allosphingosinicella sp.
GTCCAGGACAATCGCGAGGCGGAATATGCGCGGTTCGTGGAGGATTTGCGGGCGATCGGGGAGAGGGCGAAGGCGCTGGTCTAGGAGGGGACAGCCTATCTGGCTGTCTTCGTTCAGGCATCGAGCATGGGGGGACAGCCAGATAGGCTGTCCCCTAAAGCTTCACCAGCATCTTGCCGATATTGGCGCCGCGGAAGAGGTCGAGAAACGCTTCCGGCATCGCCTCCAGACCGTCGCGGACGGTCTCGCGGCTCCTGACCTGCCCGCTCGCGATCCAGCCGCCCATGTCGCGGTAGAAGTCGGCCATCTCGGGCAGATAATCGGTGTAGATGAACCCCTTCATCGCGATCCGGGCCGAGATCATGCGCATGATGTAGCGGAAGGCGGGAGGCTCGCCGCCATTGTAATTGTCGATCATGCCGCAGATCGCGAAGCGGGCATTGTTGCGCGCGGTGGCGAAGGCGGCATCGAGATGATCGCCGCCGACATTGTCGAAATAGACGTCGATGCCCTTCGGCGCGGCCTCGGCGAGCGCCTTGACCAGCGGGCCAGCCTTATAGTCGATCGCCGCGTCGGCGCCGATCTCGCGCACGAACGCGCATTTCTCCTCGCCGCCGGCCGAGCCGATGACTGTCATGCCCCTGGCCTTGGCGATCTGCACCACGGCCGACCCGACCGCGCCCGCCGCGGCGGAAACGAACACCGTATCGCCCTCCTTCGCCTCGGCGACGCGGAGCAGGCCGAAATAAGCGGTGGCGCCGGTGAGGCCGAGATTGCCGAGCCACTGATGCTCGGCGACGCCAAGCGGCGGCACCTTGTTGAACTGCCCCGCCGGGCCGACCGCTTCCTCGCGCCAGCCGAGCATGTGGAAGACGGTCTCGCCCTCTTTCAAATGCTCCGAGCGGCTCTCGACGACGGTGCCGACCGCGCCCCCCTCCATCGGCGCCCCGACCTGGAAGGAGGGAACGTAGCTTTTGACGTCGTTCATCCGGCCGCGCATGTAGGGATCGACCGACAGCCAGGCGTTGCGCACCCGAACCATGCCCTCGCCAAGCTCAGGCAGCGGCGCCTCCTTCAGATCGAAATTGTCCGCCGTCGGCGTGCCGCTCGGCCGCGATTTGAGGTGCCAGGCGCGGGTGGTGTCGCTCACTTCTGCGTCCCCTTCGGCAGCCTCCAAAAGGCGGGCGAATGCGGCGATCTGGCGCATTGCAAGGCGCCCCCCCGGCCGCTATGGGGGCGTGCCTTGGCGCGGGGCCGTAGCTCAGCTGGGAGAGCGCTGCAATCGCACTGCAGAGGTCAGGGGTTCGATCCCCCTCGGCTCCACCACCGCGCCCACGCCTCTTCCGCCGCAAGCCTGAAGCGCCTAGCAGGCGCTCGATGTCCGATTTGCCCGAGCCTGTCCCTGCCGCGACGCTCGTCCTGATGCGCCCGGCGAGCGGCGGCGGCGCGCCGGAATTGCTGATCATGGAGCGCGCGGCGACGATGGCGTTCGCGGCGGGTGCTTTGGTCTTTCCCGGCGGGCGGATCGAGCCCGGCGACGAAGCGGCCGCCGCGGCGTTCCCCGACATCCCGGACGCCGCGGCGCGGATCGCGGCGATCCGGGAGACGATCGAGGAGACCGGCGTGGCCGCGGCGCTGTCGCCGGCGGCAGATGCGGCGACCGCGGCGTCGCTTCGGGAAGGGCTGGCCGGCGGCGCGCCCTTCGCGGCTTTGGTTGAAGATGCGGGTTTGCGGTTCGACCTCGCCGCGCTGACGCCGTTCGCGCGCTGGTGCCCCAATTTCCGCGAGACGCGGCGCTTCGACACTCTCTTCTTCCTCGCCGAGGCGCCGGGCGGTGGGCCGGGCAGCGCCGACGCCGGCGAAGCCGTCCGCACCTTCTGGGCGAGCGCCGCCGGCGTGCTCGCCGAGGTCGATTCCGGCCGCGCCCAAATCATCTTCCCGACCCGCCGCAACCTTGAGCGGCTGGCGCTTTTCGCCTCGATCGAGGAGGCGCGCGCCGACGCGGCGCGGCATCCGGTGGCGACGATCACGCCCTGGGTCGAGGAGCGCGGCGGCCGGCCCCACGTCTGCATCCCGGAGGATTCCGGCTATCCGATCACCTCCGAGCCGCTCGAGACGGCGCGGCGGCGCTGAGGCGGCGCGGTGCGGCGCTCGCTCCGGCTGCTCCAGGCGCTGCTTGCCGTCGCGCTCGTCGCATTCGCCGGGCTGCTCCTCTACGGCTACGCGCGTCGCCATCCCGAAGACATGCCGTGGACGAAGCTCGATTTGACCCAGCCGGTCGGCACCTTTACCGGCCGCAAGCTCGCCGGCCTCGGAGGCGACGGCGGGCGCTGCCGCAGCCTTCTCACCGAGGCCGGCATCCGCTTCGTCTCGCTGCCACCGCGGCGGGCGTCGGAGCAATGCGGCTATGACGATGCGGTGCGCTTCACCGGCGGCGGCGCGCTCGAAATCGACTATCGCCCCGGCGGCCTCGGCACGAGCTGCCCGGTCGCCGCGTCGCTCGCGCTTTGGGAATGGCACGTCGTCCAGCCGGCCGCGCTCCGGCATTTCGGCCGCCGGGTGGCCGCGATCGAGCATTTCGGCAGCTATTCCTGCCGCCGCCTCTACGGCCGCGCCGAAGGCGCCTGGAGCGAGCATGCCCGCGCCAATGCGGTCGACGTCGCGGGCTTCAGGCTCGAGGACGGGACGCGGATCGCCGTTCTCGCGGAGTGGGACGGCGACCGCGCCCGCGCCGACTTCCTGCGCGAGGTCCGCGACGGCGCCTGCCGCCTGTTCGCCACCGTGCTCTCGCCCGACTACAATGAGGCGCACCGCGACCATTTCCACCTCGACCAGGCCGCGCGCGGCGAGATGGGCTGGCGGGGCTGCCGCTGACCCGGGTGCTCAGGTGGCGCGTCCGAGGCGCCGTTCCTCGGCATAATGTTCGGGCGAGCGCCAGCCGCGAGGATCGGGCCCGTATCGGTTCGGACCGACCGTGGGCGGCAGGAGCAAGGCCACGAGGAAGCCGACCAGGACCAGAAGGGCGGCCAAAGGCGGCACCGGGAACAAGAGGTCGCTCGCGAGCATCAATGATGGCGCGAGCACCAGCCAGCCGGGCCGGTCCTGATCGTGGAAGCGGCGTACAGCGAGCCAGAAGAAGACCAGCCGCGCGGCCAAGTCCATCCACGGCAGGACGATGGCGAGAGTCGCCAGCGTTTCCGGCGAGAGTCCCCCGCGCCGCACGTCGCGAAAGGCGGCGAGGGACAGAGCGAGCCGTGCCGCGCCGACGAGAATGAAATAAAGAAGGAGGGTGGTACGCTTCGTGCGCCCCATCAGCCCCAGCTTCGCGGCCAGCCCGCGCAGTGCCGCGTTCACAGCACTTCGAACAGCCCCGCCGCGCCCATGCCGCCGCCGACGCACATGGTGACGACCGCCCATTTGGCGCCGCGGCGTTTGCCTTCGATCAGCACGTGGCCGGTCATGCGGGCGCCGGACATGCCGTAGGGGTGTCCGATCGAGATCGAGCCGCCGTCGACGTTCAGTTTCTCGTCGGGAATGCCGAGCCGCTCCTGGCAATAGAGTACCTGGACGGCGAAGGCTTCGTTCAGCTCCCAAAGGTCGATGTCGTCGACGCTGAGGCCGAAGCGGCCGAGCAGCTTGGGGACGGCGAAGACCGGGCCGATGCCCATCTCGTCCGGGTCGGTGCCGGCCACGGCCATGCCGACATAGCGGCCGAGCGGCGCGAGGCCGCGCTCCGCGGCGAGACCCGCCTCCATCACCACGCAGGCGGACGCGCCGTCGGAGAGCTGCGAGGCGTTGCCGGCGGTGATCATCGCGTCCGGGCCCATCACCGGCTGCAGCTTCTGGAGGTCCTCGATCGTCGTCTGCGGGCGATTGCCCTCGTCCTTCGCGAGCGTCACCTCCTGCATCGAGACCTCCCCGGTCTCCTTGTTCTTGACGGCCATGTTCGCCGTCACAGGGACGATCTCGTCGTCGAACCTCCCTTCCGCCTGCGCCTTCGCGGTGCGCTGCTGCGAGCGCAGAGCGTAGGCGTCCTGGCGCTCGCGGCTCACCGTGTAGCGATTGCCGACCACCTCGGCGGTCTGGATCATCGGCATGTAGACGCCGTTGTGCATCGACAGCAGCTCCGGGTCCGAGCCGACCCGCATCTCGGGCGTCTGGACCATCGAGATCGATTCGACCCCGCCGGCCACGCACACGTCCATCCTGTCGACGATCACCTGCTTGGCGGCGGTCGCGATCGCCATCAGTCCCGACGAGCATTGCCGGTCGATCGACATGCCCGAGACCGTGACCGGGAGCCCCGAGCGCAAAGCCGCGGTGCGCCCGATCGTGGTCTGCACGCCCTGCTGGAGCGCCGCGCCCATGATGCAGTCGTCGACCTCGGCGGGGTCGATCCCCGCGCGCTCGACCGCCGCCTTGATCGCGTGGCTGGCGAGCGTGGGCGAGGGCGTGGCATTGAACGCGCCCCGATAGGCCTTGCCGATCGGCGTGCGGGCGGTGGAAACGATGACGGCGTCGCGGATCGACATGGGAATTCCTTTCTAGTTCCTCCCCGGGACGGGGAGGGGGACCATGCGAAGCATGGTGGAGGGGGCCAACGCCGTGCGGCTCGCTACGCTCGCACCCCTCCACCGCACTTCGTGCGGTCCCCCTCCCCACGGGCTGCGCCCGCAGGGAGAAAGACAATCTTCGGCCCCTTAGCGCGGCGCAGCCGCTTTAGACAGACCTCAGCGACGCCGGCGCGCCGGGCCTGCCGCGGACGCTTGCCGGGCGGGGATGCGGCCGATTCACAATTGGCCGAAAGCGGAAGTTGCTGGCCATCCGCAAGGGGTGGACAGCGGACGTTCCCATCGAAGGCGTGCTGATCTACGATTTGCAATGAAATTGCATTCAGCAGGCACCTGCCGAGATGGCGGCTCGCTCGCCGCGGACTTCGAGGACGCTGATGGGTCCTTGCTTTCCGTTTTACTGGAAGTCGCTGAATGTCCGAAGCCGGGTGAACCGCGCCGATTCCGACACCTCCATGTCGGGCCGCACATTCAGAGCTCATGCGACCCGCGCACGGTGGTGTTGAAGGGCAGTGGAGAGGAGGTCGCGCTTCTCTCTAAACTTGATGCCTGGATCGCCAGCGCAGCCTCTAGGGAGTGTCGGCCTGAGGGGTGGCATCGCTTGTTGGAGCTGCGAGAACTTCTGGCGTCGCGCGAAATCTGATCCTGACTCGTCGCCCGAACGTCGTGAGTTCCCTGCAATGGGTCTGGTGTGACGGATCGGCGGCAAAGGACGCAATGGGTCGAAAGCGGAGGCGATAATGTAGTCTACAAACCCATCAGCGCTGACGCGAGGAGCGACGCCTTGATTGCTCGACTAGCATGCCCACGGCTTCCCCAAACAGAATCCGCGGATGGGTGGCGCAATAGGCATCCAGTTGCTGCCAAATGGCGTTACGCGCGTCGGTTTGCACATTGCGACGTGGCCGCCCGTGGCGTTCGAAGGCCGTCAAATACCCCCAAACCCATTGCTCCATCCTTCGCGCCCTCTCATCGGTCCTTCTCGCCCCGGAGGAGTAGTAGCGGGCTCGCGTCCAGTCCTCACAGGTACCAAACCCAATGGAAACCTCTCGCAGCGGAATCTCGGCGGGAGGCGAGGCTACCTGTAATGCCAGTGCCAAAGAGGCCAACATCATTCCGCCTTCCCCACCGGCTCGCGCTTCACCAACTTCGCCACGCGTTCGTCCTCCAAGCCTCCTATGTCGCACCTCGTGGAAACGTCCGCAATGGGTGGAAAGCGGACGTTACACGTCGCCGTCATGCGGAGGGCCGATTTGGGTCGTATCGAGACATTCGACGGCCAAGGCCCGGCCGGCTTGGGTGATCGTAGCCGGGTTGTCATTGCGAGGAAGGCGACGAAGCAATCCACCCTCGCCCCCGCAGCTGGATTGCTTCGATTTGCTCGCAATGACGTCGCTGCTTCAGACTGAGCCGATCGCGCCTTAGACGAACACCAATCCGATCCACTCCGCGATGAGGGCCGGCTTGTCCTCGCCTTCGATCTCGACTGTGACCTGATGGGTGAACTGCCACTGGCCCGGGCGCTTCTCGTCGAAGCGGTCGAGCCGGAAGCGGCCGCGAACGCGCTTGCCGGAGCGGACCGGCGCCAGGAAGCGCACCTTTTCGAAGCCGTAATTGACGCCCATCTTCACGTCGGCCGGGCGCAGCATCGCGTCGGCGGCCATTCGGCTGAGCAGCGACAAAGTGAGGAAACCGTGGGCGATGGTGCCGCCGAACGGGGTTCGCGCCGCCGCCTCCGGGTCGATGTGGATGAATTGCGGATCCTCGGTGATGTCGGCGAAGGCGTCGATCCGCACCTGGTCGACCAGGATCCAGTCGGAGATGCCGACTTCCTGGCCGACCCTCGACGCAATTTCTTCGATGCTGGCGATGGGCATGGAGGCGGTCTAGAGGCACCCCCACACCAGACTCAAGCCCCGCGAAGGACGATGTATGGCGGACGCTACGGCAACCGCGAGAGAAGAATTGAGGCGCCTCCACCGCGCCCCCGAGCCCGAAGTGCTGAAGCCTTTGCTCAGGGACGCCTGGCTCGACGCCGAGTCGCGCGCCCGGGTCGAGGGCCGGGCGCGCGAGATGCTCGGCCGTCTGCGCGCCGCCCAATCCTCGGGCTGGGTCAACCAGTTCCTCCAGGAATATCGGCTCAACACGTCGGAAGGCGTCGCCTTGCTGTCGCTGGCCGAGGCGTTCCTGCGCGTGCCCGACCCGGAGACCGCCGACCAGCTCATCGCCGACAAATTGGGCGATGCCGACTGGCGCGCCCATGCCGGCAAGTCCCATTCCACGCTGGTCAATTCGGCGACCTGGGGGCTGGTGATCGGCCGCGCTCTGGTCAGCGGCACCGAGCAGGCGAGCAGCCTCAAGCGGCTGATGGGCCGGGTCGGGGAGCCGTTCGTCCGGCAGGCGGTCGGCGCGGCGATGCGGCTGATGGGCGAGATCTTCGTCATGGGCCGCAACATCGACGAAGCGATCCGCCGCATGGAGAAAAGCGAGAATGCGGGCTTCTCCGCGAGCTTCGACATGCTCGGCGAAGCGGCGCGCACCTTTCCCGACGCGGAGCGCTATTTCCGTTCCTATGAGGATGCGATCCGCGCCGTCGGCCGGGTCGCGGCGCGCGGACATTCGATCTCGGTCAAATTGTCGGCCCTGCACCCGCGCTACGAGGTCGCGCAATATGATCGCTGCGTCCCCTCGCTGATCCAGCAGGTGGAGGCGCTCGCCATGCTGGCCAGGGACAGCGGGATCGGCTTCACCATCGACGCCGAGGAGAGCGAGCGGCTCGAGATGAGCCTCGACATCATCGAGGCGGTCGCCGGCCTGCCCTCGCTCCGGGGCTGGGACGGGCTCGGCATGGCGGTCCAGGCCTATGGCAAGAGATGCCGGCCGACTTTGGCCTGGGCGAACGCGCTCGGCCAGGGCACCGGCCGCCGAATCTCCGTCCGGCTGGTCAAGGGCGCCTATTGGGACAGCGAGATCAAGCGCACCCAGGAGCAGGGGCTCGCCGATTATCCCCTCTTCACCCGCAAGGCGGCGACCGACGTCTCCTATCTCGCCGGCGCCAGGGACATGCTCGCCGCGGACCACATCTACCCCGCCTTCGCCACCCACAATGCTCTGACCGTCGCCACCATCCTGGAATGGGCGGGCGACAGGCGCGACTTCGAGTTCCAGCGCCTGCACGGCATGGGCGAGGGCCTCTACGAGACCCTGGTCCGCGAGCGCGGCTATGCGACCCGCATCTACGCCCCCGTCGGCGGCCATCGCGACCTGCTCGCCTACCTCGTCCGCCGCCTGCTCGAGAACGGCGCCAATTCCTCCTTCGTCCACCAGCTCGCCGACGAGACTCTGACCGACGACGAGATCCTCGCCGACCCGGTGGCCAAAATTCACGCCGTCGGCGGCAGCCGCCACCCGGCGATCTCGCTTCCGGGCGATTTGTTCGCGCCGGAGCGGCCGAACAGCGAGGGCCTCGACCTCAACGACCGGCCCGAGCTGGCGCGGATCGCCGCGGCGGTGGCACCGCCGCTCGATCTCGCGGTGCCCCCGAGCCCGCCAGCCGACGAGCTGGTCGCGCGCGCGCTGAACGGATTCACGGACTGGTCGCGGCGAAGCGTCGAGGAGCGCGCCGCGGCCCTCGACCGGCTCGCCGATCTGCTCGAGCGCGACCGCGACATGCTGATGCGGATCGCGGTCCAGGAAGCGAAGAAGACGATTCCGGACGCGCTCGCAGAGGTGCGCGAGGCGGTCGATTTCTGTCGCTATTATGCCGCCCAGGCGCGCAGGCATTTGCAGCCTCTCGAGCTGCCGGGGCCGACCGGCGAGCGCAACGTGCTGAGGATGGAGGGGCGCGGCGCCTGGGTCTGCATCGCGCCCTGGAACTTCCCGCTCGCCATCTTCCTCGGCCAGGTCTCGGCGGCGCTCGCGGCCGGCAATGCCGTGATCGCCAAACCCGCCTCGCAGACGCCGAAGATCGCCGAATATGCGGTGGCCCTTGCACATGAAGCGGGCATTCCCGAAGACGCTCTGATCCTCGCCGCCGGCCGGCGCGATCTCGGCCAGAAATTGATGGAGGACGTTCGCATTGCCGGAGTCGCCTTCACCGGCTCGACCGCGACCGCCAAGACCATCGCCCGCACCCTGATCGCCGACGACGACCGCGACATCATTCCCCTGATCGCCGAGACCGGTGGGATCAATGCGATGATCGTCGATTCGACCGCTTTGCCCGAGCAGGTGGTGATCGACGTCGTCACTTCGGCCTTCCGGTCGGCCGGGCAACGCTGCTCCGCGCTGCGCCTCTTGGTCCTGCAGGAGGAGGTCGCCGACAGGATCCTGGAGATGCTGGCGGGGGCGATGGACAGCCTGGTCGTCGGCGACCCGGCCGATCCGCGCACCGACGTCGGGCCGGTGATCGACCAGCCCTCCTGGGACAAGTTGATGGGGCGTCGCGAGGCGATGAAGGACCGGATCGTCAAGACCGTCCCGGTCCCGGCTCAGGGGCTGTTCGTGCCGCCGACCCTGATCCGGATCGACGCGATCGAGGATCTGCGCGAGGAATGGTTCGGGCCCTTGCTCCACGTCGCCACCTGGCAGGGCGGCGACCTCGCCGGGACGGTGGAGCGCGTCAACGCGTCGCGCTTCGGCCTCACCATGGGCCTCCACAGCCGCATCGCCCGCGCCGCCGAGACGGTCGAGGACGTGGCCACCGTCGGAAACCTCTACGTAAACCGCTCGATGATCGGCGCGATCGTCGGCTCGCAGCCGTTCGGCGGCGAAGGCCAGAGCGGCACCGGCCCCAAGGCAGGCGGGCCGCATTATCTTCCCCGCTTTTGCGCCGAGCGGGTGACCAGCACCGACACCACCAGCTCCGGCGGCAACGCGACCTTGCTGAGTCTTGAGGACGTAGGGCTGTGATCACTCGCGCGGCGGCGGCGCTGCGCGCACGGCGGCGTTCGGATTGACCGGCGGCGAGGCGCTGAACGGCCGTCCCGGCGAGTGCCAAAGGTCGAACGACCCCTCCGCCGGCGACATGCGATTAGGGGCCGACAGGCCCCGCGGCGGCACGATTTCGGTCGGCTCCTCAAAGACCCGGCAGCCCTCGCGGCGGCAATTCCAGCCGGTGCCGCCTGCCGGGGCGGGGGCAAGCGTCAGGACTTCGCCGCCGGGCAGGTGCATGACCGCCGGCTCGCTGCCGTAGAGCGGCGTCCGCCGAGCATGATATTGGCCGACCAACGCGACGAACCGCGCACCCGGCTCCGCCGCCAGGCCGCTGCCCCACG
>DASQKE010000174.1:0-5981 GCA_035630675.1 Allosphingosinicella sp.
TCGCCGCCGACGCGCTCGAAAGCGTCGGCCCAGGCGTGGCCGAACACACATGCGCCGTGGCTGTGGCTCTTCACATAGGCCGGCGGCTTTCCTCCCGGCCTATGTGAAGAGCCACAGCCACGGCGAATATGTGTTCGACCACGCCTGGGCCGACGCTTTCGAGCGCGTCGGCGGCGATTATTATCCCAAGCTCCAGATCGCCGTGCCCTTCACCCCGGTGCCGGGACGGCGCCTGCTCGCCCGTGACGAAGCGCTTGCGCCGGTCCTGATCCGGGCCGCCGAGTCCCTGGTGCTCGAAAACCACCTCTCGAGCGCCCACGCGACCTTCATTGCTCCCGACGAGGTCGCATCGTTCGAGCGCGCGGGATGGCTGATCCGCATCGCCAGCCAGTTCCACTGGCTGAACGACGGCTATCGAAGCTTCGACGATTTCCTCGCCTCGCTTTCTTCGCGCAAGCGCAAGGCCATCCGCAAGGAGCGCGCCAGTGCGCTCGAGGGCCTCGAAGTGCGCCTGCTGAGTGGCAGGGACATCGAGGAGGCGCATTGGGACGCCTTCTGGGAATTCTATCAGGACACGGGCGCCCGGAAATGGGGCCGTCCCTATCTCACCCGCTCATTCTTCTCGCTGCTCGGCGAACGGATGGCGGACCGGGTGCTGCTCGTGCTCGCCTTGTGCGACGGCCGGCCCGTCGCGGGCGCGCTCAACCTGATCGGCGCGGACGCGCTCTACGGCCGCTACTGGGGCGCGCTGGTCGACGTCCCGGGCCTCCACTTCGAGCTCTGCTATTATCAGGCGATCGAGTTCGCGATCGGACGCGGCCTCGCCCGGGTCGAGGCGGGGGCGCAGGGCGAGCACAAATTGAGCCGGGGCTACCAGCCCGTGGCGACCTTCTCGGCCCATTTCTTCGCCGACGAGCGCCTGCGCGTCGCGGTCGCGGACTTTCTCGAGGTCGAGCGCCGCGCCGCTCTGCGCGCGATCGCCGCGCTCGGCGATTTCACGCCCTTCCGTAAGGGCTGACACGGCTTGCCCGCCGTCGCCGCGGCGCTATCGTCGCGGGCAGCAAACCGGCGGGAGGGGACGAATATGCGCGCAGCCTTGTGGGTAGGGGCACTGGTCGCTCTCGCATTTCCCGCCGCGGCCCAGGAGCCGGCGCAGGCGCCGGCGGACCAGCCGCAGCCGGCGCCGCAGCCGCCGGCCGGCCCCGCGCCCGGCCCGAGCCGCACCTTCGACGCCCACGATCTGTTCGGCCTCGAGGCGGCGAGCGACCCGCAGATCAGTCCGGACGGGCGGCGCATCGCCTATGTCCGCCGCTCGGGCGACATCATGACCGACCGGATCCGCCCGAGCATCTGGCTGATCGACGTCGCGAGCGGAGAGCAGGCGCCACTGGTCGCCGGCCCCGGCGCCCACATGTCGCCGCGCTGGTCGCCCGACGGCGCGCGGCTCGCCTACATCTCCACGGCCGAAGGCGGCGCCGCGCAGCTCTACGTGCGCTGGCTCGAAAGCGGAGAATCGGTCCGCATCACCGGCCTGCCCAACGCGCCGAGCAGCATCGCCTGGTCGCCGGACGGCCGCCAGCTCGCTTATGTCATGCTGGTCCCAAGCGAGGCCGCGCGCCTGGGTCGCGCGCCGTCGCGGCCCGAGGGCGCGCAATGGGCCGAGCCGCTGCAGCAGACCACTGCCGTCGCCTACCGCGCGGACGGGGAGGGCTTCATCCGCCCCGGCTTTCGCCAGCTCTTCGTGGTTCCGGCCGACGGAGGCGCGCCGCGGCGGCTGACCTATGGCGACTTTCACCATGACGGGCCGATCAGCTGGTCCGCGGACGGCGGCGCCATCTATCTCAGCGCCAACCGCACGCCCGACTGGGAACGCGATCCCGAACAATCGGACGTCTATGCCGTCGACGTCGCCGGGGCGACGATGCGGCGATTGACCGATCGCTCAGGCCCAGACGGCTCGCCGGTCGCCTCCCCCGACGGCCGCCGCATCGCCTATCTCGGCTATGACGATCGCGGCTATGCCTACACCCAGTCCCGGCTCTATGTGATGGACCGCGACGGCTCGACCCGCCGTGTCCTCACCGGCGGCCTCGATCGCGACGTGGGGTCGCCGGCCTGGGCCGCGGACGGCGGCTCGGTCTATGTCAGCTATGACGAGAGCGGCACCACCAGGGTCGCGCGCGTCGGGCTCGACGGCAGGGTCCGCACCGTCGCCGAAGGCCTGAGCGGCTCGGAATTCGACCGGCCCTATACCGGCGGCGGCTACAGCGTCGCGCGTGACGGCACGCTCGCCGTCACCGCCGGCAGCGCCTCCCGCCCGGCCGAGGTCGCTGTGGTGCGCGGCGGCAGCCGCCGCGTGCTGACCCGGCTCAACGAGGATCTCCTCGCCCACAAGACGCTCGGCGCGGTGCGCCGGATCGAGGCGCGCTCGTCGCACGACCAGCGCCCGATCGAGGCCTGGCTGACGCTGCCGCCCGGCCATGCCGAGGGACAGCGCCACCCGCTCATCCTCGAGATCCACGGCGGTCCATGGGCCGCCTACGGGCCTCACTTCGCCACCGACAACCAGCTCTACGCCGCCGCCGGCTACGCCGTCCTCTCGGTCAATCCGCGCGGCTCGACCTCCTACGGACAGGAGTTCGCCGACCTTATCCACAGAGCCTATCCCGGCAACGACTATGACGATTTGATCAGCGCGGTCGACGCCGCCATCGCGGCGGGCGTCGCCGATCCGGAGCGATTGTTCGTCACCGGCGGATCGGGAGGCGGCGTGCTCTCGTCGTGGATCATCGGCCGCACGAACCGCTTCCGCGCGGCGGCGGTGCAGAAGCCGGTGATCAATATGGTCAGTCAGGTGCTGACGGCGGACGCTACGCCTTATTTTGCGCGTTATTGGTTCGGTGCAATGCCGTGGGAGGATCATGCGACTTATTGGCGGCGCTCGCCGCTATCTCTGGCCGGAAACATAAGCACGCCGGCTCTTGTGATCGTGGGAGCGGAGGACAATCGCACTCCGCCGAGCGAGGCGGAGCAGCTCTATACCGCGCTGCAGCTGCGCGGCGTTCCCACCGCCTTGATCAGGGTACCCGGCGCGTCGCACAATCTGGTCGGGCGACCGTCGCAGAACGCGGCCAGGGTGAGCGCGATCCTCGACTGGTTCGAGCGCTACCGGGACGGCTGGCAGCCGCCGGCGGAGGCGGCGACGCCGCGCTGAGCGCTCAGGCGGCCCGGCGCCAGCTTTCGGCGAGCCAGGCCCGCGCCTGGCGCTGGGCTTCGGCGATCTCGCGCGCGGTCATTTCCTCGGAAATCTCGGCGCGGCATTGCTGGCCGATCTCGCTGCCGTTCAAGGCGGCGAGGTTGAACCATTTATGTGCTTCGATGAGGTCGACCTCGGTCCCGCAGGTCCCGGTCGAAAAGGCGACGCCGAGCCGGTAGAGGGCGTCGGAATCCCCGGCGGCGGCTTCGGCGATCAGGCTCTCCATGAGGAAAGCGGCCGATTTCAAGCTTGTACCCATGACATGCTCCCCTGTTATCGCGTGTCTGGAGCCTGTCTCGCCTATCTGTTCCAAAGAAATGGTTAACGACGCGGTGACCATTTGGGGGAGCGACCGACAAGGGGCCGCGCTCAGGCCGCCTCTCTCGCCGCCGCCAGAACGGGGCGGTGGATGGCGGGAAGCAGGCTGCGGTAGATCGCCGCCATCTGCGCCGCCATCGCATCGGGCGAGTAGAGGGAAGCGCGCTCCTTGGCGGCGCGGCCGATCACGGCCCGTTCAAAATCGTCGGCGACGAGCCTGGCGATGGCGCGGGTGAAACCTTCTTCGTCGCGCGGCGGGACGAAGATCGCGACTTCGTCCCAGAGCTCGCGGAAGGTCGGGATGTCGGAGAGGATCAAAGGACAGCCGGCGGACGCGGCTTCGAGCACCGAGAGGCCGAACGGCTCGTAAAGCGCGGCCGAGACGAAGACTGGCCGTGCCGACAGCCAGCGCGCAAGGTCCGCCTCGCCGAGATTGCCGACGCAGCGAATGTTGTCGAACAGGACGCTGGCGCCGTTCGGACCCTCGATCGGGCCCGCGGCGCGGACCGGGACCGCGATCCGGGCGGCCGCGGCGTCGAGCATCCCGAGATTCTTGCCCTCGTCCCAGAGCCGGCCCGAAGTGAAGACGAAATCGTGCGGCGCGTAGAGCGGCACCGGCGCGGGCGCCCGCCCGTAATGGACGATGCGCGGCGTGTGATCGAGGCGGTAGGCGCGGTGGGTCGCGGCAGCGAAGGCTGCGGTCGGGGTCACGACCATATCGGCCGCCTGCAGGCCGGCGCGGACCAGTTGCGCGCGCCAGGCGAAATCGGGCGGAAGCGCGCTATCGTGCACCGCTTCCCACCAGGTGGCGGCGCAGCTGTGCTGGACCGCCACCACCGGCAGCTCGAAACGCGCGCCCGCGGCGAGCGCCGGCGTATTGAGATGCACGATTTCGGCGCCGCTTCGCGCGGCAAGAGCGGCGATCTGTCCCGCCGCCGCGCGAAGCGAGGAGGCATTCTCGGCGTGGCTGTCGAGCGTCAGGCCGGTCTCGACGAGCTCGAGCCCGTCGATCCGGGATGCGGCGGCGCGCTGGCCGTCGGACGGCGTTCCGGTGACGGCCAGCACCGTCTCGACCCCGAGGCGCGACAGCCCGCGCGCGAGATCGAGGCCGTATTGCCAGGCGCTTCCAAGCGAGTCGGCGGTGACGAGGACGCGCAAGGTGACCGGACCCCCCGTTCTGATGCCATGGAAAGGAAAGCACTCGCCGGGGACGCACGCCCGGCACCTCCTCCAATGCGCCCTGGCGCCCATTGTTCCCTGCGCCGTTCATCCTGGCGCAAGGTTGAAAGCATCGCGGCGCGCTGAATTGGACATCCCCGGACGATGCCGCTATCAAGGCCCGCTGCCCTACGGTGCGGTCAGGTTGCCGAATCTGTTGATAGTCAGGCACTTGCTCCACCGGGTCCGATCGGGCCGGCAGCATCCGCAGGGACGCGCCCGGCCATCGGCCGAGCCGTCGGTGGACGCTCGGGACTCAGATTGAGGGTAGAATTTTGCTTTATCGCCGAGCATTTAGGGTTTTCACCCCACCGCGCGACCGCGCCCATCGTTTCGAATCAATTTGCAGATTCATGCGTCCCGGAGGCGGCGTCCCGTCCTCCGGCCGAGCGCAGGTCCGCCGCCCCCTGAAAGCAATCTGATATCATGAGCCTCAACGATCCCGTCCGCAACGACATCAACATCGCCATCATCGGCGTGGGCAATTGCGCGAGCTCGCTCGTCCAGGGCCTCGCCTATTACCAGAATGGCGGCGCCAACGAGCAGATCGGGCTGATGCACTGGGACCTCGGCGGCTACCGACCGAAGGACATCAAGGTCGTCGCGGCGTGGGACATCGACCGCCGCAAGGTCGGCGGCGACGTCGCCGGGGCGATCTTCGAGAAGCCGAACTGTACCCAGATCTTCTGCGATCATGTGCCGCCGAGCGGCGTCACGGTCGAGATGGGCCGAATCCTCGACGGCTATTCCGAGCATATGGCGGACTGGCCCGACGACAGGACCTTTCTCCCCGCCGACGCGCCCCAGCCCGAGCGGGACGATATCGTCCGCCGCCTGCGCGAGACCAAGACCGACGTGCTGCTCAACTATCTGCCGGTCGGCAGCCAGGAGGCGACAGAATTCTACGCCGAATGCGCGCTCGAGGCGGGCGTCGCCTTCGTCAACAACATCCCGGTGTTCATCGCCTCGGACGCGGCCTGGGCCGAGCGCTTCCGAAAGGCCGGCGTGCCGATCATCGGCGACGACATCAAGGCGCAGCTCGGCGCCACCATCGTCCACCGCGTGCTGACCGATCTGTTTCACAAGCGCGGCGTCAAGCTCGACCGGACCTACCAGCTCAATACCGGCGGCAATACCGACTTCCTCAACATGTCGAACCGCAAGCGGCTCGCCTCGAAGAAAATCTCCA
>DASQKE010000175.1:0-3203 GCA_035630675.1 Allosphingosinicella sp.
CCGGGACAAGCCCGGCCATGACGAGGGAAAGGCCTCTATTCCCTCCTGCACGCGGCGCGCGGCGAAACAAGCGCCGCCTCCTCGTCCCAATCGGCCTCCAACTCCACGCGTCCGTGCTGGAGGTGAACGCGGCCGCTCGCCACAAGCTGTAGAGCGAGCGGGTAGATGACATGCTCCTGCCGCAGCACGCGGGCGGCGAGCGTCCCTTCCGTGTCCGAAGCCAGCACCGGCACCGCGGCCTGCGCGATGATCGGGCCTGCATCGAGCTCAGGCGTTACGAAGTGAACCGTGCAGCCGTGGATGCGCATGCCGGCCTCGAGCGCCCGCCGATGCGTGTGGAGGCCCGTGAACAGCGGCAGCAGCGACGGATGGACGTTCAGCATCCGACCGGTCCAGCGGTTGATGAACCACGGCGTCAGGATGCGCATGAAGCCGGCAAAGCAGAGGAGCTCGACGCGGTGCGCCAGAAGCGCTCCGTCGAGCGCACGCTCGAAGGCCTCGCGCTCCGGATAGGTCTTGTGATCGACGACCGCGATCGCGACCCCGGCGGTCGCCGCGCGCGCGACGCCTTCCGCGTCCGGCCGGTTCGAGATCACCAACGCGATCTCGGCCGGGTAGCCTGGCGCCTTGGCGGCCTCGATCAGCGACGCCATGTTGGACCCCCGGCCGGAAATGAGGACGGCGACGCGGCGCTTTCGGGACGCCGCCAATGTCAGATCCTCAACCCGCCCATGGTGCGCACCGGCTCCCCATCCGACGCGGCGATGACCTCGCCGATGCGGAGGGGCTTTTGTCCGGCGGCGACCAATGCCTCCACGACCTGCTCCTCATCCGCCGCCCCGACGATGGCAATCATGCCGATGCCGCAATTAAAGGTCCGCAGCATCTCGGCTTCGGCGACGCCGCCGGTCTTCGCGAGCCAGCCGAAGACCGGCGGAACCGGAATCGCATCGAGGTCGAGTTGCACGCCGACCTCGTTTGGCAGGACGCGCGGGATATTATCGGGGAAGCCGCCGCCGGTGATGTGGACCAGCCCCTTGACCGCACCGGTCGCGCGGATGGCGGCGAGAACCGGCTTCACATAGATCCGGGTCGGCTCGAGCAGCGCCTCGCCGAGGCTGCGGCTGGGCGCGAACGGCGCCGGTGCCTCCCACGACAGCCCGGAGAGCTCGACGATCCGCCGCACAAGCGAGAAGCCGTTCGAATGCACCCCGGAGGAGGGCAGGCCAAGCAGCACGTCCCCCGGCGCGATGTCCGGGCGGGGCAGGAGCTTGCCGCGCTCCGCCGCGCCGACCGCAAAGCCGGCGAGGTCGTAATCGCTCTCGGCGTAGAGCCCGGGCATCTCGGCGGTCTCGCCGCCGATCAGCGCGCAGCCGGCGCTGCGGCAGCCCTCGGCGATGCCTTTGACGATCGCGACGCCGACCTCCGGCGCGAGCTTCCCGGTGGCGAAATAGTCGAGGAAGAGCAGGGGCTCGGCGCCCTGCACGACGATGTCGTTGACGCACATCGCGACGAGGTCGATGCCGATCGTGCCGTGGATTCCGGTTTCGATCGCGATCTTGACCTTCGTGCCGACGCCGTCATTCGCCGCAACGAGGATCGGGTCGCAAAACCCGGCGGCCCTGAGGTCGAAGAGCCCGCCGAAGCCGCCGATCTCGGCGTCGGCGCCAGGCCGGCGCGTCGCGCGCACGAGCGGCTTGATCGCCTCGACCATGGCGTTGCCGGCATCGATATCGACGCCCGCTTCCGCATAGGTCAGGGAGTTCGCCGGCTTGTCGGTCATCCGGAGGGGGACTAAGGGCGAAGCTGAGGGAGCGCAAGCACCGCCGCGGCTCTCGCGGTTTTCCCAGCGCGGGCCTAGATACGAGCCGCGATTCGCCGTCGAGTCCTCATGACCCTTCCGAACCTCATCACCATCGGCCGCCTGCTCATCGTTCCCCTGGTGGTCGTCATGATCGGGCAGGGGCAATGGGCGACTGCGTTCCTTCTGTTCGTCGCGGCGGGAGCTTCGGACGCGGTGGATGGTTTCATCGCCCGGCGCTTCGACATGCGCAGCGAGTTCGGCGCCTATATCGACGCGGTCGCCGACAAGGCGCTCCTCGTCTCGATCTATGTCAGTCTGTCGGTCGTCGGCGTGCTGCCGGGCTGGCTCGCCATCGTCGTGGTGTCGCGCGACATCATGATCATCGGCGCGATCATCATCTCCTGGCTGATGGGACGGCCGGTCGCGATCCAGCCGCTGACCATCAGCAAGCTCAACACCGCGGTGCAGATCGCGTTCGCGGCGCTCTTCCTGTTCAAGATGGCATTCGGCTTCGAGCTCGGGAGGTTCGATCTCGCAGCCATGTGGGTGGTCGCCGCCTTGACCGCCGCCTCGGCGGCTGCCTATCTCGCCGGATGGCTGCGCCACATGGCGGCCTGAAGCACGGCGGACCGTCGGCGATGGTGACCCAGAGACAGGTCGCGTTCTGGCTCGCCGCGCTCGTCCTCGCCGTCGCCGCGCTCTACGTCCTTCGCGGCATCCTCCTGCCGTTCGTGGCCGGGCTCGCGCTCGCCTATCTCCTCGACCCCGTCGCCGACCGCTTCGAGAAGCTCGGCGTCGGGCGGCTCGGGGCGACCCTCCTGATCCTCGTCCTCTTCGTCCTCGTCTTCGTCCTGACGCTGGTGCTGGTGGTGCCCCTCCTGTTTCACCAGATGGAGGCTCTCATCGACCGGCTGCCCCAATACGTCGCCCGGCTGCAGGCGCTTGCCATGGAGCGGGGCGGGCCGCTGATCGAGCGCTTCGGCGGCCCTGACTCGCTCGCCAACATGCAGAGTTCCGTCGGCGACGTCCTGAAGCAGGGGGGAGCATGGATCGCCGGCTTCCTGCGCGGCTTGTGGTCCGGCGGCCAGGCGCTCGTCGGCGTCTTCGCCCTCCTCGTCGTGACCCCGGTGGTCGCGTTCTACCTGCTCGTCGACTGGGACCACATGGTCGCGGTCGTCGATGGCTGGGTGCCGGTGCGCCACC
Source organism: Allosphingosinicella sp. (assembly GCA_035630675.1). Classification (GTDB taxonomy): domain Bacteria; phylum Pseudomonadota; class Alphaproteobacteria; order Sphingomonadales; family Sphingomonadaceae; genus Allosphingosinicella. Next base: position 3,008 of record DASQKE010000175.1, read on the forward strand.
GCGACACCGTGCGCCGGCTCGCGCGCGAGATCGACCGGGCGATCGCCGGCTTCATCCGCGGCCAGGCGCTCGTCTGCCTCATCCTCGGCACGTTCTACGCCGTCGGCCTCACCCTGATCGGGCTCAACTTCGGCGCCCTGATCGGCATGATCGCCGGCCTGCTGAGCTTCATCCCCTACGTCGGCTCGCTCACCGG
>DASQKE010000176.1:0-9686 GCA_035630675.1 Allosphingosinicella sp.
GGCCAGTGGGTCGCCGCCGGCCAGACCCTCGCCGTGATCAACCGTTCGGTCCAGGCCCAGGAGGCGCAGCAGCTCGCCGCCTCGATCCAGGTCGCCGAGGCCGACCACCGGCTCGCGCAAAGCGAGCTCAACCGCGCCCAGGCCCTGGTCTCGCGCGGCTTCGTCTCCGCCGCCGACGTCGATCGCAAGCGCGCCACCCGCGATGCGGCCGGCGCCCGGGTCCGCGTCGCCCAGGCCCAGCTCGGCGCGGCCCGCGCCCGGATCGGCCGGCTCGACATCAGGGCGCCCGCCGCCGGCGTCGTGCTGACCCGCAGCGTCGAGGCCGGACAGGTCGTCGGCGCCGGTTCGGGAGCCTTGTTCCGGATCGCCCAGGGCGGACAGATGGAGCTGCTCGCCCGGCTGCCGCAGTCCGATCTCGCGCGCCTCAACGTCGGCGTTCCCGTCACCGTGACGCCGGTCGGCTCGACGGTCAGCTATCAGGGAAGCGTCTGGCAGATTTCGCCGGTGGTCGATCCGCAGACCCGCCAGGGCATCGCCCGGATCCTCGTCCCCTACAATCGCGAGCTGAGGCCCGGCGGTTTCGCCGCCGCCGAGATCCGCTCCGGGTCGATGACCGCCCCGCTGCTGCCCGAATCGGCGGTGCAGAGCGATCATCGCGGCAATTTCGTCTACATCATCGGTCCGGACGACAAGATCGTGCGCCGCGACGTCCAGGTCGGAGAAGTCACCGACCGCGGCGTCGCGATCGCCGGCGGGCTGAACGGCACCGAGCGCGTCGTCCAGGCAGCCGGCGCCTTCCTCAGCCCCGGCCAACGCGTCCGGCCGGAGCTCGCCCGCTCGGCCGCCCGATAGGATCGACGCCATGAACTTCCGCAATATCTCCGCATGGTCGATCCGCAACCCGGTTCCGTCGCTCGTATTGTTCCTGTTCCTGACCCTGGCGGGCATCGTCTCGTTCATGCGGATGGACGTCCAGAACGACCCGGACATCGACTTTCCGGTCGTCATCGTCGCGATCTCGCAGCCCGGCGCGGCGCCGAGCGAGCTCGAGACCCAGGTCACGCAGCGCGTCGAGGCGGCGGTTCGCTCGGTGCAGGGCATCGACGAGATCAATTCGAACATCAACGAAGGCAGCTCCGCCACCTGGGTGCAGCTCAGCCTCGGCACTCCGATCGACCGCGCGCTGAACGAGATCCGCAGCGCCGTGCAGCAGATTCGCGGCGACCTCCCCGACGGCATCCTCGAGCCGCAGATCTTCAGCGCGACCACGACCGGCGACGACATTGCGAGCTTCGCGGTCATCTCCACCGGCATGACGCTCGAGCAATTGAGCTGGTTCGTCGACAATACGGTCGCCAAGGAGCTGCTCTCGGTGCCCGGCCTCGCCGCGGTCGACCGCACCGGCGGCGTCTCGCGCGAGATCCGCGTCACCCTCGATCCGGCCAAGCTCCAGTCGCTCGGCATCACCGCGAGCCAGGTCAACCAGCAACTCAGGGCAATGAACGTCAACGCTGCCGGCGGGCGCGCCGAGATCGCCGGCTCGGAGCAATCGGTCCGCGTTCTCGGCAACGCCGCCGACGCCTATCGCCTCGGCCAGAGCCAGATCGCGATCGGCGGCGGCCGCACCGTCCAGCTTTCCGATATCGCGCAGGTGCGCGATTCCTATGCGGAGCAGCGCTTCTACGCGACGCAGAACGGCCAGCAGGTGCTCGCTTTCTCGTTCCAGCGCGCCAAGAACGAATCCGACGTGACCGTCTTCAACGGCGCGGTCGAGCGGCTGCGGGCGATGGAGGAGCGCCGGCCGGGCATCCGCTTCGTCGAGCTGTGGAATTCGGTCGAATATACCGAGAACCAGTATCATTCGGCGATGGAGGCCCTGGTCGAAGGCGCCGCGCTCGCCGTCTTGGTCGTCTTCCTCTTCCTGCGCGACTGGCGGGCAACCCTGATTTCGGCGATCGCGATCCCGCTCTCGGCGATCCCGACCTTCTGGTTCATGGACCTGATGGGCTTCACCCTGAACAGCCTGACCTTGCTCGCGCTGAGCCTGGTTGCGGGCGTCCTGGTCGACGATGCGATCGTCGAGATCGAAAACATCGTCCGGCACATGCGGATGGGCAAGAGCGCTTATCAAGCCTCGGTCGAGGCCGCCGACGAGATCGGACTCGCCGTCGTGGGTACCACCTTCTCGATCGTCGCGGTCTTCCTGCCGGTCGGCATGATGCCCGGCATATCCGGCGCCTTCTTCAAGAATTTCGGCTTCACGGTGGTCGTGGCGGTGCTGATCAGCCTTGCGGTCGCGCGGCTGATCACGCCGATGCTCGCCGCCTACTTCCTCAAGGCCAAGGGACCGGCCAAGCATGGCGAGGGCTGGATGATGGACAAATATATGTCCACGCTCGCCTGGACGCTGCGCCATCGCTGGGTGACGGTGGTCGGCGGCTTCGTGTCGCTGGTGCTGACGGTGCTGGCGTTCGGGATGCTGCCGCAGACCTTCTTCCCGGACCTCAACGTCGATGAGGCGACGGTGAACGTCGAGATGGCGCCCGGCACGACGGTCGCGCAGACCGGTCGCGTCGCGGCGCAGGTCGAGGCGGTGCTGCGCCGGCAGCCGGAGGTCGAATCGGTGTTCGCGCGCGTCCGCGTCAATTCGGCGACGGTGGACCTGCGGCTCAAGGAGGAGCGCGAGGCGACCAGCATCGAGTTCGAGCGCCGCGTCGCGCCCTTGCTCAACCGGATCGCCGACGCCCGCGTCTCGTTCCGCTCCCAGAGCGGCGGCGGCCGCGATCTCCAGATCAACCTCGGCGGCGACGATCCCGCAGTGATGATGGCGACCGCGAACCGCCTCGTCGACGAGATGTCGCGCATGCCGCAACTGGTCGCGCCGCGCGTCAGCGGCGATCTGCAGCGGCCCGAGATCATCATCCGGCCGCGCCTCGATCTGGCCGCCGAACTGGGCGTCACCACTGCAGCTCTGAGCCAGACGATCCGCATCGCAACTCTGGGCGAGATCGACCAGAACAGCGCCCGCTTCTCGCTCAGCGATCGCCAGATCCCGATCCGGGTTTCGCTCAATCAGGACGCGCGCCAGCGCCTGTCGACGATCGAGAACCTGCCGGTTCCGACGACAAGCGGCGGCTCGGTGCCGCTCAAGGTCATCGCCGATATCGGCTTCGGGTCCGGCCCGACCCGGATCGAGCGCAGCAACCAGCTTCGCCGCGTGACGATCGGCGCCGATCTCGCGCCCAACATGGTCAGCGGCGACGCCTATAGGTTGATCCGCCAGACCCCGACGATGGCCAATCTGCCTCCCGGCGTCCGCGAGATCGTGCTCGGCCAGAACAAGTGGCAGCAGGAGATGATCACCAACTTCCTGATCGCTTTGGTCTCCGGCATCTTCCTCGTCTTCGCGGTGCTGATGCTGCTCTACCAGCGGGTGCTGCCGCCGTTCGTGAACATGGGTTCGCTGCTGCTGGCGCCGCTGGGCGGGCTCATCGCCCTGATGATGACCGGCATGGCGATCTCGATGCCGGTCTATATCGGCCTTTTGATGCTGCTCGGCATCGTCGCCAAGAATTCGATCCTGCTGATCGATTTCGCGCTCGAGGAAATGGGCAAGGGCGTGCCCAAATATGAAGCGATCATGGACGCCGGCCACAAGCGCGCCCAGCCGATCGTGATGACCACGGTGGCGATGACGGCGGGCATGATCCCGACCGCCATCTCGCTCAGCGGCGACGCCGCCTGGCGGCAGCCGATGGGCGTGGTCGTGATCGGCGGCCTGATCCTGTCGACCGTCCTCACCCTCGTCCTGGTGCCCGGCACGTTCAGCCTCGCGCTGGGCGTCGAGGAGCGGTTGGGGCCCCGGTTCGGGCGCTGGTTCACGACCGGGGGCAAGGACGCTCCCGCCCCGCAGCCGCAACCGGCGGAGTAGTCGTCGCCGGGATTGAACCAAGGCCGTTGCCGGCTATTGATCCGGCATGAGCCTGCTCGACGGCACCGGCCTCCGGTTCAATCCGGCTCAACAGGGCGCCCGCGGCATGCGGGTGCTGGCGACCGCGATGCTTGCCGGCATGGCGGCTCTGTTCATCGCCGCCACCCGGCTCGAGGACAGCCACGCCGCCTGGGGCTTCGTCCGCGCCTTCGCCGAGGCGTCGATGGTCGGCGGCATCGCCGACTGGTTCGCGGTCACCGCGCTCTTCCGCCACCCGCTCGGCCTGCCGATCCCGCACACGGCGATCATTCCCAGGAACAAGGACCGGATCGGCGACACATTGGCCTCGTTCCTGCGCGACAATTTCCTCACCCCGTCCGTCGTCGCGCGGCGGATGCGGGGGGTCGACGTTGCCGGCGCGGCCGGCCGCTTCCTCGCCAGCCCGCCCGGCGGCGGCCGGCTGCGCGAAGGCGCCTCGCGGCTCGTCGCCGACATCCTCCAGGCGCTCGACCAAGAGCGGCTCGGGGGCATGGTGAAGAGCGCCGTCGCCCAGCGGATGCGGGCGATGGAGGTCTCGCCGATTCTCGGCCAGTCGCTCGAGGCGGCGATCGGCGAGGACCGGCACGTGCCGATCATGGACGCGATCGTCACCTGGACCGGCCGCACGCTTGACGCCAATGAGGATCTGATTCGCGCGATGGTGCACGAGCGCGCCGGCTGGATCGTCCGCCTCGCCGGGCTCGAGGCGGCGCTCGCCGACAAGATCGTCGACGGCCTCAGGAAGCTCACCATCGACATGGCGGTGGACGAGAAGCATCCGCTGCGCGCCAAGGCGGAGGAGGGCCTCGCCCGCTTCGCCGCCAGCCTCCAGAGCGATCCCGAAACCCGCCTCAAGGTCGAGGAGTGGAAGAACGAGCTGATCGCCAACAAGGCGGTGGCGGACTGGATCGAGGGGCTGTGGGAGAATGCGCGCGCCGGCCTGCTCCGCGCCGCCCGCGATCCCGACGCGGCGATGGCGGGCCGCTTCGGCGAGGCGCTCCGCCAGCTCGGCGAAACCCTGCAGCAGGACGCGCATCTCAAGGCCGCGATCAACCAGTTCGCGCGGCGCGCCGTCGTCGGCGCCGTCGCCACCTACGGCGCCGGCCTCGTCACCCTGGTCTCGGAGACGGTCCGCTCCTGGGACGCCCGCACCGTCACCGACCGCCTCGAAGCCGCCGTCGGCCGCGATCTCCAGTACATCCGCATCAACGGCACCATCGTCGGCGGCTTGGTCGGGCTGGTGATCCACAGCGTGGAGGTGCTGGCCTAGGCCCCCTCCCTTCAGGGAAGGGGAGGGCCCAGGGCAGCGAGTGGCCTGGAGCGCTGCAACCCGCCCTTGGACCGGCTCAGGGCTGGCGGTGGTCGTACCATCCTCGACGCGGATGCCCTCAAACCGCTAGGGCTGAGCCTGTCGAAGTCCGGTCTGCAGCGCTCGGGCCTCGCCTAGCCGTCGCTGAGGCGCTCGATGTCGGCGCCGACGCCGCTCAATTTCTCCTCGAGCCGCTCGTAGCCGCGGTCGAGATGGTAGACGCGGTTGACCTCGGTCTGGCCCTCCGCGGCGAGGCCGGCGAGGACCAGGCTCATCGAAGCGCGCAGGTCGGTCGCCATCACCGGTGCCCCGACCAGCCTCTCGACTCCGCGCACCACCGCCGAGCGGCCGCGCACCTCGATGTCCGCGCCCATGCGCTGCAGCTCGGGCACGTGCATGTAGCGATTCTCGAAGATCGTCTCGGTGAGCAGGCTGGTCCCGTTGGCCTTGGTCAGCATGGCCATGAACTGGGCCTGCATGTCGGTCGGGAAGGCGGGAAAGGGCGCGGTCGAGAGCGACAGCGGGCGGATCTCGCCGCCGGCGCTGACCTTGATGCCGCGATCCGTGTCCTCGACGATCGCGCCGGCATCCTCGAGGCCGGAAAGGATCGACGGCATGGTCTCCTTGCGCGCGCCGACCAGCTCGAGCGCGCCGCCGGTGATCAGAGCCGCGCAGGCATAGGAGCCCGCCTCGATCCGGTCGGGCATCACCGAATAGGTCGCGCCGTGGAGGCGGGGCTTGCCGTGGACGGTGAGCGTGTCGGTGCGCAGGCCCTCGATCTCGGCGCCCATCGCGATCAGCAGCTTGGCGAGATCGGTGATCTCGGGCTCGCGCGCGGCATTCTCGATCACGGTCGTGCCGCTGGCGAGCACCGCCGCCATCAAGGCGTTCTCGGTGGCGCCGACCGAGACGAAGGGGAAGCGGATCGTCCCGCCCTTGAGGCCGCCGTCGGGCGCGCGCGCCTTCACATAGCCCGCCGCGATCTCGATCTCGGCGCCGAGCGCTTCGAGCGCCTTCAAATGGAGGTCGACCGGCCGCATGCCGATCGCGCAGCCGCCGGGCAGCGACACCGTCGCCTCGCCGGCGCGGGCGACCAAAGGCCCGAGCACCAGCACCGAGGCGCGCATCTTACGGACGATGTCGTAGGGCGCGACGGTCGAGGATATGCCGGAGGCGCGCAAGGTCATCACCCGGCCGAACTCAGCGGGCTTCGAGCCCTCGACCGTGGTCGAGACGCCGAGCTGGTTGAGCAGGTGGCCGAAGCTGTCGACGTCGGCGAGGCGCGGAAGGTTGCGCAGCGTCAGCGGCTCGTCGGTGAGCAAGGCGCAGGGCAGCAAGGTCAGAGCGGCGTTCTTGGCGCCCGAAACGACGATCCTGCCCTCGAGGCGCTTGCCGCCCCTGACGATGATGCGATCCATCGGGGCGGTTTAGACGGTTGAGGGCGGGGTGCAAGCGGGGTCCGAAAAGGGGACAGTTACTTTCAGCCGCGACGCATCAGGCCGCGCACGCCGCGCGTGAAAGTAACTGTCCCCCTCCGAGCGAGGACGAACGGATACTCTCACACCGTTCGTCCTGAGTAGGGACCGAGTAGGCGAAGCCGTAGCGAGGGCCCGTATCGAAGCAGCTAGGCCTTCTCCAGCGTGCACTGGAGCGGGTGCTGGTTCTGGCGCGCATAATCGGTGACCTGCGCGACCTTGCTCTCGGCGACCTCGTAGCTGAACACCCCGCACACGCCGACGCCGCGCTGGTGGACTGCGAGCATCACCCGGGTCGCATCCTCGAGGTCCATCTTGAAGAAGCGCTGGAGGACATGCACCACGAACTCCATCGGCGTGTAATCGTCGTTCAGCATCAGCACCTTGTAGGGCGAGGGCGTCTTGGTGCGGGTGCGCGTCCGCGTGGCGACGCCGAGGCCGGTGCCGCCTTCGTCATCGCCTTTGCCGTCGTCGCCGGCCGCCCGCAGGGATAAGTCGCTCATCCGCATCTCAACGCCGAAAATAGGGCAAGGTGCCCGCGCCCGGCAAGGGCCTGATACCGACCATCGGCGCACGAAAAAAGGGCGGCCGCGCCGAAGCGGGCCGCCCTTCCTTTTCGCTCAGCGCGTCGCTTAGATCGCGACGGCGTTGCGGACGCGCTCGGCGGCGACCGAGTAGCGGCCGGAGATCGGCTCGGCGGCCTGGCCGGCGAACTTGATCATGGTCTCGCTGAGCTTCGAGGTCTCGGCGACCATCGTGTCGAACTGCGAGCGCGCGAAGTCGCCCTGCAGGCGGAAGAAGTCCGCCGGCGACTTGATCTCGGCGAAGCCCTTGAGGGCGGCCGACGCGTCGTCGAAGCTCTTGCGGCTGAACTCGGCGACGTCCTGGCCGATGGTCTCGACCGCCTTGGCGGCGATCTTGGTCGAAGCGACGAGCGCCTCGACATTGCCCTTGGTGAGCTCGGTCATCTCTTCGGCGATGCGGCTGTTGCGCTCCATCGCGGTCTTGGCGCGCTCGTTGACGTCGCCGAAAACGGCCTGGATGCGGTCGGCGGCCTGCCTGGCTTCATTCTTCATGGTTCTGGTCCCCTGGTTGATGGCGTTGAGGTTGGTGGTGGTGGCGGTGTCGACGGCGCGCGCGGCGGTCCGGGCGGCGGTGCGCTGCGGAGCCGAGGTCTTGGTCGCGGTGCGGCGCGCCGGAGCACGCTTGGCAGGCGCCGAACGGGTGGTGCGCTTGGCGGACGCCGAACGCGTCGTGCGCTTGGCAGCCTTGGCGGCGGCCTTCACCGGAGCGACAGCGGCCTTGGCGGTCGCGGCGGCAACGGGCTTCGCAGCAGCCGGAGCAGCCTGAGCGGCGGCCTTGGGAGCGGCGTCGGCGGCCTTCTCGGCGGCGCGCGGAGCGTCGGCCTTGGGAGCGGTGGTTGCGGTGTTGGTATCGGCCATTGGCTGTTCCTTCGATCTATGCTGCAATGCAACATAGGCGAACCCGCGCGGGCATTCAAGCTGTTTTTGTGCAGTGCAGCAAAAACCGCTCCGGCGAGGGCCGCGACCGCGGAAGTTTCGGTAGTTTCAGCTTCCTAAGGGAAAAATCCAATCGATCACAAACTGCTTTTTCGACGGCTGCGTCGATCAATGAGCGGTCACGGGTGAAATGAGAGCAGGCCATGGCGAGTTCGGAACATAACAGAAACGGCGCGCGGCGTCAAAGCGAACCCCGGAGGGCCGGCTCCGGACGTTCGGTCCTTCGACAGGCCCTTCGACGGGCTCAGGACAGGCTCAGGATGAGCGGATGGGCGCTTCGACAGGCCCTTCGACGGGCTCAGGACAGGCTCAGGATGGCCGGAGGGACGCGAGGCGCCTCGCGTCCCGCTTGAGCGCGGCCATGCATGCCTCGCCGCCGGCGAGCGTGGCAACCTCGTGATCGACGGCGAGGTCCAACTTGACCGAGAAGGCGGCGAAGTCCGTCGCCGGCACACGCACCAGCCCCCGCAGCGCCCGATTGAACCGCCCGAGCATGCGGTCGTAGAGGTCGTCGTCCTCCGAATGCGCCACCGACGCCAGCGCCGCCTCGGCACGTCGGAAGGCTTCGAGAGCGCGGTCCCATTTAGTGACCGCGAAGGAACTGCCCTGCCCGCTTTTTCCGACAGGGCTGGGCACCGGTTCTTCGGCGGCTCTCAGAGCCGGCGTTTCGGCGATGCTCAGGACGGGTACGGCGAACGCAGCGCCTAGCAGCGCGCGGCGCGACAGATTAAGGTCGGCAGCAGCCATCGTTCGCCTCCACACAGGCGTTTGCTGGTCAGAGCCGATGGGGATTACGCCTCGGCTTGAATATATGTGCACAACTATTCGGACAGGGTCAATAGCCGAAATTAAAAAAAGAGGCCGCGGACGCCCACGGACCGGCATCGGCCCGGCCATCTCGATGCGACTCTACCCGGAGCTGGAGGCCGCACTGATGGCCTGGATCGCCCGCCAGCCGGACCCGAAGCCGTCGCGATCGGCGGCGCTGCGGCGGCTAGTGGAGAAGGGGTTGGAGGCCGAGATACGATAAGGATGGCAACACGTTACCTGCTTGCCCAAATCGGCCCAACAGCCGGAGCGCCTGATGCTGAGAAAGCCGTTGAAGACTGAACTGCACCACTGGTGGCCGCGGTCTCTGTCAGAGCACTGGAGCGCTGACGATGGGATGGTTTCGGTGATGCGGCCCACCGGGGACGTCCACCGCGCGCCACCCGGCGCCTTCGGGGCGGTCACCAACGCACATCATATGAAAATGGGGAGTCCCTGGGATTCCACCTTCGAACCGTTATTCAATCGAGCTGACGGCGAGATTTCGGACTTCGTCCGCTGGCTCGCGACGCTCGAAGCGACGCTGGTGTGTGCAGATAGGCCAATGATCGAGCGCATCGCGCCCCAGCTCCTACCTACTGAGC
>DASQKE010000177.1:0-4614 GCA_035630675.1 Allosphingosinicella sp.
GGTCGCCTCGCTGCGGTCCGGGGTCACCGGCCCGACTCCGCGGCGCCGTCGCTGACCAAGGCGACTCGGCGAAGCCCGGCGCGGTTGAGCTCGCCCATCACCCGCATCACGCGCCCGTAATCGAGGCCGCGGTCGGCGCGAAGGTAAATGCGCGGGCCGTTCCGCTCGCGCGATCCGGCGGCGATCGCCTGCAGCCGCGCAGCGAGGTCGGCCTCCGCGACCGGCGCGTCGCCGAAGAAGATCGCGCCGGCGCGGTCGAGCGAGATCGCGACCGGCTCCGCCTCCTGGTCGAGCGGCGTCGCCTTCGACTCTGGGAGGTCCACCTGGACCCCCGCGACCAGCAAAGGCGCCGTCACCATGAAGATGATCAGCAGCACCAGCATGACGTCGACCAAAGGCGTGACGTTGATCTCCGCCATCGGCGCCCTGCGCCCGCGCCTTCCGGCCCCCAGGATCGGCCCCATCGCCACCTAAAATTCCTCCCCGGAACGGGGAGGGGGACCGCACGAAGTGCGGTGGAGGGGTGCGAGCGCAGCGAGCTGCACGACCGTGGGCCCCCTCCACCATGCTGCGCATGGTCCCCCTCCCCGTTCCGGGGAGGACGAAGTCGCGACCCGCATCATCCTTCCGCCTCCAGCTCGCGGGACAAAGTGGCGTGGAAGCCGTCGGCGAAGCGGCCGAGGCGCGCTTCCATCCGGTTGATGCCGTAGCTGAAACGATTGTAGGCGATCACGGCCGGGATCGCCGCGAACAGGCCGATCGCGGTCGCGAACAGGGCCTCGGCGATGCCCGGCGCGACCACGGCGAGGCTGGTATTCTGCTGGCGCGCGATCGCGGTGAAGCTCGACATGATGCCCCAGACGGTGCCGAACAGGCCGACGAACGGCGCCACCGAGCCGATCGTGGCGAGGATGTTGAGCCGGTCGGCGAGCCGGTCGACCTCCACGGTCACCGCCGCTTGCAGCGCGACTGCGAGCCGCGCGCGCGTGCCCTCCTTGTCGATCGACTTGCCGGCGGTCGAGCGGCGCCATTCGGCGACGCCGGCGGCGAGCACCCGGGCCGGGGGTATGTCCTCGCGCCCGCGCGTCTCGTGGAAGCGGTCGATGTCGTCCGCCTTCCAGAAGTCGCGCTCGAAGCGCTCGCCCTCGCGCGACAGCCGCCGCATCCGGGCGACGTGCGAGACGATGATCGCCCAGGTCCAAAGGCTCGCGAGCAGCAGGCCGATCATCACCGCCATCACGACGGGATCGGCCTTGAGGAACAGGTTCCACAAAGTCAGGTCGTCGCCCGCGCCGGCTTGTCCATTGGCTACGCTCACTGATCCCCTTCCGTCACCAGCCGCTCGAAAATCTCCACCCACTCGCGCGGCTGCCGCTTCGGCCGGCCCGCTGCGGTGACGAACGCCGCCGTCACCGTCGCATCGGTCAGGATTTCCCGTCCGCGCATGACCCGCTGCTGAATGACGACCGCGGCGGCGCGGACCCGCTTCAGCGCGCTGACCACGACGAGGTCGTCGTCGAGCTTCGCCGAGCCGCGATATCGGATCGCGACGTCGGCGACCGCATAGACGCCCTTGCCCGCCTCCATCGCCGCGCGCTGATCGATGCCGACGGCGCGCAGCATGTCCGAGCGGGCCCGCTCCATGTAGCGCAGATAATTGGCGTAATAGACGATGCCGGCGGCGTCGGTGTCCTCGAAATAGACGCGCAGGGCGAAGCGGTGGGTCTTGCCCACGAGCCCGCCGCGATAGGGTGTGTCGAGATCCCCGCCCATGGACACGTCTCTAGGGTCCCGCGAATCGCCGCCGCAACCCCGCATCTGTCGGAAGCGGCGGTGCCTTCGGGCAGTCAGGACGAGCCGGGCATTTTTCACGTTGACAGCTGTGTAACGTGAAGGTTACATGTCACCTATCGGTTACAAAGAGGGCTGGGGACATGGCGCAGATTTCGGACGTGGAGATGGCGGATCGCCTCAGCAGGCGCCGCTCGCGCGTCATCCCCTTGCTGGCTTTGCTCTTCATCTCCGGTCAGGCGATGTATTTCGGCAATGTCGTCGCCGAGCCGATGCGCAACGTCGACGCGGTTCGGATCGGCGCGTGGCTGGTCTGGGCGCTCGCTCTGCTCCTCCTGCTGGCGACCGGCGGCGGCCTCTTCCGCAGCAAGAGCGTTCGCGCGCTGATGGAGGACGACGTGACCGTCGAGAATCGCCGCCGCGGTATCGCCTTCGGTTTCTGGACGGCGATGCTGACCGCGGTCGCCCTCTATCCCCTGTCGATGGTCGAGGACCTGAGCGCGCGCGAGGCGATCCATATCATCCTCACCTTCGGGATCGGCGCGGCCCTGCTCCGCTTCGCCGTCCTGGAGCGGCGCGCGCTGCGGGATGGCTGAGGGCCTCGGCAACCGGCTGCTCGAGCACCGCACCGAGCGCGGCCTCACCCAGGCCGCGCTGGCGGCTCTGGTGGGCGTCAGCCGCAAGACGATCAACACGGTCGAGAACGGGGTGTTCGTCCCCTCGACCCTGCTCGCGCTGAAGATCGCCCGCGCGCTCGGCCGGCCGGTCGAGGAGATCTTCTTTCTCGACGGCTAGCGTCGCGCCGCCCGCGTCTGCGCTTCGACCAAGGCGAGAAGGTCGCCCATCGCCAGGTTCATGTCGGCGAGGTGGAGGCCCCAGCCGGGCTGGAGCTGCCCGCCGATGATGACGTCGCCGGGAATGCGGTCGGTACAGGCGTCGGCCGGGTCGGCGTTCACCCTCACCGAGAGATAGCCGACGTTTCCGCGGCGGACGCAGGCGGCGGACGCGAGGCCTTCCGTCCTGAGGAACGGCGTCGGCGCGGCGCCCTCGCTCGACCATGGGATCGGATTCTGCGTCGCCGTCACCGAAGGGCCGGCATACCAATAGCTGTCGAGGCGCGCCGAGCCGCCGGCGAGCGCCGCGGGATTGGTGCAGGCCACGGTCATTCCCGGCCGGGCGGCGCGGCCGAACAAAGCGCCGGCGGGCGGCGGGCTGGTCGCGCGGAACGAGACATAGGCGACGACGCAGCCGGTCTGTCCCGGGCGGCGGCAGAGCGGCGTCGAGCGGAACGTGCCGCCGACGTGCGCGCTCTCCGGCACTTCGATGTTGAAGCCTATCAGCAAAGCCGAGAGCATCCGCCCCGCCTCCGGCCGGCCCTCGATCTCGCGTGCCAGCAGCTGCGACAGGTGGATCGTGCCCTGGCTGTGGCCGATCAGCACGAACGACCGGCCGCGATTGTGATGCTCGAGATAGTGCCGCCAGGCGGCGACCACGTCTTGGTAAGCCAGGCCGAGGCTGCGGGCCGGGCTGCCGGTGCCGTTCATGCTGCCGAGCAAGGCGGTGAGCGTCGCCTGGCGATAGATCGGCGCGAAGGTCCGGCAGATCGTGCCGAAGCGCGCGAACTGGACCGTGGCGACGGCGGCCTCTTCCGGCCCCGCCTGCAAATCCGCATTGGCGCCGGCGTCGCGCGAAACGGTCGGATAGACGTAGAAGCAGTCGATCGGCGGGTCGGCGGCCGGCCGCACCGCGCCGGTCGAGCCGTAGCCGTTCGGGTCGAGCGCCGTGGTCGGCAGCGGCCGCGAACAGGGATCGTCGCGTCCGGGGAGGCAGAGCCAGCTCGCGGCATCGGCATAATCGGGCGCGGCCGGCGGCTCCTGCGCGGCGGCGGGAGCGGCAAAGGTGAGCGCGAAAGCGGCGACGATCGGTGTAAGGCGCATATTCCCCCTTAGGCGCAAAAGGGGCCACGTACTTTTTCGCGAAAAAGTACGTGTCCCCATGTCAGGCGTCGAACAGGCCGTCCTGCGCATTCCTGGGCGCCGGCAGGCCGAGATGGGTCCAGCCGCGGCCGTTGAGGCAGCGGCCGCGGGCGGTGCGCGCGACGAGGCCGAGCTGGATCAGGAACGGCTCGATCACCTCCTCGATCGTGTCGCGCGGCTCGGAGAGGCCGGCGGCGAGCGTCTCGACGCCGACCGGGCCGCCGCCATAGAGGTCGGCGATCATCAAGAGATAGCGCCGGTCCATCGCGTCGAGGCCGAGCTGGTCGACCTCCATCCGGGTCAAAGCGGCGTCGGCGGACCCGGCGTCGACCTCGGCCGCGCCGGCGGCGTGGGCGAAATCGCGGACCCGCCGCAGCAGGCGGCCGGCGATGCGCGGCGTGCCGCGCGAGCGCCGCGCGATCTCGGCGGCGCCGTCTCCGGTCAGAGCGAGGCCGAGCAGGCGGGCGGCGCGGCGCACGACCAGCTCGAGCTCGTCGACCGAGTAGAAATTGAGCCGGACCGGGATCCCGAACCGGTCCCGGAGCGGCGTCGTGATCAGCCCCTGGCGAGTCGTCGCGCCGACCAGGGTGAATTTGGGCAGGTCGATCCGGACCGAGCGCGCCGACGGGCCCTCACCGATCATCAGGTCGAGAGCGCGATCCTCCATCGCCGGATAGAGGATCTCCTCGACCGCGGGCGCGAGCCGGTGGATCTCGTCGATGAACAGGACGTCGCCGTCCTCGAGATTGGTGAGCAAGGCGGCGAGATCGCCCGACTTGGCGATCACCGGGCCCGAGGTGGCGCGGAAGCCGACTCCGAGCTCGCGCGCGATGATCTGCGCCAGCGT
>DASQKE010000178.1:0-2294 GCA_035630675.1 Allosphingosinicella sp.
CGCGAGCGCCGGCGCGAGATATTGGGTGCCGAACGAGAGCGGCCCGGCGATCCGGATCGGCCCCGCGATCTGGGTGACCGCGTCCGCCACCACCTCGCGCGCCGCCTCGAGCTCGGCCAGAATGTTGGCGGCGCGGGCATAATAAGCGTCGCCGATCACCGTCGGCTGGGCGCCCGAAGAGGTGCGGGTCAGCAGCCTCGCGCCGAGCTGCCGCTCGAGGCGGGCGACGCGGCGGCTGACGATCGACTTCGACATGCCCATGCGCTCGGCCGCGCGGCTGAAGGCGCCCGTCTCGGCCACCCGGACGAAGGCGAGGACATCGAGCAGGTCGACCGAAGAACGTTCCATTATCCGCAACACCGTGATGCGTAGCGTACGGCTACCAGCAACGCTGTTAACGTCTTATCTCCGGTTCGACAACAGGAGCATATGATGACCCGCTTTCTCATACTCGACAGCTCCGCGACCGGCGATCAGTCGGTCTCGCGCAAGCTCACCGACGCCTTGGTGGCGAAGCTCGCCGCGCGCGCGGGCGGCATCGAGATCGTCCGCCGCGACATCGGCGCGGATCCGATCCCCCACCTCCATTCCGGGACCGTCTCCGCGATCCGCACCGGCGAGGCCGCGACCGACGCAGCCCGCGCCGCGCTGGCACTGTCGGATGCGCTCGTCGCCGAGCTCTCGGCGGCCGACATCCTCGTGATCGGCGCGCCGATGTACAATTTCGGCATACCCTCGACGCTCAAGGCCTGGTTCGACCATGTCCTGCGCGCTCGCGTCACCTTCCGCTATACCGAGGCGGGGCCCGAGGGGCTGATGAAGGGCAAGAAGGCGATCGTCGTCGAGAGCCGCGCCGGATTCTACAGCGAGGGCCCGCTCGCCGCGCACGACAGCCAGGAGCCCCATCTGCGCACGATGCTCGGCTTCATGGGCATCGACGACGTGACCTTCGTCCGCGCGGAGAAATTGGCGTTCGGCGCCGAAGCCGCCGCTGCCTCGCTCGCCGGCGCGAACGAGCAGCTCGAGGAACTGGCTCTGGCAGCCTAGTTCCTCCCCATGCAAGCATGGGGAGGGGGACCACCCGAAGGGTGGTGGAGGGGTGAAAGGCGCAGGCCGAGTCAGTTACCCCTCCACCATGCTCCGCATGGTCCCCCTCCCCACGCGCTTCGCGCGCAGGGAGGAACTCCTCGCCAACGTACTTCTTAGTAGAGGAGATCGACATGATCGACATCCGTCCCTTCCGCACGCTCGGCCATGCCGATCATGGCTGGCTCAACGCGCGCCATCATTTCTCGTTCGCGGATTATCACGCGCCGGACCGGATGTGCTGGGGCGCGATCCGGGTCTGGAACGACGACGAGATCGCGCCGCGCTCGGGCTTCCCGCCGCACCCGCATCGCGACATGGAAATCGTCACCTATGTCCGGCAGGGCGCGATCACGCATGAGGATTCGCTGGGCAACAAGGGCCGGACCGGCGCCGGCGACGTCCAGGTGATGTCGGCGGGCGCGGGCGTGCGCCACGCCGAATATAATCTGGAGGACGAGAGCACGACCCTGTTCCAGATCTGGATCCAGACCGATCGGCCCGGGGCCGCGCCGAGCTGGGGCGCGAAGCAATTCCCCAAGGGCGGCCGGGAGGGAAGCTTCGTCACCCTCGCCAGCGGGTTCGAAGAGGATGCGGACGCGCTGAGGATCAACGCCGCCGCGCGGGTCCAGGGCGCGACGCTTGGGGAGGGAGCGACGGCCGCGCTCCGTCTCGATCCCGAGCGGCACTCCTATCTTGTCGCGGTGAACGGCGCGATCGAGGTCAACGGCCAGCGGGCGGAGGCGCGCGACGGCGTCGCGATCACGGGCGAGGGGGAGGTCGAGATCCGCGCAATCGAGGCGACCGAGATCGTCCTCGTCGACGCCCGCTGAGCGTCACTCCGCCGGGTCGAGATCCTCGGGCGTGAACTTGTCCCACGCCGCGGCCCAGGGAGAATTCTCGTCGAGCTCGCTTTCGAGATAAGCGGGCTTGACGAGCGCGGGGCTCGCCTCGCTGGTCTGCTCGACGCGGACCAGCTGGCGCATGTCGAAGCTGCCGTCGAAGCGGACGCCGATCTGGCCGCCGCGCGCCCAGCGCACGACCCCGCAGGCGGTGCCGCCGTCGCACAGATCGAGGACGACGCCGGTCCCCTCGGGCAGCTCCTCGCGGCCCTCGAGCATCGCGCCCTCGCTCGAAATGTTGCGGATGCGGACGGCGAAGGTGCCGTGGTCCCAGTGAAGCACTGCTTTCCAGAGCAGGCTCTGCCG
>DASQKE010000179.1:0-6507 GCA_035630675.1 Allosphingosinicella sp.
CGACGTGCCCAACGCGACCCTGATGATCGTCGAGGGCGCCGACCGCTTCGGCCTCGCCCAGCTCCACCAGCTGCGCGGCCGCGTCGGGCGCGGCGAGGGCCGCTCGAACTGCCTCCTCCTGCGCGGCAATGCGCTGAGCGAAACGGGGCGGGCACGGCTGGCGCTGATGCGCGAAACCAATGACGGCTTCCGCATCGCCGAGGAGGACCTGCGGCTGCGCGGCGCGGGCGAGATATTGGGCACCCGCCAGTCAGGCGAGGCCCAGTTCCGGCTGGCGAGCCCGGAGCAGATCTCGGAGCTGGCGCAGACCGCGAGCGGCGACGCCCGACTGCTGGTCGATCGCGACGGCGGCCTGGAGGGCGAGCGCGGGCGGGCGGCGCGGGTGCTGCTGTATCTGATGGAGAGGGACTCGGCCGTATCCTTACTGCGGAGCGGCTGAGGTTCCTCCCTGCCGGCAAAGCCGGTGGGGAGGGGGACCATGCAAAGCATGGTGGAGGGGTAATGGCGCAGGCCGAGTCTGATACCCCTCCACCACCCTTCGGGTGGTCCCCCTCCCCATCGCTTCGCGATAGGGAGGAACTAGGGCACCAGCACCCCGTGCTTCTTCTTGCCGGCCGAAATGCGGACTTCGCCGGACACCGCGATTACGCGATCCTCATCCGCCTTCTCGCCATTCACCTTCGCGCCGCCCTGCTCGATCAGCCGCCTCGCCTCGTTCTTCGAGATGCAGAGGCCGAGGCCGACGAGGGCGTCGGCCAGGGCGATCTCGCCGGCGACCTTCAGCGTCGGCAGCGCCTCGCCGCTCGATCCCTCCTCGAAGGTCTGCCGGGCCGTCTCGGAGGCCTCGCGCGCGGCATCCTCGCCATGCGCCATCGCCGTCGCTTCGTCCGCGAGACGCTTTTTCGCCTCGTTGATCCCGGCGCCCTTCAGGGCCTCCAGCCGCGCGATCTCGTCCAGCGGCAGATCGGTGAAACGGCGCAGGAACGTGCCGACGTCGGCGTCGGCGGTGTTCCGCCAGAACTGCCAATAATCGTAGGGGCTGAGCATATCGCCGTTGAGCCAGACCGCGCCGGCGGCCGTCTTGCCCATCTTGGCGCCATCCGCGGTGGTCATGAGCGGGGTCGTCACGCCGTACAGATGCGTACCCTCGACCCGCCGCGCGAGCTCGATTCCGTTGATGATATTGCCCCACTGGTCCGATCCGCCGAGCTGCAGCAGGCACCCGTGGCGGCGGTTGAGCTCGAGGAAATCGTAGCCCTGCATGATCATGTAGTTGAATTCGAGGAAGGTCATCGGCTGCTCGCGCTCGAGCCGGATGCGGACGCTGTCGAAGCTCAGCATGCGGTTGATCGTGAAATGCGGGCCGATGTCGCGCAGGAAGGCGATATATTCGAGCTTCCCCAGCCAATCGTCATTGTTGACCATGATCGCGCCGGTCGGGCCGTCGTCGAAGCTCAGGAAACGTTCGAACACGCGGCGGATCGAGGCGATGTTGGCGTCGATGGTCGCGTCGTCGAGCAGCTTGCGGCTCTCGTCCCTGCCGGTCGGATCGCCGACCTTGGTGGTGCCGCCGCCCATCACCACGATCGGCCTGTGCCCGGTCTGCTGGAGCCGGCGCAGCAGCATGATCTGGACGAGGCTCCCGACATGGAGCGACGGCGCGGTCGCGTCGAAGCCGATATAGCCCGGCACCACCGCCGCGGCGGCGAGCGCGTCGAGGCCCTCGGCGTCGGTCAGCTGGTGGATGTAGCCGCGCTCGTCGAGCAGGCGCAGGAGATCGGACTTGTAGTGGCTCATGACGGAAGCGGGTAAGCATGCGTCCTCGCCGAGACAAGCGCCGCGCTCCAAAAAGCGTCCGACGCGGAGCAACGTGGTTAATCCTTCGTTGCGCGGCTAGAACCTTGTGCACCCAAGGTCGTATCGAGAGGGCCCGTGAGGCGTTTGCTCTTCATCTGCATGGGGGTGGGCCTGCTGCTCGGCAGTGCCGCTCCGCCGGCGCCCGAGCCTGCCGCCCGCGCACCCGCGGAGCCGATGCTGGCGCGCACCGTCTTCGAGGCAATTCCCGGGCCGCCGCAGCAGGCCGTGGCGGAGCCGGCTGCGGCGGCCCCGGAGCCCGTCCTCGCGCAGCCCGCCGCCCCGGCGCCGCGCGCGCGACGTCCCGGCGCCGCCGTGCGGGTGCTGGTCAGCCTGCCGCTGCAGCGCCTGTGGGTGTTCCGCGGGCGCGAGCTGGTTGCGACCTCCGCGGTCTCGACCGGCAAAAGCGGCCACGAGACCCCGGCCGGCTCCTTCCCGATCCTCCAGAAAAGGGTCGAGCATTATTCGAACCGCTACGACAACGCGCCGATGCCCTACATGCAGCGGCTCACGCATGAAGGGATCGCGCTCCACGGCGGCCGGCTTCCCGGCTATCCCGCCTCGCACGGCTGCATCCGCCTGCCACACCGTTTCGCGCGCCGGCTCTACAACCTCACCGATCATGGAACCCGGGTGGTCGTCACCCGCGCGCGACCACGCTCGACCGCGCACGCGCTCAGCCTCACCATCTAGAAGCGGGGAAAGACCATGTCGGGACGCCGCATTGGCGCGATGCTGTTCCTGCTCGCCGTCGCCGCGGTCGTGGCGGCGACCTATCTGACGCCGCTCGGCGACCTGCTGTCGATCGAGGGGCTGAAGCAGAGTCACGCGCGGCTGGTCGCCGCGGTTGCCGCCAGTCCCCTATTGTGGGTAGCGTCCTTCTTCTGCCTCGCCGTGCTCGCCGCCTTGCTCTGCTTCCCCGCCTACCCGCTGATCGGGATCACGGCCGGGGCTTTGTTCGGCTTCTGGCCGGCCCTCGTCATCCTCGGCACCGCGACGCCGATCGGCTCGACCTTCGCCTTCCTCGCCGCGCGCCATCTGCTGCGCGACTGGGTGCAGGCGCGGCTCGGCCCGCGGCTCGCCGCGATCGATCACGGCATTAACGAGCAAGGCGCCTTCTACATGCTCGCTCTGCGCTGGAACCCGTTCGTCCCCTACTGGCTGGTCAATCTCGCCGCCGGGCTCACCGCGATGCGCCTCGCCGTCTACGTCCCGATCGCGCTGGTCGGCCTGTTCCCCGCGACCTTCCTCTATGTCAGCGCCGGCGCGCAGCTCGCCACGATCGACGAGGTCGGAGACGCCTTCCCGGTCGGCCTGATCGCGGCCCTGGTCGTGCTCAGCCTGCTTCCGATCGTTGCCGCCCGTTTCCTGCGCAGGCGAAGCGGCTGAAGCCTTCAGTTCTTCCGGCTCAGCGTCCGCATCGCCTCGTCTAGGCCCTCGAGCGTCAGGCCGTACATGCGCTCCTGCATCAGCTCGCGTACGATCTGGGTCGAGGCGGTGTAATTCCAGTATCGCTCCGGGGTCGGGTTGAGCCAGACCGCGCTCGGATAGGTGTTCGCCATCCGCTTCAGCCAGACCGCGCCGGCCTCCTCGTTATGATGCTCGACCGAGCCGCCGGCGTGGGTGACCTCATAGGGGCTCATCGAGGCGTCGCCGACGAAGATCAATTTATAGTCGTGGCCGAACTTGTGGAGCACGTCCCAGGTCGGCGTGCGCTCCGCGAAGCGGCGGCGATTGTCCTTCCACACGCTCTCGTAGACGCAATTGTGGAAGTAGAAGAATTCGAGATTCTTGAACTCCGAGGTCGCGGCCGAGAACAGCTCCTCGCACAGCGTCACGAACGGGTCCATCGAGCCGCCGACGTCGAGGAAGAGCAGGAGCTTGACCGCATTGTGCCGCTCCGGGCGCATGCGGATGTCGAGCCAGCCCTTGCGCGCGGTGCCGTCGATCGTCTCGTCGAGATCGAGCTCGTCCGCCGCGCCTTCGCGGGCGAAGCGGCGCAGGCGGCGCAGCGCCACCTTGATGTTGCGGGTGCCGAGCTCCTTGGACGCGTCGAGGTTGCGGAACTCGCGCTTGTCCCAGACCTTGATCGCGCTCTTCTGGCCGCCCTCACCGCCGATCCGGACGCCTTCGGGATTGTAGCCCGAATTGCCGAACGGCGACGTGCCGCCGGTGCCAATCCATTTCGAGCCGCCCTGGTGGCGCTCCTTCTGCTCGGCGAGGCGTGCCTTGAGCGCCTCCATGATCGCTTCCCACGAACCGAGCGACTTGATCTCCGCCATCTGCTCGGGCGTCAGATAGAGCTGGGCGACCTTTTTCAGCCACTCTTCCGGGAGCGGCACCGCGCCGGTCTCGTAGCTCGTCTCGAGCCCCTTGAAGACCTTGCCGAACACCTGATCGAAGCGGTCGAGCAGGGTCTCGTCCTTCACGAAGGTGGCGCGGGCGAGGTAATAGAATTCCTCCGTGCTGGCGCGGATCACCTCCGCGTCGAGCGCGCGGAGCAGGGTCAGATGCTCCTTGATCGACGCCGGGATGCCGGCCGCTCGAAGCTCGTCGACGAAGGAGAAGAACATGGCGCTCCCATAGAGCCGATGGCCGCGACATTGAAACGCGAACTGGCCACAGCTTTTTTGGCATCGACAATCCCGTTGCAATGGAAGAGCTTGCGACGAACGAGGCGACGGCAGGAAAAAGGGGAGAGACGATGAGAGCCGGGACGATTTTGCTGGGCGCATTGGCGCTGCTGGCCGCATGTGCCGCCCCGCAGCAGGACGTGAGCCTGGAGCGCGCATTTGCCGGCCAGTCGCAGGTGTCCGGTTCTGCCCTGGACCGTCGGATCGCGGCCGCCGCGGCGCATCCGCTGGGCTCGAGGAACAATCCGGTTCGGGCCGAGATGCCGATCGGGGAGCGCGCGTACCTTCAGCGCCTGCGCTGCAGCGATGGCCGCACCCCGGCGTTCGAGCGCATCGGCAATTTCGGCCTCGGCGTCTACGGCAACATCATCGACGGCTACCGCGTCGCCTGCGGCGATGCTCAGCCGGGCCAGGTCGAAATCTATATGGACATGTACCATCGCGGCCATGTCGAGGATCGCCCCGTCCCCGGCTTCACGATCGTGCCGTCGCCCGGGAGCATCTAGCGCCGCCCGCGCCGTCCCTGCCGGTCAGGAGGCGATCGGCGAATTGCCGCCCGGGGGCCTTCCCTCGAGCGGCGGGCATTGGCGCTGGGAAGCTCAAGGCTCAGGCGACCGGCGGTATCTGCGCCGGAAACTGCGGCACGTCCGGATCGTGGCAGGCCCAGGCCGGCGCGGCTTCAGTCCAGATGATCGCCTCGGGCGCTTTCAAATTCGGATCGTCGAGCGCGCCGGCGCGGATGAAGATGAGGTGCGGCCGCGCCTCGGCGACGCTGAACAAAGGCGTCCCGCAGGCCGGGCAGAAGCCGCGGCGCATGACGTTGCCGCTGTCGGCGACGCTCTCATGCCAGCGCACCTCGCCGGTGGTTCGCACCTGCTCGCTCGGGAAGCAGACGTTCACCGTCGCCGAGCCGCCGCCGAGATACTGGCACTGACGGCACCAGCACATCCGCGCCGCCATCGGCTCAGCCTCGATCTCGATCCGCACCGCGCGGCACAGGCAGCCGGCGAGGTGGGTCATCTCAGCCCGCCGGCCGCCGGGTCATGAAGGCGAGGCGCTCGAACAGCATCACGTCCTGCTCGTTCTTGAGCAGCGCGCCGTGGAGGGGCGGGATCGCTTTCGCCGGGTCGCGAGACTGGAGGACGTCCAGCGGCATGTCCTCGTGAAGGATGAGCTTGAGCCAGTCGATCAGCTCGCTGGTCGACGGCTTCTTCTTGAGGCCGGGGACGTCGCGGACCTGGTAGAAGATGTCGAGCGCCTTGCCGACCAGCAGCTTCTGGATGCCGGGGAAGTGGACGTCGACGATCCGCTGCATCGTCTCGCGGTCCGGGAACTTGATATAGTGGAAGAAACAGCGGCGCAGGAACGCGTCCGGAAGCTCCTTCTCGTTGTTCGAGGTGATGACGACGATCGGGCGCTCGACCGCTCGGATCGTCTCCTTCGTCTCGTAGACGTGGAACTCCATCCGGTCGAGCTCCTGGAGGAGGTCGTTCGGAAACTCGATGTCGGCCTTGTCGATCTCGTCGATCAGCAGAACGGGAAGCTCGGGGCTGGTGAACGCCTCCCAGAGCTTGCCGCGGCGAATGTAGTTGGAGATGTCGTGGACGCGCGGGTCGCCGAGCTGGCCGTCGCGCAGCCGCGCCACCGCGTCATATTCGTACAGCCCCTGATGCGCTTTGGTGGTCGATTTGACGTGCCACTCGATCAAAGGCGCGCCGGCCGCTTCGGCGATCTCGTGGGCGAGGATGGTCTTGCCGGTGCCGGGCTCGCCTTTGACCAGCAGCGGCCGCCTCAGCGTGACGGCGGCGTTGACCGCGACCTTGAGGTCGTCGGTCGCGACATAATTGCTGGTGCCCTGGAAACGCATCCCGGCCGGATAGGGGAGGGGGGAGAGCAGGGCAAGCCGAGGCTGCAGTGCGCTGCACCCGCCCTTCGACAGGCTCAGGGCTGGCGGTTTTGTAAATCCCCCAGGGCTGAGCCTGTCCAAGCTGGCGGCTTTGTAAATCCCCAGGGCTGAGCC
>DASQKE010000180.1:0-11688 GCA_035630675.1 Allosphingosinicella sp.
CGGGTGATCGAGCTTCAGAACCAGGAAATTGCGGGCATGCAACTCGAGCTTTACGTGCTGCGCTTCGAAAAGGAGCGTATGACCCTGCGCGTGCCGGTGAACAAGGTCGAATCGATTGGCATGCGCAAGCTCTCTTCCGACAAGACCCTGCGCGAAGCGCTCGATACGCTGAAGGGCAAGCCCAAGGTGAAGCGCACCATGTGGTCGCGCCGCGCCCAGGAATATGAAGCGAAGATCAATTCGGGCGACCTCGTCTCGATCGCCGAGGTGACCCGCGACCTGTTCCGCGCCGACGACCAGCCCGAGCAGAGCTATTCGGAGCGGCAGATTTTCGAGGCCGCCTCGAGCCGGCTCGCCCGCGAGCTGGCGGCGATGGAGCAGGTCGACGAGCCCAAGGCGCTCGACAAGATTCTCGACATCCTGAACAAGGCCGCGGCGGTCTACAACAAGGAGAAGGCGCTGGCCTGAGGCCCGCGCCGAGCGATCTGCCTCCTGGGAGGCCAGGAAGGGCGGTTCGGAGACGGGCCGCCTTTTCCATTTGCATCGCGGTCGCCACTGCTGTATTAGCTATGCAACACAGTGGGAGGCTCACATGCGCGGCATCTTCATCCTGACGGCATCGGCCCTCGGCCTGGCGCTCGCCGCCTGCAGCGCCGGCGCGCGCGAGGGCGAAGGCGACGGCGAGCACCGCACCGCCCGCCGCGACTTCCAGGTCGGCGAGTTCCGCTCGGTCTCGCTGACCGGCTCGCCCGACGTGGTCGTCACCGTCGGCGGCGCCGCCTCGGTCCGCGCCGAGGGCGATGCGCGCCTCGTCGAGCGGCTCGACATCCGCGTCGAGGACGGCGACCTCAAGATCGGCTATCGCGAGCGTTCGGCCTGGAGCTTCGGCCTCCACCGCGACCGCAACGTCACCATCCACGTCACCGTCCCCGCGCTCGCCGCGGCGACGCTGACCGGCTCGGGCGACATGCGCATCGACCGCGTCCAGGGCGACCGCTTCGTCGGCACCGTGACCGGCTCGGGCGATCTCCAGGTCGGCCGGCTCCAGACCAATGAGGCCGTCTTCACCCTGACCGGCTCCGGCGGCATCCGCGCTGCCGGCACCGCCCAGCGCTCCCACGTCGAGCTCGCCGGGTCCGGCGACGTCAATCTCGGCGGCCTCGAAATCCGGGACGCGGTCGTTTCCCTCCACGGCTCGGGCGATATCATCGCCAACGCCACGGAAGCGGCGCGCGTGACCCTGATGGGCTCCGGCGACGTGGCGATCACGGGCGCGGCGCGCTGCCAGATCGACAAGCGCGGCTCCGGCGAGGTCACTTGCGCCGCCCAGGGCTGAGCGGAAGCTTATTGACCGTTAACCATTTGCAGCCATGCTCCGTCGCATGAAGAGGATTCTCATTACTCTGGCTCTCGCCGTCGCCTGCTCCGCGCCCGCCGCCGCGGCAGAGCGCAATTACAGCGTCACCGATTTCGACCGAATCATCGTCGAGGGGCCGTTCACCGTCCGCCTCGCCACCGGCCGCCCCTCGTCCGCGCGCGCGTCCGGCGTCCAGGCCGCGCTCGACCGCGTCAGCCTCGAGGTGCAGGGCCGCACCCTCCGCGTCCGCCCCAACCGCTCGGCCTGGGGCGGCTATCCCGGCGCGGCGAGCGGACCGGTCGCGATCGAGATCTCGACCCGGGAGCTCCGCTCCGCCAGCGTCAACGGCGCCGGCAGCCTGTCGATCGACCGCGCCGGCGGCCTCCGGCTCGACCTCGCGGTCGAAGGCTCCGGCCGGATCACGGCGCCCGCCCTCGCCGCCGACACGCTGAACGTCGCCATGATCGGCTCGGGCCGGATCGAGGTCGCCGGCACCGCAGGCGAGCTTCGCGCCTCCGTCCATGGCTGGGGTGACCTCGACGCGTCCGCGCTCAGGACGCAGGGCGCCACGATCGTCACCGACACTGCCGGGCGCGTCGCCGTCGCGGTCGCGCGCCAGGCGACGGTCACTGCCTCGGGCATCGGCGAAGTCGCCATCCTCGGCTCCCCCGCCTGCACCGTCCGCGGCCCCAGCGCCGCGCAGGTGACATGCGGGAACGGCCAGAGGCGCTAGGTCGACGGTCTCCGACTAGATCAGAGTGAGGCCCGCAAGCTTGTTCGAAAGCCGCGGCGGCAGCGCCAGCAGCCCGTCATCGTCGCCGTCGCCGAGGTCGGGCGGCGCGTCGGCGCCCGCGAGGTAGCGCCAGCCCTGATGCGCACGCTTCGCGCGGGCGCTCACCGGAACCAGCTTCGGATCGAGGCTGATCACCGTCTTACGATCCTCGCGGACGGCGAGGGCGAGAATGTTCTGGCGCGCGGTGATGCGGTGCTTGACGATCCAGTAGATCGAGCCGCCGACGAGCTCGTCCGCGCGCTTGGGCATGAAGCGGGTGACGATCGGGACCACGCCGTCGCAGAGCCGCAGGCGCTGCCGCTTCGCCAGCGCGTCGAGGCTCGCGCAGCCGACCGCGACCTTCGAGATGTTGAGGGGAGACATTTGGGGACAGTTACTTTTCCGTATTCCAATCGGTAACTTAGCACCGCCGTGCGGAAAAGTAACTGTCCCTAGCCGACGAGCCCGGACGCCACGGCAAGGCCGAGGAAGGCAAGGAATCCCATCGAATCCGTGATCATCGTCAGGAACACGGACGAGGCCACCGCCGGGTCCTGATCGAAGCGGTCGAGCATCACCGGGATCACCACGCCGGCGAGCCCCGCGATGAAGATGTTGATCACCATCGCCGCCGCGATCACGCCGCCGAGCGCCGCGTTCTGGAAGACCGCCCCGGCGCCGAGCCCGACAAGGGTCGCGATAGTGACTCCGTTGAGCAAGGCGAGGCGGACCTCGCGCCAGATCGTCCGCACCGTGTTCGACTGGGTGAGCTGGTTCATCGCCAGGGCGCGGACCGCGACCGCCATGGTCTGGGTCCCGGCATTGCCGCCGATCGAGGCGACGATCGGCATCAAAGCGGCGAGCGCCACCATCTGCTCGATCGCCGCGCCGAAATTCCAGATGATCGAGGAGGCCACCAAGGCGGTGCCGAGATTGGCGATCAGCCAGCGCACCCGCGCGCGATAGCTGTCGCGGAGCGGCTGGTTGATGTCGCCTTCGTCGCCGGCGCCCGACATCAAGAGGACGTCCTCCGACGCCTCTTCCTGGATGATGTGGACGATGTCGTCGACCGTGATCATGCCGACCAGCCGGCCCGCCTGGTCGACCACCGCGGCCGAGATCAAAGCATATTTCTGGAAGCGCAAAGCCACTTCCTCCTGGTCCATGTCGACCGGGATCAGGGTCTGCTCGCGCTGCATGATCTCGGCGACCCGCACATTGCGCTGGGTCCTGAGGATCCGGCTCAGCGGCATCGTGCCGACCGGAAAATGGCGCCCGTCGACGACGAACACTTCCCAGAAGCTGTCGGCCAGCTCCTCGTCCGAGCGCAGCCAGTCGATCACCTGCCCGACCGTCCAATGCTCGGGCACGGCGATCAGGTCGCGCTGCATCAGGCGGCCGGCCGATTCCTCGGGGAAGGACAGGGCCTCCTCGATCGCGGCGCGGTCGTCCGGGTCGAGCGCGCGCAGGACGGCGCGCTGCTCGTCCTCCTCGAGGTCCTCGATCATCGCGACCGCGTCGTCGGTCTCCATCTCGCCGGCGATCTCGGCGACCGCGGACGGCTCGAGCGCTTCGACCAGCTCTTCGCGCACCCAGTCGTTCATCTCGGCGAGCACGTCGGCGTCGAGCTCGTCGGCGATCGCCCCGGCGAGCGCCTGCCGCTCGTCCCGGTCGACCAATTCGAACAGGTCGGCGAGATCGGCCGGGTGGAGCGGGCGGACGAGCGCGCGCGCGCCCTCGCTGTCGCCGGCCTCGACCAGGTCCATCACCTCGCGGACGAATTCCGGCTTCAGCCGGTCGTCCTCGTCGAGCCGGTCCTTGGCGGTCGGCACCTGCCCGTCCGGGGTCTCGAATTCGCTGTCGCTCATCGCCCTTCCCCCTGGAGCCGCCGTGCCGGCCGCTTCCTAGGCCGGGCTAAACGCCCTGTCGATACGGGCTGGCCTCGCGCGCGCGACCCTCCTAAGCCGCCCGCAACCAATCTTCGAAGGAGTCCCCATGTCCGACGAGCTCAACACCCTGGTCCTCAACCTCGACAGCGGCGGCGACGTCGTCATCCGCCTGCGTCCCGATCTCGCGCCCGGCCACGTCGCGCAGATCAAGTCGCTGGTCGAGGAGGGTTTTTACGACGATGTCGTCTTCCACCGCGTCATCCCCGGCTTCATGGCCCAGGGCGGCGATCCGACCGGCACCGGTAGCGGCGGCTCGAAGAAGCCGAACCTCAAGGCCGAATTCTCGGCCGAGCCGCACGTCCGGGGCGCCGTCTCCATGGCCCGCACCAACGATCCGGACAGCGCCAACAGCCAGTTCTTCATCTGCTTCGGCGACGCCACCTTCCTCGACAAGCAATATACCGTCTGGGGCAATGTCGTCGAAGGCATGGAGCATGTCGATGCGCTGCCGAAGGGCGAGCCGCCGCGCGAGCCGGGCCGGATCGTCAAGGCGAGCCTCAGGGCCTGACGCCTTGGCCGAGCCGCGCCCCGTCACCCTGATCACCGGCGCCTCGGCCGGGCTCGGCGCCGAATTCGCCAGGCAATGCGCAAGGCTCGGCGACGAGATCGTCCTCGTCGCCCGCCGGCGCGAGCGATTGGACGCGCTGGCGAGGGCGATCGGGCCGCAGGCGCACGTCATAGAAGCCGACCTCGGCCAGCCGGAGGCGCCGGCCCGCGTCGTCGCGCAGGCGGCGAGCCGCGGCCTCTGGGTCCAGACGCTGATCAACAATGCCGGATTCGGCCTCGCCGGGAGGCTCGACGAGATTCCGCTCGCGCGCCAGCTCGAGATGATCGACCTCAACGTCCGCGCGCTGACCGAGCTCTGCCACGCCGTCCTCGCCGACATGCGCCTGAAAGGGGACGGCGCGATCCTCAACGTCGCCTCGACCGCGGCCTTCCAGGCCGGCCCGCACATGGCGGTCTATTACGCCACCAAGGCCTATGTGCTCTCGCTCACCGAGGCGCTCCACCAGGAGAACAAGGGCAGCGGCGTCAGCGTCACCGCGCTCTGCCCCGGCCCCACCGCCACCGAATTCTTCGACGTCGCCGGCGCGCCCGACGGCCGCCTCGCCAAGATGGCGACCGACCCGGTCGCCGTCGTCCGCGCCGGCCTCGACGGCCTGGCGAAGAACAAGGCGATCGTCGTCCCCGGTTTGATGAACAAGATCGGCAGCCAGTCCAATCGCCTCCTTCCCCGCGCCGCCATGCGCAGGATCATCGCCCGGCTGAAGGCCTGAACCTATCGATAGACCTCCTTACGATGCGCCACGCGCACCACCAGGATAGTGATCCGCTCATCCTCGATGCGTGCGATGATGCGGTAGTCGCCGACGCGCCATAGCCAATAGCCGTCATGCTCGCCCTTCAGGGGCAGGCCGAGCGAACGCGGGTCTTCCAGGATCGCGATCCGGCTCTCCAACGTCTTCACGATCCGAGCGGCGGCCTTGCAATCGAGCTTCTTCAGCTCCTTCGCGGCCTCGGGAACGAATTCGATGGCCCAGAGCGGCACAGATTCAGAGGCCGAGATCGGCCTTCACCTGTTCCAGGGGAATTGCGTCGCCCTCGCGAAAGCGCTTCATCCGCTCTTCCGCGAGGTAGAAATCCTCGAGGTCGTCGAGATGTGTCTCGATCGCTTCGCGCGCATAGAAGGTCTTGGTCCTCCCCGTGCGCGCGGCGAGTGCCTCGAGCCTTTTCTCCACATCGGAACTCAGCCGTACCGCAAGCATGAAGCTCTCCCTACGCTATACATGTATAGCAAGACGCCGGCGGAGGCAACAACTGCCGGCGCTCGCCTCCGCTTTCAGCCTCCGTTACCGCGCCGCCATGCACACAGATCATCGCGGCTGAAGAGCTAGAGCTTCCGGCGGGGCGCCCGCATTGGGGCTGTAGGGCAGGACGCGCCCATAGCGTGCAACCGCCCGCAACAGGATCGGATCGCGCTTGAGCACCTGCACCCGCGCCTCGATCTTGCGGCCATAGTCGCTCTGGACCGGCAGCACGTCCCAGCGCTGTACGTACCAGAGCACGTCGTCGCGCGTCGCCTCTCGCGCCAGGGCATTGACGAGCGCGGCCCGGGCGGCGTCGTGCTGGCCGAAGCACAGATGCAGGGAGACGGCGAGGCTGGGGTCGCCGGCGCCGAGGACGGCGGCTGCCGAGTCGATTGTCTCGTGCTCCCGGCCGGCTTCGTGCAAGGCGCAGGCGCGGTGGAGATGCATGGTCGCGAGCGCGTCCGCGGAGACCTGCCCGCAGTGCCGGCCGGCGTCTGCGATCACCGCGTTCATCGCGTCGGCAGAGACGCCGGCGTCGCCCGCCAGCAGGCGGAACCGGGCGCGATTGCCGGCGATGTTCAGCGCATTTGCATCGAGCCCGAGGGGCCAGGTGCGCGCCGCGCGCTCGAACATCGGCTCGATCTCGGCCCATCGTCCAAGCCGCGCCAGCGCATCGGCGACCATCGGAGCGACCCAGAGAAGGTCGTAATCCTCCCTCCGATCGAGTCGCCGATCGAAGAGCGGGCCGATCTCGCGCACGATCGTGCGATGATGGCCGGCCGAGCGAAGCGCAGTGCCATAGTGCTGGGCCGCCTCCGGCTCGGCGCTGGCCGCGAACTGCGCCTTCAGCTCGGTGAGATAGACCGGCCACAGGCGCTCCTGCCGGCTGCCGCCCCACGTTTCGAGGTCGGACCAGATATCTCGATAGCGGTTGTCGATCAGCAGCGACTGCAAGTGGAGGGGAGCGATGAGCCGCGGTAC
Source organism: Allosphingosinicella sp. (assembly GCA_035630675.1). Taxonomy (GTDB): domain Bacteria; phylum Pseudomonadota; class Alphaproteobacteria; order Sphingomonadales; family Sphingomonadaceae; genus Allosphingosinicella. The sequence goes on from DASQKE010000180.1 coordinate 6,868, forward strand.
AAAGGCGCGCGCGCCGGCAAGGTCGCCGGCGGCGACGCGCGCCCGAATCGCTTCGAGTGCGAGCCGGGAACGCATCTGAACGTCGCGTCCCTGCCAGTCGATGGCGATCAGGCGCTCGGAGAGCCGCGCCACGCGCCGCAGATCGTTGCGGGCGTCCAGCCTCCCGATCAGGTTGCGAAGGTCGTATGGCGGGATCCCGCGCGCGACCTGCGGGTCGATATCGCTCGCACGGAGGAAATAATCGGCAGCGGCCGCCGGGCGATCGGCGAACGCCTCGAGATGCGTGGCGAAGAGCAAGGGCGCGCTATAGGCGGGCAGCAGCCGGATGCTCTCCTCGATCGCCTCGCGGGCGGCCGGCTCGCGCTGCGTCCGAAGCAGGTGGATCGCGCGCAGATATTGCACCAGGCCGCGCATTTCATTGGGCTGCCGCAACTCGGCCAGCATTGCGTCGAGCCGCGCCAGCCGCGCGCGCGGATCGGCCTGGCCGCCGACCATCATGTCGCTGATTTCGCGCAGCATGGCCTCCGATCCAACCATGGTCTCCGGCCGCGGCAGCGGCTCGGCGGTCGCAGGTGCGATCTGCGCCAGAACCAGGAATGCGCCGATCGCCATCGCGCGCGCATGCTTCCTGCTCGTCCGTGTTTCACCCATCATATTCATTTCCTTGAGGAAATCGCGGCCAATCTACACAGTGGATCGCGTGAGCATAAGGCCCTCGCCTCAGCCTTCGAGCAGTTCCTCGAACAGCCAGTCGTGGAAGATCCGCACGGGCCGGCGCGAGAGAGCCGGGCGGCGGCAGGCGAACCAGTAGCTGTAGGGAGTCTCGGCCTTGGTCTCGAACAGCTGGACCAGGCGCTCGTCGCTGGAGCCGGACAAATGGCTTTCGAGCATGATCGCGACGCCAAGTCCCTCGGCGGCGGCATCGAGGATAAGCTGGCCGGAGTCGAACATGTCGATCGCGGCCGGCTCCAGAGCGGGAACGCCCGCGGCCTCGCGCCAATAGTCGAAGGCGCCGTCGAGGTCGCGGTGGACGAGGATGGTGGCGCCGGCCAGATCCTCGGGACGCCTCAGCGGCACGGGCCCGTCGCGCAAGTCCCGCGAGGCGATGGCGATCACGCAATTATTGTCGATTCGCCGCGAGTAAAGCGACGGGTCGACGTCGGTGGTGATGGCGATCGCGGCGTCGAGCCCGTCGGCGAGGCGGGCGAGGCGGTTGGTGCCGGTGTCCAGGTCGATGTGGAGCTCGGGATGCTGCTCGCGGAGCCGGAGGAGAGCGGGCATCAGCCGCTGCGCGGCGAACAAAGAGGGGACCGCAAGCCGCAGGCGCATCATCTCGCGATTGCCCGCGACGCGCTCCATCGCCGCCGCCAGCGCGTCGACCGGCGCTCCGATCTCGGCGAGCAGGCGCTCCCCGTCGGGATTGAGGCTGACGCTCTGGTGGCCGCGGTCGAACAAGGGCCGCCCCACCGACCGCTCGAGCGCCTGGATGCGGCGGGTGAGCGCCGGCGAGGACAAGGACAACGCCTCCGCGGCCGCCTTGACCGAACCCAGCCGCGCCGTCTGCAGGAAAGCCTCGATCCCGGTGAGCGGCGGCAGTCTTTTCATCGCTCGACTGGTCCTCTATTGTGCAGCGCACAAAGGCGCATTCCGGTGCAGCAGCGAGGCGGGAGCGCCGTCAGCCTAGGTGCAACGCCTGCACTCGTACCATATTTCTTCGCACTTGCACAATGAGCGCAGGAGGCCGAAAACCGCCCTGCCTTTTCAGGCATCCTCTCCTAAAAACTTTTAGGGTCGGTCCCCCGGGACCGGCCCTTTTTTTGCGCCGGTCCCACGCCCGAGACACAACGCGACCGGCCCTTTTTTTGCGCCGGTCCCTCCCCGACCATAAAGCGACCGCCCTTTTTTTGGCCGTTTCGGACCCGCGGCGCTGGACCCGCCGTTTGCCCTTCCTATCTGGGACGCTCCAGCGAGGAGACGGACGTGGCGGACGAGGAACGGGGCGAGCCCAAGCGCCTGCAGGTGGCGACGATGCGACCCGACGACAGCGGCCGCGGCCTCGCCCGGCTGCCGCGCGCCTTGATGACCGCGCTCGCGCTCAAGGACGGCGACGTCGTCGAGCTCAAGGGCAAGCGCGCCACCGCCGCCCGCGCCGTCGGCCCCTATCCCGAGGATGAGGGGCTCAAGATCATCCGGCTCGACGGCCTCCAGCGCGCCAATGCCGAGATCGGATCGGGGGACTTCATCGAGATCCGCAAGGCGGAGTCGAAGTCGGCCCAGCGCGTCGTGTTCGCGCCGGCGCAGAAGAACCTTCGCCTTCAGGGCTCGGCCCAGGCGCTGAAGCGCAGCTTCGGCATGAAGCCGATCGTCGCCGGCGACGTCGTCGCGACCACCGGCCAGCAGCAGGTCCAGCGCGGCGACATCCCACCCGAGCTTCGCCAGATGCTTCGGCCCCGGCCTATGCGCTGCAGGAGATCCGCCTCACCGTCGTCTCGACCGTGCCCAAGGGCATCGTCCATATCGACGCCAATACCGAGGTCGAGCTGCTCGCCCAATATACCGAGCCGCGCGAAAGCCGCCGCGCCGACGTCACCTATGACGATCTCGGGGGCATGGGCACGACCATCGACCAGTTGCGCGAGATGGTCGAGCTGCCGCTGCGCTACCCGGAGATTTTCGAGCGGCTCGGCGTCGATCCGCCCAAGGGCGTCCTCCTCCACGGCCCGCCCGGCACCGGCAAGACCCGTCTGGCCCGCGCCGTCGCCAACGAGAGCGACGCCACCTTCTTCCACATCGCCGGCCCGGAGGTGATGGGCTCGGCCTATGGCGAAAGCGAGCGCAAGCTGCGCGAGATTTTCGAGGAAGCGACCAAGGCGGCGCCCTCGATCATCTTCATCGACGAGATCGATTCGATCGCGCCCAAGCGCGGCCAGGTCCAGGGCGAGACCGAGAAGCGCCTCGTCGCCCAGCTCCTGACCCTGCTCGACGGCCTCGAGCCGCGCGCCAACCTCGTCGTCATCGCCGCCACCAACCGCCCCGAGGCGCTCGACGAGGCGCTGCGCCGTCCGGGCCGCTTCGACCGCGAGATCGTGATCGGCGTCCCCGACGAGAACGGGCGGCGCGAGGTCCTCGCCATCCACACCCGCGGCATGCCCTTGGACGGGGCGGTCGACCTCCCCGCGCTGGCGCGGCGGACCTACGGTTTCGTCGGCGCCGATCTCGCCGCTCTGGTCCGCGAGGCGGCGATCGAGGCGGTCCGCCGGATCATGCCCAAGATCAACCTCGAGGAAGGCACGATCCCGCCCGAGGTGCTCGACAATCTCTCGGTCACCGCCAACGACTTCGAGGAGGCGCTGAAGCGCGTCCAGCCCTCGGCGATGCGCGAGGTGATGGTGCAGATGCCCAATGTCGGCTGGGACGATATCGGCGGAGTTGACGACGCGCGCGAGCGGCTGCGCGAAGGGATCGAGCTGCCGCTCAAGAATCCGGAGGCGTTCCGCCGCCTCGGCATCCGTCCGGCCAAGGGCTTCCTGCTCTACGGCCCCCCGGGCACCGGCAAGACCCTGCTCGCCAAGGCGACGGCGCGCGAGGCGGAGGCGAACTTCATCGCCACCAAATCCTCGGACCTGCTCTCCAAATGGTATGGCGAGAGCGAGCAGCAGATCGCGCGCCTGTTCGCCCGCGCCCGCCAGGTCGCGCCGACCGTGATCTTCATCGACGAGCTCGACAGCCTCGTCCCCGCGCGCGGCGGCGGCCTCGGCGAGCCGCAGGTCACGGAGCGCGTCGTCAACACCATCCTCGCCGAGATGGACGGACTCGAAGAGCTCCAGTCTGTGGTCGTGATCGGCGCCACCAACCGGCCGAACCTGATCGACCCGGCCCTGCTCCGCCCCGGCCGCTTCGACGAACTGATCTACGTCGCGGTGCCCGACGAGGCCGGCCGGCGCCACATCCTCGGCATCCACACCGGCGGCATGCCGCTCGCCGACGACGTCGATCTCGACGCGCTGGCCCGCCGCACCGAGCGCTTCACCGGCGCCGACCTCGAGGACCTCGTCCGCCGCGCCGGCCTCCACGCCTTGCGCGGCTCGATCGAGGCGATTGCCGTCGGAATGGCCGAGTTCGAGACCGCCTTGCTCGACACCCGCGCCTCGGTGACGGTCGAGATGGAGCGCGAATACGAGCAGATCCAGGACAAGCTCAAGCAGGACGCGATGTCGGCCACCGGTATCGGCTTCATCGCACCCGGCATGCTCACTGGGCGGGGGCCGAAGGGCTGAAGCGCAGCCACGTCCACAAAGCGAGGCCGAGCATGACCGCGCCGGTCAGGAGGAAAGGTAGCGGCTCGAACCAGCCGTAGAGCGCGACCCCGGCGGCCGGCGCGGCGATGAAGGCGACTCCGTTCACCGACGTCACCATGCCCGCCACCGCATTCTGCTCGGCCGGAGTCACGGCGAGCGAGGCGCCGCTTGTGAAGCCGGGCCGGAAGAGTGCAAAGCCGAGCGACGCCAAAGCGAACGACAAGGTGATCCCGTAAAGCCCGCTCGCGACGCCGGTCAGCGCGCTCCCCGCCGCCGCGACCAGCGAGCCCCACAGGACGAGCTGGCGCGGGCTCAGCGCGAGCAGGGGGATCAGCATCCATTGCGCGACCAGGCTCGCCATCGCGCCGGCGATCAGCACGATCGCGATCGAATGCTGCGCGCTCTCGATCGGCAGCTCCAGCCGGTCGATGACGAGGAAGCCGACGACGCCGAGCAAGGCGGCGTGGCCGTGACCTCCGACGACTCCGATCATGTGCCAGGCGAAGACCCTGGGATCGCGCCA
>DASQKE010000181.1:0-2225 GCA_035630675.1 Allosphingosinicella sp.
CAGCACGATCTCGGCGGCGTCAGCCGCCGGCTCCGCCGCTCTCTCTCGCGCGGCCTTTTTCAGCATCTTGACGATCAGGTAGATGATGAAGGCGATGATCAGGAAGTTGACCGCCGCGGTGATGAACTGGCCGTAGCCGACCATCGGCACGCCCGCTTCCTTCAGCGCCTCGTAATTATAGGGGTCGATGCCGTCGGGCACCTCGCCCAGCAGGAGGAAATAGCTCGAGAAATCGAGGCCGCCGAAGAGATAGCCGACGACCGGCATGATGATGTCGTCGGTGAGCGAGGTGATGATCGCCGTGAAGGCGACGCCGATGATCACGGCGACCGCCAGATCGACGACGTTGCCGCGCGTGATGAATTCCCTGAAGCCGCTCATGATCCCGCCCTCCCGTTGCGGTTGCGATCCGGAATGCTTACCTGAGCATCGCCGATTACGATAGGAGGGGCTTTTCCGCATGACCCGCACGCGACTGCTCGCGATCTTCGCGCCGATCCTCGTCCTGCTCGCCGCCTGCGGCATCAACTCGGTGCCCGCGGCCGAAGAGACCGCCAAGGCGCGCTGGGCCGACGTCCAGACCAATTATCAGCGCCGCGCCAATCTGATCCCGAACTTGGTCGCGACCGTCCGCGCGGCGGCGGCGTCGGAGGAGCGGATCCTCACCAACGTCACCCAGGCGCGGGCGAACGCGACCCGGATCACGCTGAGCGAAGGCCAACTCACCGACCCCGAGGCGATGCGCCGCTTCCAGGAGGCGCAGAACCAGCTCAGCGCCGCGATCCTCCCGCTCCAGCGGCTCCAGGAGCAATATCCCCAGCTCCAGAGCCAAGGCAATTTCTCGACCCTGATGAGCCAGCTCGAAGGCACCGAGAACAGGATCGCGATCTCGCTCCGCGACTATAACGAGGCGGTGCGGGCCTATAATACCGAGATCCGCACCTTCCCGTCGGTGATCGGCGCACGGGTGATCCACGGCGCCGAGCCGATGGTGCCGTTCGAGGCGACGACGCCGAACGCCGACCAGGCGCCGACGGTCGACTTCGGCAACGCCGGCTGATCGCGCCGGCAGGTGCGGCAAATGCGTTCGGCCCTCTTCCTCGCGCTCGGCCTGCTGGCCGCCGGCTGCGGCGCGCAGGGGGAGGCGTCCAATGCCGCGGCCGCGGCCCGCTTCCCGGCGCTCAGCGGGCGTGTCGTCGACCAGGCCGACCTGCTGACCGCTCCTCAGGAGCAGCAGTTGGCGGCGGTTTCGGCGGCGGTGGAGCGCGAGATCGGGCCGCAATTCGTCGTGGCGACCGTCGATAGTCTCCAGGACAAGCCGATCGAATTCTATTCGATCGATCTCGCCCGGCACTGGGGGATCGGCGATGCGGGGCGCAACGACGGCGTGATGCTGCTGGTTGCGCCGACCGAGCGCAAGGTTCGAATCGAGGTCGGCACCGGGCTCGAACGGCGCGTGACCGACCCGTTCGGGGCGACCGTGCTGCGCGAGCATGTGCTGCCCCGTTTCAGGGACGGCGACATGGCCGGCGGCATCCTGGCGGGCAGCGAGGCGATCGCCGCACGGCTGCGCTCCCGCGCGAGCGACGCCCAGATCGCGGCGCACGACGGTCTCGTCCTGTGATCGCGCGCCTCTTTTTCCTCCTCGTCCTCCTCTTCGCCACGCCGGCGGCGGCGCAGACCTTTCCGGCGCTGAGCGGGCGGGTCGTCGACGCCGCCAATCTGCTCGATCCGGCGCAGGAAGCGGACCTCACGCGCCGGCTGGAGGAGCTGGAACGGGCATCCTCGCGCCAGCTCGTGGTGGCGACGGTGCCGAGCCTCGAGGATCGGCCGATCGAGGAGTACGGCTACCAGCTCGGACGCCACTGGCAGATCGGCCAGAGCGAGGCGAACAACGGCACCATCCTCCTGGTCGCCCCTGCCGATCGCAAGGTCCGGATCGAGGTCGGCTACGGGCTGGAGCCGATCCTGACCGATGCGCTTTCCCACCAGATCATCCAGCAGCAGATCCTGCCGCGCTTCCGCGAGGGCGACATGGCGGGCGGGATCATCGCCGGCACCGCCGCGGTGATCGAGCAGCTCGGCGCGCCGCCGGAGCAGGCCGAGCAGCGTGCGCTCGCCGCCGCCGAAGCGCAACGCGCGCAAGGAAGCGATTCCGGGGAGACGCCGTTCGGGCTTGCGGTGTGGCTGGTGATCCTATTCTTCATGGTCACCTCGATGTTCTT
>DASQKE010000182.1:0-13249 GCA_035630675.1 Allosphingosinicella sp.
TGAGCCGAGGGTCGCTTTCGTCCATGCCGGGCCGCCATGCCGGGGCGCGCGGGACGTGGCAATCTCCGCGATTGTCAGCATTCGCTAAGTCGCTGAAAAGCCCGAGGAGCGGGCCTCTCGCGCGTCCGGTTTGTGTAGAAAATCCCCCGCCGTTCGGCTAGCCGAGTCGCGAGGGGGTGGGGATTTGCTCGAATTCATGCTGGCGCCGGAAAACCTGCCGTTCGCGGTGGCACTCGTCCTGATGCTGATGATCGGCGCAGTGGAGGCGGTCGGCCTCGGAGTCGGCGCCGCCGGCATCGACGCCGACGGCGACGTCCACGGCGATGCCGGCGACCTGCTCGGCTGGCTCGGCGTCGGCCGCATCCCGCTGCTGATGGTGATCGTCGTCCTGCTCGCTCTGTTCGGCCTGATCGGCATCACCCTCCAGCAGCTCGCCGAGGCCTTGCTCGGCCGCCCGCTCTCGCCTTGGATCGCGGGACCCGCCGCCTTCGTCGCCGCATTGCCTTTGACCGGCCTTTGCGCGCGCGGCCTCGCCCGCATCCTCCCGGGCGACGAGACCAGCGCGATCTCGCTCGACGACCTCGTCGGCCGCCGCGCCACGATCATCGTCGGCACCGCGCGCACCGGCTGCCCCGCCCGCGCCAGCGTGCGCGACCGCCACGGTTTGACCCACTACGTCATGGTCGAGCCCACCGACGACCGGCAGAGCGTCGGCGAGGGCGGCTCGGTCCTGCTCGTCCGCCGCGAAGGCGACATCTTCATCGGGCTGCCGGAAGGCGAGCCTCTGTTCGCGAGCGCGGCCGACCGGCCTGCGCTGACCCGCTAGAGGAGTGACACTATGCTGATGGAAACCGCCATCTATGCGGGGATCATCCTCGCGGCTTTGCTGATTATCGGGCTGATCGTCACCCGCCTCTACAAGCGCGCGAGCAAGGAGATCGGCTTCGTGCGCACCGGCTTCGGCGGCGAGAAGGTGGTGATCAACGGCGGCGCGCTGGTGCTGCCGGTCCTCCACGAGACGATGCCGGTCAACCTCAACACCGTCCGCCTCGCGGTCGAGCGCAAGAATGTCGACGCCTTGATCACGCTCGATCGGCTGCGCATCGACGTCAAGGCCGAGTTCTACGTCCGCGTCCGCCCGGACCGCGAATCGATCGCGATCGCCGCCCAGACGCTCGGCCTCCGGACCATGCAGCCCGAGAGCCTCAAGGAGCTGATCGAGGGCAAGTTCGTCGACGCGCTGCGCTCGGTCGCGGCCGGAATGACCATGAACCAGCTCCACGAGCAGCGCGCCGATTTCGTCCAGAAGGTGCAGCAGGTTTCCGCGGCCGATCTCGCGATGAACGGCCTCGAGCTCGAATCAGTGTCGCTGACCGGGCTCGACCAGACCTCGATCGAGCATTTCAACGCCAACAACGCGTTCGACGCCGAGGGCCTGACCAAGCTCACCGAGCAGATCGAGCTCCGCAAGAAGGCGCGCAACGACATCGAGCAGGAGACCCGGGTCCAGATCGAGGCCAAGAATCTCGAGGCGGCGCGCAAGAGCTTCGAGATCAGCCGCGACACCGAGTTCGCCCGCCTCGAGCAGGAGCGTGAGGTCGAGGTCCGCCGCGCCGCGCAGAGCGCCGAGGTCGCGCAGACCCAGTCGGAGCGGCAGCGCGAGGCGGACGAGGCGCGGATCACCGCCAAGCAGCAGGTCGACGCCGCCCAGATCGAGGCGAACCGGGTGATCGAGCAGGCCAAGATCGCGCAGGTCCAGGCGGTCGAGATCGCCCGCCAGGAGCAGCAGATCGCAGTCCAGAACAAGAGCCGCGAGGAAAGCCAGGCGCGGGCCGAGGCCGACACCGCCCGCGCCGAGGCGGTCGCCGCCGAGGAGCGCGTCGGCACCGCCCGCGAGACCGAGATCGCCGAGCGCGCCAAGCGCATCGAGCTGATCGACGCCGCCCGCGAGGCCGAGCGCGCCGCCATCGGCATCAAGGTTGAGGCCGAGGCCGCCAAGCAGGCCGCCGCCGACCGCGCCGAGGCCGCCCGCCTGGCGGCGGAAGGCGAGGCCGAGGCCGAGAAGCTCCACGCCGAAGCCGCGCGCGTTCGCTTCGAGGTCGAGGCCGCGGGCCAGAGCGCGGTCAACGAGGCCGCGAACCTGCTCTCGTCGGACCAGATCGCCCTCCAGACCAGGCTTGCCCTGCTCAAGGTCCTGCCCGAGGTGATCCGCGAGGCGGCCAAGCCGATGGAAGCGATCGATTCGATCAGGATCGTTCAGGTCGACGGGCTCACCGGCGCCCGCGCCGGCACGATGCTCGGCGACCAGGCCGGCGGCAATGACGGCAACCTCGCCTCCAGCGCCGTCTCCGCCGCCTTGCGCTACCGCGCCCAGGCCCCGATCGTCGACGGCCTGATGAAGGAATTGGGCTTTGACGGCTCCAGCCTCGAAAACCTGGTCGCCGCCGCCGCGCCCGCCGAGGCGGAGCCGCTCTCCGCCACGCCCGCCGAAGAGCCGAGCGCAGCCTGAACGCCCCACCCCACGCCTGCAAGCGAGGTCATCGATGCTGCTCGGCAAGAGGTTCGACGAGGCGCTCGTCTATGCGAGCCACATTCACGGCGGCCAGCTCCGCAAGGGGACGTCGACGCCGTACCTCGCGCATCTGCTGGGCGTCGCCTCGCTGGCGCTCGAGAGCGGCGCCGACGAGGACGAGGCGATCGCCGCCCTCCTCCACGACTCCGTCGAGGATTGCGGCGGCGCAGCCCGCCTCGAGGACATCAGGACGCGCTTCGGCGACCGCGTCGCCGGCATCGTTGCGGACTGCTCCGACAGCGACACCGATCCGAAGCCGCCCTGGCGCCAGCGCAAGCACGACTATCTCGCCGCCCTCGAGGCCAAGCCGCGTTCGTCCCTGCTCGTCTCGCTCGCCGACAAGACTCACAATGCGCAGGCGATCCTCGCCGACCTGCACGCCCACGGCGACGCTTTGTGGGACCGGTTCACGGGCGGCAAAGAAGGGTCGCTCTGGTACTACGGGGCTCTCGCCCAGGCCTTCTCCCGCGCGCTGCCCGGCCCTGCCGCCGACCGGCTGGCAAGGCTGGTGGAGGACATGCGTGATCATGCCGCGTCGCAGGAGCAACCGGCGGCCGGCCCCGGAGGGGGCGAGGACCCTTGAGTACAAGCGCCGAATGTCCGCTTTCGACCCATAGCGGACATCTTTAGAACGCACTTGACCGGGCGCGGGCTGGATGTGCTTCGTGAGAAAGATGGAACCGGCGCGTGCCTCACCGAAACTCGATGTAAACTTGGTCCGGCGCCTGCTCGGATCACAATTCTCTCACTGGGCCGGCCTTCCAATCCGGTCGATTCTGCCGGGAGGCTGGGCCAACCGGACCTTTCGCTTGGGCGAAGATATGGTTGTTCGTCTTCCCAGCGCCGCCGCCTACGCTCTTCAGATTGAGAAGGAGCATCAGTGGCTGCCAATATTACGTGCTCACCTCCCCTTGCCGATTCCGACTCCGATCGCCTTGGGGCAGCCTGGTCACGGCTATCCCTGGCCTTGGTCGATCTACGGTTGGCTGCAGGGCAAGGCTGTCCGCGCAGAGCAACTTTCGGAATCGCATGAACTGGCTCGCGCACTGGGACTGTTCCTCGGCGCATTGCAGCGCGTCGATGCCTTGGGGGGGCCGCCTCCGGGGCCGGACAATTTCCGCCTTGGCGGATCCCTGCGGATCTATGATGCACAGACGCGTCAGGCGATTTCGCTTCTCAAGGCAGGAATCGATGCAAAGGCAGCGGTTCGGATCTGGGACGAGGCGCTGGCGGCGCCGCATCAAGGGCCCCCGATGTGGTTGCACGGCGACGTCAGCGTCGGAAATCTGCTTGTGGAAAGCGGGGTTTTGGCCGGGGTGATCGACTTCGGCTGTTCGGCAACGGGCGACCCCGCATGCGATCTCGCAATCGGTTGGTCATCCATGGAGCGGCGGACGCGCCATGCATTCCGCTCTGTCCTCGAGCTGGACGAAGGCGCCTGGGCCAGGGGTCGCGGGTGGGCTCTCTGGAAGGCGCTTGTCGTAAGTGCGGGAATAGCGCCGGCCCATCGCGCCACGGAAAAGCAAAGTCATGCCGCCTTGGGAAAAATCCTCTCGGACGCCTGAACCGGCTCCAGGCGCAGGTGCGGGAATGTCCGCTTTCCACCGATTGCGGACATCTGAAAAAGGGGGCCGCTCAACCGGCGAGGCGAACGGCCCTGGGGGTGAGGTTGGTGGGAGCGAGCCCCGGTCGGCCGCGGGTGCCTCCCTCTCTCGAGCCGCAACTGTGGACACGGTGTCCGCCGCCCCCGTGGCGACGATTGCGGCGCGGCGGGCCATGCGGGTAGTCGTGTCCTCGGTGCCAGGCACGTGCCTGGCACCGAGGAAAATGCAACCGGTGGGTCCCCCTGGCCGCTGACTCGGTCTGAGCCATCGGTGCCAGGCACGTGCCTGGCACCGAGGAAATCCGGGCCTCGCTGATGCGGCTAGAGGCTTGCGCGGAAACCCCGCTGCTCATACTGAGTCCATGGTCATCTCCGTAGCACGCCAGAAGAGGGGCAAAAATTTATGCGTAATCTCGCGATCGCTGTGGCGCTTTCATCCACCCTGCTCGCCACCCCAGCCGCTGCACGCGACGGCGCGATCTATATCGGCGGCGAGTTCGGGGTGATGAGCGTCGACGATATGGACATCGACATCGGCGCCGTCGACAATGCCGTCACGGTCAACCACGATCATGGTTATGACGGCGGCATTTTCGTCGGTTACGACTTCGGCGCCTTCCGGCTCGAGGCCGAGGCCGCATACAGGAACGCGGACCTGGATTCCTACGACACCACGATCAGGCTTCCGTTGGAGGGCGCGGTCTTCCCGACCCAGCGCGAGGGGAGCGGCAGCTCCAGCGCGCTCAGCTTCATGGTCAACGGCATGCTGGACTTCGGCGACGATGACGGGATTTCCGCCTCCGTCGGCGGCGGTGTCGGCATGGCGCGGGTCCAGGCGAACGAGTACCGCAACTTCGCCAACGCCACGCCTTTTCTCGACGGCTCCGATTGGACGATGGCCTGGCAGCTGCTCGCCGGCGTGCGTCAGGCGATCTCGGACAATGTGGACGTGACCGTCCGGTACCGCTTCTTCAACACCCGCACGGCCGAGCTTATCGCGTTCAACGGCGGCGAGACCGGGATGCGCTTCCGTTCGCACAGCCTTATGGGCGGCCTGACCTTCAACCTGGGGGGCGCCGATCCGCTGCCTCCGGTGATCGCCCCGCCGCCGCCCGTCTATACGCCTCCGCCGCCGGCTCCGCTGCCGCCGGCTCCGCCCCCCCCGGTTCAGTGCCCGGGCGGAACCACGGTGCCTGCCGGTCAGCAGTGCCCGCCGGTCGGTCCCTTCATCGTTTTCTTCGATTGGGATCGTTCGGACATCACGCCGCAGGCCGCGAGCATCCTCGACAACGCCGCCGAGCAGTATCGTGCGACGGGCAACGCGCAGGTCGTGCTCGCCGGTCACGCCGACCGCTCGGGTTCGGACCAGTACAATGTCGGCCTTTCTCAGCGTCGCGCCGAGAACGTCCGCCAGTATCTGGCCGGTCGCGGCATCGCCGAGGGCGTCATGCGCACCGAGGCGTTCGGCGAGAGCCGGCCCGCGGTCGAGACGGCCGATGGCGTTCGCGAGCCGCAGAACCGGCGCGTGGAAATCACCTTCGGCCCCGGTTCCGGCTGGTAAGAAGGCGTCACGCCGCTTCGGCAGCGTTCAGAAAAATCGGGAGCCAGTTCATCGGACTGGCTCCCTTTTTTGTGTAACCCCACGCCGCGGCCTTCCGCGTCGGCGCTCCTACCGCATCGCATAGCCCATCAGCACTTCCGCCACCCATCGCGCCGCCGTCAGCGCGCTGATGTCGGACACGTCCAGCGACGGATCGAACTCGGTCAGGTCGACCAGCTTCACCTGCGGCCGCATCGCCAGGATCCGCGCCGCCTCGAAGAACATGTTGACCGGCATGCCGCCCGGCCGCGCGCCCGGGGCGCCGGGGAGCTGGGCGCGGTCGATCACGTCGATGTCGAAATCGACCATGATCGCGTCGACATGGGTGAGCCGCGCCAGCGCGTCGTCCAGGATCGGCTCGATGCCGTCTTCGAGCGTCTCGAAGATACCGAAATAGCCGATGCCCGCGGCGAGCGCGTCCTCGTGCATCTTCTGCGTGTTCGCGAACGGGGCGAGCCCGATCTGGACGATGTTGCGGCCCGGCAGCCCGTCCTCGAGCAGGCAGCGCACCGGGTTGCCGTTCATCGGCCCCTGGTCGGTCTCGCGCATGTCGAAATGGGCGTCGAGGGTGATCAGGCCGACGCGCTCCAGCGGCAAATTGAGGCCGTGCGCCGCGGGCCGAGTCACCGCATTGTTGCCTCCGAGGAGCAGGGTCAACGCATGCTCCGCCGTGGCGGCCGACACCGCCTGCCGGATCGCGCCGAACCCGGCCGCCGGCGACAGCCCCCGGACCGGCACGTCGCCACGGTCGCGGACGCGCAGCACGTCGAGGTCTTGCCCGGTATCGAGATCGTAGGTGCTGAGCCGCTTCAGCGCCCGCCGCACCGTCTCCGGTGCGAGGTCGCAGCGGCCGGGCGTGACCGATCCCGCCTCCATCGGCGCGCCGATCAGAGCCACCTCGCCCTCATCTCCGAGCAGATCCGCGATCGATCGCCACGTCATGCTTTGCCCATAGCCGCGCCCGCGCCTAGAAAGCGAGCCATGTGGGACCTGATGCTCGTCGACTGCAACCTCGCCACCATGGATCCGGCGGTGCCGGCGCCGTTCGGGGCGATCGAGAATGCCGCGGTCGGCGTGGTCGACGGGCGGATCGTCGCGGTGGGGCGGCGCTCGGAGGTGGCAGGCTATCGCGCGCACCGGGTCGAGCCGCTCGGCGGCGCCTGGGTCACGCCGGGACTGATCGACTGCCACACTCATTTGGTCTTCGGCGGCAACCGCGCTCACGAGTATGAGCAAAGGCTCGAAGGCACGAGCTACGAGGAGATCGCCCGCGCCGGCGGCGGCATCGCCTCGTCGGTGCGCGCGACCCGCGCCGCCTCTCTCGCCGAGCTGGTCGAGCAGGCCCGGCCGCGGCTCCGGGCGCTGATGCAGGGCGGCGTCACTACGATCGAGATCAAGTCGGGCTACGGGCTCGACATCGAGTCCGAGCTCAAGATGATCGAGGCGGCCAAGGCGCTGGGCGCGAGCGAGCAGGTCCGAGTCGTCCCGACTCTGCTCGCCCTCCACGCCTTGCCGGGCGAGCATGGGCGCCGCGATTTTGTGGACCTGGTGACTCGTGACCTGCTGCCGCGCGCCGTCGAGGCCGGCGCCGCCGCGGTCGACGCTTATTGCGAGAGCATCGCCTTCACGCCGGTCGAGGTCCGCCGCCTGTTCGAGGCCGCGCGCGAGCTCGGCGTCGGCGTCAAGCTCCACGCCGAGCAGCTCAGCAATACCGGCGGCGCCGCGCTCGCCGCCGAGTTCGGCGCGCTCTCGGCCGATCATCTCGAACATGCCGACGAAGCCGCGATCGCCGCGATGGCCGCCGCTGGGACGGTCGCGGTGCTGCTGCCCGGCGCCTTCTACGCGCTGCGCGAGACGACGAAGCCGCCGGTTGACCTGCTCCGCCGCCACAATGTGGCGATGGCGGTGGCGACCGACTGCAACCCCGGCACCTCGCCGGTCCTGTCGCCGACCCTGATGCTGAGCATGGCCTGCACCTTGTTCGGCCTGACTCCCGAGGAGGCGCTCGCCGGCATGACCGTCAACGCCGCCAGGGCGCTCGGCCTTCAGGCGGAGATCGGAACGATCACCGTCGGCAGGGCCGCGGACCTGTGCATCTGGCGCATCGCCCGCCCCGCCGAGCTCGCCTACTGGATCGGCCATCCGGGGCCGGAACGAAGGATCGTGGCGGGAGCGGATGCATGACTGCCAAGCCCTGCGCATGTCTCATATATGAGACATGCGCCTTTAACTTTGTCTCATATATGAGACGTTCTCTGAAAGAATGTCTCATATATGAGACGGCAAATCCTTGACTGGATCCGGCATGTCTCGTATATGAGACATTGTTTGGGAACATGTCACATCCATGAGACGCGTCCTGAGGAAGCCGCTTAGACGCCCACCGGCTCGTTACAGCCGGACCGCGATCCGCCTATTGGGTCGTTTGATCCGCGCCGGCCGAATCGAACGCAAGCTGACGGCTGAAGAATTGGCGGCTCGAGCCGGCATATCGCGGGCCCTTCTTTATCGCATCGAGAATGGCGACCCTTCCTGTTCGATCGGCGCCATGTTCGAGGCGGCGACCATCGCAGGGGTGCCGCTGTTCGAGGACGAGCAATCCAAACTCACCATGCGGGTGAACGAAGTGGAAAGCCGCCTCACCCTCCTTCCCAAGTCGATCCAGAAGGCGAGGGCGAAGGCCAGCGATGACTTCTGACGGACGTCTCAGGGAAGCCTATGTTTGGACTTGGCTTCCGGGCTCGAGGGACCCCGTCGTTGCCGGACGCCTGGCCGATGACGAGGGCCGGCTCGTTTTCAACTATGGTCAAACCTATCTTCGCCGGCCCGAAGCAATTCCGTTATATCTGCCGGAACTGCCCCTGGCCGAAGGAGTCCTCCCCCTTCTGCCGGGGCTGAACATGCCCAGTTGCATCCGCGACGGTGCGCCCGATGCATGGGGCCGACGAGTCATCATCAACGGGAAATTCGGTCTTACCCGCGACCATATCGACATCGGCCGGCTCGACGAGCTCACCTTCCTGCTGGAATCGGGTTCGGATCGGATCGGCTCACTGGATTTCCAGGCTTCGCCGACCGCGTACGTCCCGCGAGGCGCGGGTCCTGCTCCTCTGGAGGAATTGCTGGCCGCCGCGGAGAGAGTGGAGGCCGGCATCCCGTTGACGCCGGCGCTCGACCAGGCCTTGTTCCATGGCAGTTCGATTGGCGGGGCTCGTCCCAAGGCCACGATCGCCGAGGAAGGCCGCAAATATATCGCGAAATTCTCGTCGCAATCCGATGTCCTCAATGTCGTGAAAGCGGAATTCGTCGCGATGCGGCTGGCCGCCGCCGTGGGGCTCGACGTGGCGCCGGTCCGCCTCGTCAAGGCCGCCGGCCGCGACGTTCTGCTCATCGAAAGGTTCGATCGAAACCGGTCGCCGCACGGCGAAACCCGGCGCGCCATGGTCTCGGCGCTAACGATGCTCGGCCTCGATGAGATGCTGGCCCGCTACGCCAGCTACGAGGACCTGGCCGAAATCATTCGGCATCGTTTCGACCAGCCGGCGGCGGCGTTGCGCGAGCTGTTCGGCCGGCTCGTCTTCAACATCCTGTGCGGCAATACGGACGATCACGCCCGCAATCACTCCGCTTTCTGGGATGGAAAACGCCTGGCCCTCACGCCAGCCTACGACATTTGCCCGCAATCGAGGGCCGGCCAGGAGGCAAGCCAGGCGATGCTCATCGCCGGGGAAAACCGAATGAGCCAGCTCTCGGCTTGCCTCGCCGCCGCGCCCTCATTCCACCTCGACGACGAGGACGCAGCCGCGATCATCGAGTCGCAAATCGTCACCGTGCGGGCCAAGTGGCACGATGTTTGTGAGGAGGCCTCGCTTAGCGCCGTCGACCGAATTGCTTTTTGGGGCCGCCAGTTCATGAATCCCTTCGCGTTCATCGGAACAGACTTCGAGCCGCGATGAGAAAGGCAGGTGCCTCGTCGCCTTCAAGCGCCCTCGATCACCTCTTGATGCCAACCTTGTCGAACTCCGTCCCTTTTCCTAGGCGGAAACACGTAAGGCTCTTCGACAAGCTCGGGGCCAAACGGGTAGTGGGTGACAATGCATTCAAGACGAGACAATAGCCGCACCATCCGCGCCCGCACCGGGCCCCGCCTCGTCGCGAAGAGCTGGGCCACGGAAGCCGCCGTGCGCATGCTCCAGAACAATCTCGATCCGCGCGTCGCCGAGGCGCCGGAGGAGCTGGTCGTCTATGGCGGCATCGGCCGCGCCGCGCGCGACTGGGAGAGCTTCGATGCGATCGTCGAGACGCTCGAGCGGCTGGAGGGTGACGAGACCCTGCTCGTCCAGTCGGGCAAGCCGGTCGGCGTCTTTCGCACCCACGTCGACGCGCCCCGCGTCCTGATCGCCAACTCGAACCTGGTGCCGAAATGGGCGACCTGGGAGCATTTTCACGAATTGGATCGCAAGGGCCTGATCATGTACGGCCAGATGACGGCCGGCTCCTGGATCTATATCGGCACCCAGGGGATCGTGCAGGGCACCTACGAGACCTTCGTCGAGATGGGCCGCCAGCATCACTGCGGCGACCTTGCGGGCAAGTGGATCCTGACCGCGGGGCTCGGCGGCATGGGCGGCGCGCAGCCGCTCGCGGCGGTGATGGCGGGCGCCCATTGCCTCGCCATCGAATGTCAGCGGAGTCGCATCGAAAAACGCTTGGAAACCAAGTACTTAGACCGAATGGCCATGTCAATCGACGAGGCGCTGGAAGTGCTGAGTGCGGCAACTTCGCCAACATCCGTCGGCCTCCTCGGCAACGCCGCCGAGATCCTCCCCGAGATGGTCCGCCGCGGCATTCGCCCCGACGCCGTCACGGACCAGACCAGCGCCCACGATCCGGTCAACGGCTATCTCCCGATCGGCTGGACGGTCGACGAATGGATCGACAGGCGCGAGCGCGACCCCAAGGCGGTCGAAGCCGCCGCCCGCGCTTCGATGGCCGTCCATGTCGAGGCGATGCTCGCCTTCCGCGCGATGGGCGTCCCGACCTTCGACTATGGCAACAACATCCGTCAGGTCGCCCGCGACGAGGGCGTCGAGCACGCCTTCGATTTCCCCGGCTTCGTCCCCGCTTACGTGCGCCCGCTCTTCTGCCGCGGGATCGGCCCGTTCCGCTGGGTCGCTCTCTCCGGCGATCCCGAGGACATCTATCGCACCGACGCCAGGGTGAAGGAGCTGATCCCTGACGATCCGCATCTCCACCGCTGGCTCGACATGGCCCGCGAGCGGATCGCCTTCCAGGGCCTGCCGGCGCGCATCTGCTGGGTCGGCCTCGGCCAGCGCCACCGGCTCGGCCTGGCCTTCAACGAGATGGTCGCCTCGGGCGAATTGAAGGCGCCGATCGTGATCGGCCGCGACCATCTCGATTCGGGCTCCGTCGCCTCGCCCAACCGCGAGACCGAGGCGATGAAGGACGGGTCGGACGCGATCTCCGACTGGCCGCTCCTCAACGCCCTCCTCAACACCGCCTCGGGCGCGACCTGGGTCTCGCTCCACCATGGCGGCGGCGTCGGCATGGGCTATTCGCAGCACGCCGGCATGGTGGTCGTCGCCGACGGCACCGCAGCGGCCGCGCGCAGATTGGAGCGGGTCCTGTGGAACGATCCCGGCACCGGCGTCATGCGCCACGCCGACGCCGGCTATGAGGACGCAATCGCCTGCGCCCGCGAGCAGGGGCTGGATCTGCCGATGGTGGGGCTGTGATGATGGGTGGCGGGCAGGCTTCCATGGACGGGACCGCTAGGGCTGAGCCTGTCGAAGCCCGGGCCACCCACTCGGAGCACGGCAAGCCGCCCTTCGACAGGCTCAGGGCTAGCGG
Source organism: Allosphingosinicella sp. (assembly GCA_035630675.1). Lineage (GTDB taxonomy): Bacteria > Pseudomonadota > Alphaproteobacteria > Sphingomonadales > Sphingomonadaceae > Allosphingosinicella. The sequence goes on from DASQKE010000182.1 coordinate 11,647, forward strand.
GTTGTGACGCGCGTCACCCTCCGCCCCGGCGCCGCCACTCTCGCCGAGCTGCGCGCGATCTGGAACGGCGCGCCGGTGGCGCTCGACGACGACGGTTGGGGCGCGGTCGCGGCGGCGGCGGCCTGCGTCGAAAAGATCGTGGCCTCCGGGCGCACCGTCTACGGGGTCAACACCGGCTTCGGCCTGCTCGCCCAGACCCGCATCCCGGACGACCGTCTGCTCGACCTCCAGCGCAATCTGATCCTGTCGCACAGCTGCGGGGTCGGCGCGCCGCTCGAGCGCCGAATCGTCCGGCTGGCGATGGCGCTGAAGGCGATCGGCCTTGCCCGCGGCCATTCCGGCGTCCGCACGGCGGTGGTCGAGCGCATCCTCGCCTTGCTCGAGGCCGACGCGCTGCCCGTCATCCCGTCGCAGGGCTCCGTCGGCGCTTCCGGCGACCTCGCACCGCTCGCGCATCTCGCCTGCGCGCTGATCGGCATCGGTGGGGTGGCCTTGGGCGGCAAGGTCGTGCCGGCGGGCGAGGCGCTGGCCGAGCTCGGCTTCGAGCCCCTGATTCTCGGTCCCAAGGAAGGGCTGGCGCTGATCAACGGGACTCAGATCTCGACCGCGATCGCGCTCGACCTCCTGTTCACCGCGGAGCGCGTGTTCGGCTCGGCGCTGGTGGCGGGGGCGCTGTCGACCGACGCGCTGAAGGGCAGCGCCGCCGCCTTCGATCCGCGAATCCACGCCGCGCGCGGCCAGCCCGGGCAGATCGACGTCGCTCGCATCCTCGCCGCTTCGCTGGACGGGAGCGAGATCCTCGCTTCCCACAGCGACTGCGCGCGGGTCCAGGATCCGTACAGCTTCCGCTGCCAGCCGCAGGTGATGGGCGCCGCGCTCGACCTCATGCGAAACTGCGCGCTGACGCTCGCGATCGAGGCCAATGCCGCCACCGACAATCCCCTGCTGTTCGGCGAGGAGGCGGTCTCCGGCGGCAATTTCCACGCCGAGCCGGTCGCCTTCGCGGCGGACATCCTCGCGATCGCGCTGTGCGAGATCGGCTCGATCTCGGAGCGGCGGACCGCCGTCCTCGTCGATCCGAAGATGAGCGGCCTGCCGCCTTTCCTGGTCGAGGACAGCGGCGTCAATTCGGGCTTCATGATCGCGCAGGTCACCGCTGCCGCACTGGTGTCGGAGAATAAGAGCCTCGCTTACCCGGCCAGCGTCGATACGATCCCGACCTCGGCCGGCCAGGAGGACCATGTCTCGATGGCCACCCACGCGGCTCTCAAGGCGCGCCGGATCGCCGGGAACGCCGCGGGTGCCGTCGGCATCGAGCTGCTCGCCGCGGCGCAGGGGATCGACTTCCACGCGCCGCTGCGAACATCGCCGCCGCTCGCCCGCGTCCACGCGGCGATCCGCGCCGAAATACCCTTCTACGCCGCGGACCGCTATTTGGCGGACGACCTCGCCTGGGCGCACCAAGCCGTGCTGGAAGGGCGCATCGGCCCGGAGCTCGTCGCGGTTCGGGACCTGTTCTAGAAGACGCCGAACGGACCGCCGATCATCGATCCTGCAAGGCCCCGCGCCACCAGCAGCAGCACGAACCAGATGCCGATCGCAG
>DASQKE010000183.1:0-2349 GCA_035630675.1 Allosphingosinicella sp.
AGGCCGATTGGCCGTAGAGCGCTCGTATCGCCGCCATGCTGGAAACAACTCCGGGATCGCTCAGCGCAACGGTAAAGGCGTCGATGGCGATGGCGCGCTGGCGTTCCAGCTCTTCCTCGGCGAGACGAGCATTGCGGGCGACGTCGGCGACGATCGCCAGTGCGGCATCGACCTGTCCCGTCTGTACCGTGATACCAAGACTTGATCCGTCCCGCTCGGCATTGCTCGAGAGGGACCCGCCGAGAGCTTCGACCGCGGCGTCGATTTCCGCCGCCGAGCGGGTGGTGGTCCCTTCTGGCATGACTGCGGCAGTGAGATTGGCGAGCCCGGCGCGACCTTCGGGATCGGCGGCCGCGCCGCCGCCCGCCACCAGGGCGGCGGTAACGAGGGGAAGCGCAGGATTGCGGACGGTCACCACAGTGAGACCGTTGGCGAGGCGCTGGACGTCGGGTGTGGGAACCGGTGGAATGATATCAGGGCCGGGTGGCGGCGGCGCCACGCGCTCGGATTCGGGCGCAGGCTGGACGACACGAATCGCGCCCGGCGCGCTGAGCGCCGCAGTCGCGACCGTAGCTGCCGTGGCGATCCGGTCTTCGCTCGCACCTTGCTGGCTTTCCTCCGGAAGGTAGCGCACGGCCGCGCTTGCCTCGTCGCGCAGCCAGCGGCGGGCGACGCGCTGGATGTCGGCCGGCGTCACCGCGGCGATGCGCGCGAGGCGCCGGTCGGCGGCAGCTGGATCGCCTTCGACGATGATCGCTTCGGCCAGTGCCGATGCCCGTCCTTCGGCGGTCTCCCGGTCTTGCAACTCGCTGGTGAGCAGCTCGTTTTTCGCCTCAGCCAGCTCCGCATCGCTGACCAGCGTGTCGCGAAAACGCGCGATCTCGCGCCGCAAGGCTGCTTCGCCGGCCTCGGCCGCCTGTCCCTCGGCGAGAATCGCATATGCGACGATCGTGCCCCGGCCCTGCTTGATGTCCACGAACGAGCTTGCCTGCGAGGCGATGCGGTCGCGATAGACCAGCGACTGGTGCAGCCGCGAGCTTTCGCCGGTCGAAAGCACGCCGTCGAGCACTTCCAGCACCGCCGCGTCATCGTCCCGTGCCGAAGGCGCCGGAAACGCGAGCAGAACGGCCGGCAGCGGCGTGTTCGGCTCGAAGACGGTATAGGATCGCGCCGCACTGCGCTCGGGCTCGCGCGCGGTGACGCGCGGGATCGCGCCGGTCGGGCGCGCGATCGGCCCGAAATAGAGGTCGACCCAGCGGTCGAGCTGAGCCTGGTCGAAATTGCCGGAGACCACCAGCACGGCATTGTCGGGCCGATAATAGGTCGCGTGGAAGGCGCGGACGTCGTCGATCGTCGCGGCGTCGAGATCCTCGATGCTGCCGATGCCCGGCCGCGCATAGGGATGCACGTCGTAGGAGATCTGCGGCAGATAGAGATAGAAGAGGCGGCCATAAGGCGCGGCGAGGACGCGGCTGCGCAACTCCTCCTTCACCACGTCGCGCTCGGAAGTGAAGAAGCCCGGCTCGATCACGAGCGAGCTCATCCGCTCGCCTTCGGCCCAGAGCAGGCGCTGAAGATGGTTGGCCGGAACCACCTCGTAATAGTTGGTGTAATCGTCGTTGGTCGATGCGTTGTTGTAGCCGCCGACATCTTCGGTCAGCCGGTCGAACTGCTCGGGGACCAGGTTCCGCGTCGCCTTGAACATCATGTGCTCGAACAGGTGGGCGAACCCCGATCGGCCACGCGGATCATCCCTGGAGCCGACGTCGTACCAGACCTGAACCGAGACGTTCGAGCTGCTCGTGTCGCGAATCGAATAGACGCGCAGGCCATTGGCGAGCGTGCGGCTTTGATAGGCGATCGGCGCGATGGCGGCGCTCTGGGTCTGGGCAGGAGCGGCGACCGGGTAGAGGGCCAAGGCGGACAGGGCGGCGGGCAGCAGCAAGCGCATATTATCCTCCCGAGCCCATCCCTAGCTGGACGCTTATGCCCGGTGCCGTCAAGTCGCCTCAGCCGGCCAGCGCCTCGACCTGCTCCGCCAGCTCGAGCCAGCGCTCCTCGGCTGCGTCGCGTTCGGCGCGGGCCTTGTCGATCGCGGCGGTCAACTGGGCGAATCGCTCCGGGTCGCGGGCATAGAGATCCGGATCGGCGAGAATGTCCTCGTCGCGGGCGATCTCGCCCTCGAGCTCGTCGATCCGCTGCGGCAGCAGGTCATAGTCGCGCTGGTCCTTGTAGCTGAGCTTGGTTCGCAGCCTCGGCGCGGCGGGCGCCGACGCCCGGGCCGGGTTCGGTACCTTGGGATCGTGGACATGCGGCCGCCGTTTCCGTTCCCAGTCCTCATAGCCGCCG
>DASQKE010000184.1:0-5579 GCA_035630675.1 Allosphingosinicella sp.
AGGATGACCTCGGTGTCGGAGCCGGTCGCGAAGACGTGGCCGGCCGCTTCGAGCTCGGCCCTCACTTCGCGGAAATTGTAGATTTCGCCATTGTAGGTGATCGCGACCCGCCGGTCGGCGGTGAGCATCGGCTGGGCCCCGCCTTCCAGATCGATGATCGAGAGGCGCCGGTGGCCGAGTCCGACTCCGGGCGCGGTCCACACGCCGCTGCCGTCGGGTCCGCGATGGGCGAGGACGTCCGCCATTGCCCTCACCCGCGCGGGATCGACCGGCTTGGGCACGTCGGCGTGGAACAGGCCGGCAATGCCGCACATCTTTCAGCGGCCCGATGCGGCGCGGTCGGCGAAGCGGTCGACGGGGCCCAAAGCGGCGAGGAAGGCGTCGATCTGCGGGCGCGCGCTGAGGCCGGCGCCCGGCGCCTCGGCCGAGACCAGCACCGCGACCGCCCGCTGTGGGCCTCCGAACAGCCGCGTCTTCATCGTCTCCAGCTTCACCTCGAATGCACTTCCGGTCAGGCTATCGCCGACGCGGTAGAAGCTGACAACCTCGCGCGTCACCCGGTGCGACGCGATCAGCTCGGCACGCCCGCCCGGGGGCGGCGTTCCGCTTGCCGTCCAGGCCCAGGCGCCCTCTGGAGCGACGGCGCCCTGGCCGTGGCCGACCAGCTCGGCGCCCTCGCGCTGGCGCGAGAAGAAAGCCACGGCGAGGTCGACCTCGCGGCCCTGGCCGTCGCGATAACGAGCGACGCGCAAGAGATCGGCGCCGTTATAATGGGGCTGCCACGGGCGGCCGCGAACCGGCGCCACGCGCTCCCAGCCCCGCAGCTCCGGAAAGGCGATCGCCCGAGGCGGCGCCTGCGTCCCGGCCGCGGTGACGGCGGCCGACCAGAGAAACGGAAAGCAGGCAAGCACGACGGCGGCGGCAGCGACATAGACCGGACTGGTGCGCCTCGCAGGCTCGTCGAGCTTTGCCGGATCGAACCAGCTTTCGCCAACCCGCCGATCGAAGAAGCGCCAGCCGATTGCCATGATCAAGGCGATGACGAGTCCGAAGAAGAACCAGCCGTAGACGACATGATCCACTCCGACTGCGAAATCGACGCTGGTCCGGTGGGCGACGTAGATGGTTCCGAAGGCGCGGACGCAATTGGCAAGGATCGGGACGACGATCGCGACCGCCATGAAGGCGATGCGCCGCGGCCAGGAGCGGAAGCAGACGTTCGCGACCAACGCGCCATAGGCGACCATCGCGATCAGGAACTTGGCGCCGGCACAGGCCTCGGCGACCTCGAAATAGCCCGTCGGCGTCGTGATGAAGACGCCCTCGAGATGGGCGGGAACGCCGGCCCAGCCAAGCAGCACCATCGAGATCTGCGCGGTCAGCGTCTGGAGGAAGGGGACTATCTCCTCGCCGGCGGGGATGAGGAATATCAGATAGAAGAGCGGAAAGGCGAGGCCCCGCGTCACCGCCTTGCCGAGGCAGGCGGCGATCGTGCCCTGAAGTGCAAGGACGAGACCGATGTGACGCGCGAGCGCGACGCCCGCGGCATCGCCGAGCAGCCACAGCGAGGCGCCTGCCCCGATCAAAGCGAGCGGCGGCCACCAGGCGGAGGGGGTCAGCGACGCGAGATCGGTGCGGCGCTGCCAGACCAGCCAGGCGAGGATCGGCGGAATCAAGAGGACGTGATTGAAGGTCGAGCTCGTCCACCAGATGCTCGCCATATGGGCGGCGTCGCGGTGGAACAGGAGCAGGAGGGCGGCGACGACGGCCCCGAGCGCGGTCAGGTGCGTGCGCCACGCGGAGTCATGCTCGGAAGGCACGGCCTTTTCAATCGGGAGGACCGCCGTCATGCCGCTGCCCTCTCGGCTAGCGGGAACAGCAATTGCTCGAGCGGCGCCAGGCACGCGTCCCAACGGTAATGCGATTCCATCCGGACGCGGGCGGCGCGGCCGATCTCGCGCGCCTTGGCGGGGTGTGCGAAGAGGTGGGCGATGGCGGCGGCCTGCTCCGGCGCGGCGGCGAGGACGAGCTCGCGGCCAGGCTCTGCCTCGATCCCTTCGAAGGCGGCCGGCGAGGCGACGACCGGCTTCGCCATCGCCATCGCTTCGAGCACCTTGTTCTGGATGCCGCGCGCGATGCCGAGCGGCGCCACTACGATGTCGGCGGCGGCGAGCCAGGAGCGGATGTCGGCGACCTCGCCAGTGACGATCACGCCCGCCTCGCGCAACGCCACGACCTCGGGCGACGGCTTGCGGCCGGCGACGGCGAAGCGCACGCCGGGAAGCTGCGGCAGCACGTCGCGGGCGAAGCCGGTGACCGCCTCGACGTTCGGGCGATAGTCCATCTGGCCGGTGAACAGGACGAGCGGCCCCTCCCCTCGCTCCTGCGGCGCCAGGCGCGCAATGGCGGCGTCCGGATCGAAGAAGGCGAGGTCGATCCCGTTCGAGAGCGCAAGCGCGTTGGGAAGACCTGTGCGGGCGCGGAAGACCGCGGCTTCGGCCTCCGAGACGAATAGCGAGACATCGGCGCGGGCGGCGGTCTCGCGCTCGAAGGCGGCGAGCAGCTCGGCTTCACGGCGCATCAGCCAGCGCATGGCTGCGGGGCCGGTCTCCGCATAGGATTCGAACTTGGCCGAATCCACGTCGACGAAGTCCATCACGAAGCGCGGGCCCGCAGGCACGAATTGCGCCATCTGGCCGGAGAAAGCGAACACTGCGCCGATCGGTCGCTCTGCAATCAGGCGCGCGACGAAGCCGCGCATCACGCCGCTGTCGAACGCGGTGAGCGAGACGGGCCGGCGCTCAACCAGGGCCCTGACAGAAGCGGCAGCCTTGCTGGTGCGGCGGATCTCAACATGCGTCTCGCCGAGCGATCCGCCCATCGCGTCTCGCAAGGCAGGGAGGTGGGCGGCATCGGCTTCATCGTCGGCGAAGCAGGCGAGGTGGACGCGCGCCAGCTCGCCGAGCCGCTTCAGCATGTGCCAGGAGCGGATCTTGTCGCCCCGGTCCGGCGGGAACGGGATGCGGTGGGCGAGGAACAGGATCTCGCGCATCAGCCGAGACCTCGCGCGACAAGCGGACCGAGGCGGTTGGCGACGGCGAGGGGGAGCTTCTTCCAGAGTGTCACTTGGAGACGGTAGTGGGCGCTGAGGGGATTGGTGTCGCGCGCCTCGCCGTGGACGGCATAGACCAGAGGCTCGGGCTCGAAGCCCCAATTCTTCTTGAACGCAAAGGCACCCGTGCCGAGCTTCGAACGACCGAAATCGAAGCGCGTGCAGCCGCGCGCCGCAGCGTGGCGCATCAGCTCGTAATACATGAGCTCGTTGGCCCGCAGCCGGCGGGCATCGGCGGTGCCTCCGCCCCAATAAGGAAAAACGGTGTCGCCATCATAGAGGCTGAGCACGCTCGCAACCGGGCGGCCACGCTCGCTGACGGTGAGGATATCGGCTGCGTCGCCATATTCGCCGAGGACAGCCTCGAACAGGGCGCGCGGAAAGACCGGCGTGCCGAGGTTGCGGACGCTCTCGGCATAGACGTGGTGGTGGAGCGCGGCATCGCGGTGGACGGAGACTTCGAGGCCGAGGCCGAGCGCGCGGCGGACTTCGGCGCGCTGCTTGCGCGGGATCGACTTGAGGATCGCCTCGTCGCCCGAAGGCAAAGCGCGTGCGAAGCCCGCATAGACGCCCTCAATGCGTCGCCAGCCGCCAGGTACCTCGCCGCCGCGCAGCTCGACGCCGCAGCCAAGATTGGCCGCGAGATCGATCGCGGCGGCGGCGAGCCGCTCGGCGCTGGCGGCATCGGTCGCGACGATGCCGCCGCCGACGGCGAAACCGGTCGAGACCAGAGCCGAGCCGAACAGCCGCGAGCGGACGTGGGTCAGCGGAAGAAATCCAGTGATCGCTCCGAACGCCTCGGCGACGAGCATGTGCGAGGCGTGCCCGCAGCCGCGCTCGACCGCACGCAGCCAGGCGGGACGGTGGAACGGCGTCGCGGCGGCATGGCGGGCGAGCAAGGCTTCGATGCGGGGCTCGTCCCCCGCCCCAGCGTGGCGCACGGTCAGGCTGCCGATCGGCGAGAGCGCGTTCACTGCATCCGCTCCCGCTCGGCCGCGACCACCGCGTCGGTGCGTCCCCAGCGATGATTGCGGAGCAGCCTCAGCAGCTTGGGCTCCATCGCCGAGAGATTGGTGTAATGGCGAAGGCGCGATTTCAGCGGCGCGTTCGCCACTCGCGGCTGGCCGGGATCGATCTCCCAAGGATGGAAATAGAATATGGCAGGCCGCCGCTCGCGGTTATTGACCCGGCCGATCGCCCAGTCGCTGAAGCGATAGGGAAGCAGCCGGAAGAAGCCCCCTCCCCCCGCCGCCATCCGGCGCCCGCCAAGCTCGACCGTGGTCACCGGCAGCTCGATCAGTCGGGCGCCGTCGACCGGGCGGAAAGCGAAGCGCGGCGCCTCGCGCCAGCCATAATGGTCGTGCGCGATCGGCGCGACGCTGGAGGAGTAGGAATAGCCGAGCTCGGCGAGAACCGGATGGGCCCAGGGGGTGCGCGCGTCGATCGAGAAGCTCGGCGCGCGATAGCCGGTCGGCGCCACTCCGCAGGCGTCCCCAATCGCCTTGTAGGCGCGCTCGAGATCAGCCCGGAAGGCCGCTGCCTCCATGGTGAAGACGCGGCGATGGTCCCAGCCGTGACTGGCGATCTCGTGGCCTTCCTCGACGATTCGACGGATCAGCGCCGGATTACGCTCGGCGACCCAGCCGAGGGTGAAGAAGGTGCCCTTGACGCCGGCGCGCGCGAACAGCTCGAGCACCGCCTCCGAATTGCGCTCGACGCGGGCCGGGAGCCGGTCCCAGTCCGCGCGCGCGATCACATTTTCGAAGGCGCCGACCTGGAACCAGTCCTCGACGTCGACCGAGAGGGCATTGAGCAAGCGTCCCTCCCGTTCAGGCTGCGTGACTGCGCAAGTCCTCGGGAGCGTTCTCGACCCACTCGACCAGAGTCGAGAGGATGCGGCGCAGCGCCGCCTCCTGCTCTTCGGCCTTGGCCTCGAGCGCGGCGACGCGGCGCTCCAGCGCGAGATCGGAGACCGGCGCGGAGACCTGTGCGGAGACAGGCTGAGACTGAGGCCGCGGCTGCAACGCTGGACGCGGGACCGAGGCGACGCTGCGCAGCGGCAGCACCCGCTCGGCGAAAGCGGCGCGCACGTCCGGGCGGGCGCCCTCGAGGTCGGCGACCACGGCCTCGACGGCGGCGGCATCGATCCTCTGCTTGCCCTCGACCGCGGCGAGCAGCATCAGCCGGTTGGCGAGCTGGTTGACGCGGCGCGGAATGCCGTCCGAATGGCGGTGGATCGCCGGCCAGGCATTGTCGGCGAAGATCGGCCGCCCCTGCCAGCCGACCATCTTCAGGCGGTGGGTGACATAGGCTTCGACCTCGTCCGCGCCCATCGCGTCGAGATGGTGGTTGGCGATGACGCGCTGGCGGAGCTGCTCCAGGCCCTCTTCCTGGTCAAGCTTGTCGCGGAACTCGGGCTGGCCGAGCAGGACGATCTGGAGCAGCGCCTTGCCGCCGATCTGGAAGT
>DASQKE010000185.1:0-2932 GCA_035630675.1 Allosphingosinicella sp.
CTAGACCGGATAGTTGGGTGACAGTTCTCATATCGGTGAGGGAGGGCCTTGCCGATGCCTTGGGCGGAGAGCTGTGCGATGGATCAGCGATTGCAGTTTGTTGGCGAGTGGCTGGAGGGTTTATCGTCGATGACCGCTTTGGCCGAGCGTTACGGGATCAGCCGCAAGACGGCGTACAAGTGGCGTGACCGGTATCTTGTTGAGGGTATTGCGGGGTTGAGGGAGCGCAGCTGTGCGCCGCTTGCTCATGGCCGGGCGACGGCGCCTGAGCTGGTGGCGATGATTGTCGAGCAGAAGAACAGGCGTCCGGCCTGGGGTCCGCTCAAGATCGTTGCGAAGCTGAAGGAGCGATGGCCCGATCTGGCCTGGCCTTCGCCCTCGACGGCCGGCGAGGTCCTGAAGCGGGCGGGTTTGGTTCAGGGTCGTCGGCGTCGCTCGCGGGTTCCGCCGACCTTGGGTGGGCTCATTGTTGCCGAGCGCTCCAACCATCTGTGGGCCGTCGATCACAAGGGCTGGGTTCGGCTCGGCGACGGGAGCCGCTGCGAGCCGTTGACGGTGACCGACAGCTTTTCGCGGTTCCTGATCGCGGTTGAAGCTTGCCAGAGTACGAGCGGCGAGAAGGCGTTTCCGGTCTTTGCGCGCGCCTTCGCGGATTACGGGCTTCCCGAGACGATCCGGTCGGACAACGGCCCGCCCTTCGCTTCGGTCGGCGTGACGGGCCTGACGGCGCTCGGAGTCTGGTGGGCGAAGCTTGGCATCCGCCATGAGCGGATCGCGCCGGGCAGGCCGCAGCAGAACGGCCGGCATGAACGCTTCCACCTCACTCTCAAGGAGGCGATGCAGCCGCCGTCGTCCGATCGGGCGGCCCAGTCCGAACGGTTCGATGCGTTCAGACACGACTATAATCACGAGCGGCCGCACCAGGCGCTGAACCAGACGGCGCCGGCCCACTCTTATGCGCCATCGCCGCGGCCATTGCCGGAGCGACTGCCCGAGCCGGACTATCCCAAGGAAGCCGACATCCGCCGAGTCCGCTCGAACGGAGAGATCCGATGGGGTGGCGGCACGCTCTTCGTGTCCGAGACCCTGATCGGAGAATGGGTCGCGATCGAGGAGCAGGAGACCGGAGAGCTGCAGATGCGCTTCCATGCCAAGCCGATCGGTATCATCGATACCGGCAAGAGACGGCTGCAACGCCTGGGCGTGCCCGCGCGCGGGCACGCCCAGGCGGGCAAAGTGTCACCTATGTATCCGGTCTAAACTGTCACCCAGGTATCCGCTGGACAGGGTGGTCCCCCTCCCCACGGCTTCGCCGCGGGGAGGATAGCAGCCGTCCCAATCCGGGAGGGCACTACGCTGGCCCCTTAGCGCGCCGCTGCCGCCATGCTATCAGCGGGGCGATGCTGCTGCGATTGCTCCCTTTTTGCACCCTCCCGCTCGCGCTTGCCGGCTGCGAGCAGGCCGCCCCGCTCGCTCCCACTCCTGTCGTTCGGGCCGCCGCAACCCCGCTCCAGCCCGTCCGGGTTTCCGCCGAAATCGCCGCTTTCTACCGTGAGCGCGGCAGCCGCCCCCTCTGGATGGACCGGCGCGGACCGCGTCCGGAGGCGCTGCGGCTCGCCGGCACGATCGGCCGGGCCGCCGACCATGGGCTCGATCCCGCCCGCTACGGCAGCGCCGATCTCGCCGCCGCGCTGGACTCGGCCCGCTCGGGCGATCCCGCCGCCCGGGCCCGCGCCGACCTGCTCCTGTCGCGCGCCTATGTCGCCTTCGTTCGGGACCTGCGGGTTCCGGCGAGCGGCGGACTCGGGATGACCTGGGTCGATGACGAGCTCGCTCCGAAGCCGCCCGAGGCGCTCGCCCTGCTCGAGGCCGCCGCCGCGGCGCCGGACCTCGGCCGCCATATCGCCGAGGCGATCGCGATGAACCCGCTCTACACGGCGCTGAGCCGCGGCTATGCCCACCGCCGCGCCGCCGCGCCCCGGCTTTCCGCGGCGGAGGAGAAAGCGATCCGGGCCAATCTCGACCGCGCCCGGCTCATCCCGGCGCTGTCCGGCCGCTACGTCATCGTCGATGCCGGCTCGGCGAGGCTGTGGATGATCGACGGCGGCCGGGTCGAAGGGCCGATGCGGGTGATCGTCGGCAAGCCCACCATGCAGACCCCGACGATGGCGGGCTATATCCGCTACGTCACCCTCAACCCCTGGTGGAACGTGCCGCCGGACCTCGCCCGCGAGCGCGCGAAAAGGGTGCTCAAGTCCGGCCCCGCTATTCTTCGGCGCGAGAATATGGAGTTGCTCTCGGACTGGAGCGACCGCCCCCGCGTGATCTCCGCGTCGCAGGTGAACTGGAAGGCGGTGGCGGGCGGCAAGACCAGCCTGCGCATGCGTCAGCGGCCGGGCGGAGGCAACGTCATGGGGGCGATGAAGTTCATGCTTCCCAACCGGCTCGGAATCTATCTCCACGATTTCCCCGACAAGAGCCTGTTCGCCCGCTCCGACCGGCGCATCAGCTCGGGCTGCGTCCGGCTCGAGGACGCGCCCCGCCTCGCCCGCTTCCTGTTCGGCGGCCCCGCGCCTCGCCCGGCCGGCTCGGCCCCCGAGCAACGGGTCGACCTGCCCGAGCCGGTGCCGGTCTACATCACCTATCTCACCGCCTTGCCCGATCCGGCGCGCGGAGTGTCGCTTCAGCGCGACGTCTATGCCCGCGACGACCGGCGCTCGCCGGCGCGGCGCGCGTGAGCGGCGGGCTTCACCGGCCGCCCCGCTTGGGCTATCGCGCCTCGATGCGTAGAACCGGAACAGCCCTGCTGCCGCTCGTCCTGCTCGCCGGCTGCGCCGGCTATGCGGCCGATTATTGGAAGCCCAAGAACAGCCTGATCGCGCCCCAGCTGCCCCGCTACGGGGTCACCGCCGAGCAGAGCACATGCGTCGGC
>DASQKE010000186.1:0-9364 GCA_035630675.1 Allosphingosinicella sp.
CGATCTTGACGCGCTCGCCGGGCCTGAGCGCCGCGCCGGACGCGCGGCCGTTGAGCATAGGAAATGGTCGAGCGGATGGTCGCTGGCCATGCGCCGCGCGATCGTCGCCACGGTTTCGCCCGGCGTCACCGCGACCGTGCGCAAAGTGCGCGGGCGCAGGGCCGCCGCTTCGGCCTCGCCCAGGCGGCGGAACGAGCCGATCAGTGCCTCGACCGCGGCGCGGCTCCCCGCCAAGGGCTGGGCGGCGGCGATCAAATGATAGGCCGCGCCGCCGCCGGCATAGACCGCGACCTTGATCTCCACGGACCCCCGCTCGGTCTGGACCAGCGCCGGGACGACCAGAGCCTCGACGCCGTTGACGATGCGCCGCTCGCCGGCGCCGATCTCGGCGCGAACGTCGCCGAGCAATTGCGCGAGCAAGGCCGACGCATAAGCTTCGAGGCCTCCGGCGGGCATCTTGCCCGCGCCGAACTCGCCGCGGGTCCCGTCCGGACCTTCGATCTGCAGGGCCCGCGGGCTGTTGGTCAGTGTGAAGCCGGCCGGCGCCTCGAAGCCGACCCGCATCACCGGGTGGGCGAAGCGGCGGCCGATGACGAAGCCCTGCCGGGGGTCGTCGCCGTAGAGCAGGCCGTCGACCTCGGCGAGATAGGCCGCCTCGTTCTCGGGCAGGGCGTCGGGGGCGTTGCCGGTCTCCGAAGCCGCGTTTCGGGCTCGTTCGACCCGGTTGCCGGCGAGCGGGTGGGTGCGCGCCCATTCGGGCATGCCGCGCGCCTCGTCGCGGCCGCGGGTGCGGGCGACGAACTGCTCGTTGCGCCCGAGCGCGTCGAGCATGTCGGCGGCGGCGTGGGGGTCGTAGCCGCTCGCCACGAGGTAGCGGACGCCGAGATCGTCCGCTTCATATTCCTGCGCGCGGGAGTAGCGCAAAGTGAAGAATTCGGCGGCGCCGGCAGCGAGGCGGGTCAGGCTTTCCGAGCCGGTGACCAGCCCGACCGCGAGCACGCCGAGGCTGCGCCAGATCGATCGGCGCTGCTGGCGGCGGCTGTGCGCGCCGACGATATGGCCGAGCTCGTGGCCAAGCACCGCGGCGAGCTCGCCCTCGCTGTTGACGATCGCCATCATGCCCCGGGTGACGTAGATGTAGCAGCCCGGCACCGCGAAGGCGTTGACCACGTCGCTGTTGACCAGGGTGAAGGTGCATTGCCCTTCGAGGTCCGCCGCCGCCGCCACTTTCTCGCCGATCCGCCGCACATAGGCCGCTTCGGGCGCTTCATGGGCGCCGCCGAACGCGGCGAGCAGCTGCGGATGCTGCTCGGCTCCGACCTCCCGCTCGTCGGAGCGGATGGCGGGATCCTCGTCGCCGCCGCAACCCGCGAGCAGCAGGGCGACGAGCGCCGATAGCAGGAAAGGATGCTTCACCCGCGCGGTTACGAACCAGCCGCCGGTTGGTTGCGCGCATCGGAAGCTAGGCGGCGCCTTCGATCGTCTCCACGGTGAGGTTGGCGTTAGTGTAGACGCAGATTTCGGCGGCAATCTCGAGGCCCTTGCGGGCGATCGTCTCGGCGTCCTCCTCGTAGGAGAACAAGGCCGTTGCCGCGGCGAGCGCGAAATTGCCGCCCGAACCGATCGCGGCGACGCCGTTCGCCGGCTCGAGAACGTCGCCGTTGCCGGTCAGGATCAGGGTCACGTCCTTGTCGGCGACGATCATCATCGCCTCGAGGTTCCTGAGATATTTGTCGGTCCGCCAGTCCTTGGCGAGCTCGACGGCGGCGCGCATCAGCGCCCCGTGATGCTGCTCGAGCTTGCGCTCCAGCCGCTCGAACAAAGTGAAGGCGTCGGCCGTGGCGCCGGCGAAGCCGCCGATCACCTTGCCGTCCCCCAGCCTGCGGACCTTCTTCGCATTGGGCTTGATCACGGTCTGCTGCAGCGAGACCTGGCCGTCGCCGGCGATCACCGCCTTGCCGTTCTTGCGCACCGCGAGGATCGTCGTGCCGTGCCAGCTTTCCATGTCGCGGGGCTCCAAAGTCGTTGCTCGCGGCTGATGTGGGGCAGGGGGAGGCGCCGTGCAATCTCCCTCACTTGCCTTCGCCACCTCTTCAGTTAGGCTCGCTCGAAGAGGCGAGAGGATTCAAGATGAAACGGCGCGGGCTGAGAACTTTGGTGCTGGCGATGGCGGGGACGGCGCTCGGCGCCGAGGCGGCGGCCGATTCGATCCGGCGCGATGCCGATTTGCTCGAGGCCTGGTGCTTCCAGAAGCCGGAGACCGGCGGGCCTGCCGCCGCAGCCGAGGCTCCGCCGCCGCCCGTGCTGCTCGAAGGGCTGGGCACGTCCGGGATCGAGTCGCACACGACGAACGCCGAGGCGCGGCGCTGGTTCGACCAAGGCGTGCGGCTGATCTGGGCGTTCGACGAGGTCGAGGCGGTGCGCGCCTTCCAGCAGGCCCAGCGGCTCGATCCCGCCTGCGCGATGTGCTTCTGGGGCGAGGCCTGGGCGCGGGGGCCGACGATCAACCTCCAGCCGCGCACCGAGCAGCTCGGCGAGGCCCGCGCCGCCGCCGAGCGCGCCGTCTCCCTCTCCCGGCGCCTGCCCGAGCGCGAGCGGCGGCTGATCCGCGCGATGCGCCAGCGGACCGGCAAGGACGCCTTCGCCAACGCGCGCTACGCCTTGACGATGGAGCGCCTCGCCGAGCGTCATCCGGGGGACGACGCGATCAACGTCATCGCCGCCGATTCGCGAATGGTCGCCGCCGAGAATTTGACCCAGGGCTCGCTGCCGCAGCGGCTGCTCGAGCGGGTCCTGGCGCGCTCGCCCGAGCATAGCGGCGCGATCCACATGTATATCCATCTCACCGACTGGATCGACCGGCAGGACCTCGCCGAGCGGCCGGCCGAGCGGCTCGGCCGGGTCGCGCCGGCGGCGAGCCACCTCGTCCACATGCCCTCGCACACCTTCTACGGCATCGGCCGCTACGAGGATGCCGCCGCGGTCAACGTGCGCGCGATCGCCGCCGACGCGGCCTATGTCGCCCGCGTCCGCCCGCCGCCGTCCGACTATCGGACCGGCCTGCTCGCCCACAACATGCACTTCGCGATGAACAGCGCTCTGATGCGCGGCGACGGCGCGACCGCTCTGTCCGTCGCCGAGCAGTTCCGCGCGGCCTATCTCTCGGGCCCGCCCAATCCCCGGGTGCGGGCGATCGCCAGCGCGGTCTGGTTCAGCCAGGGCCTCCACGCCGCGCCCGAGCGGGTCCTCGCCCTCCCCGATCCGGGGGAGAGCCAAATCGGGTTCCGCGTGATGCGGCATTATGCCCGCGGCGAGGCGCTGGCGCGGCAGGGCAATGCCGCCGCGATCGCCGCGGAAGCCAAAGCGATCGGCGACATCCTCGCCGGTCCGCTGGCGCCGCAGATCGGCGGCCGGGTGGGGACGATCCTCGCCGAAATCGCGCAAAAGGTGCTCGAAGGCCGCGCCGCGATGATCGCGGGCGACTACGCTGCCGCCGAGACCGCCTATCGCGCGGCGATGGAGAAGCAGGTCGCCGCCCGCTTCGGCTCGGACCCGCCGCTCTGGTGGTATTCGACGCGCCGCAGCCTCGCGGCGGCACTGCTCGCCCGCGGCAATGCCGCAGACGCGCGCGAGCAGCTCGTCGCCTCGCTCGAGCATTGGCCGAACGATGCGCTCGCGCTCTACGCTCTTTCGCGGGCCGAGCAGGCGCTCGGCAACGCTTCTGCGGCCGCGGATGCGTTGCGGCGCGCCCGTGCGGGCTGGGCCGGCGACGTCGCCGCGGTGCCGCTGGCGCGGATCTAGACGCGGCGGGGTCCAGCTTGGGAAAGGATGGTCGGAGCGACTGGATTCGAACCAGCGACCCCCACACCCCCAGTGTGATGCGCTACCAGGCTGCGCTACGCTCCGACCGAGCCGCGCATCTAGGGCGCAGAGCTAGTCAAAGCAAGGCAGGCGGCTTTACTCGCCGAGCAGAGTCTTCAAAAACTCGGATCGATACATCTTGATGCTCAGCGCCTCGATCTTCGCCTCGCCGAGGACGGCCATGAACCGGGCCATGTGCGGCGAGCCCATGTGCGCGTCGATCGCCGCCTCGTCGCGCCAGCGCTCGGTGATGTGGAGCAGGTTCGGCTCCGAGACGTCGACCGCGTAGGCGTAATGCTCGCAGCCGTCCTCGGCGCGGGTCGCCGCGATGTTGGCTGCGAAGTCCGCGCGCAGGCGCTCGATCTCGCCTTCGCCGAATCGTGCTGTTCCGGTCACGATGATCATGCGATCCTCCCCTGATTCCGGGCCGCGGCCTTGCCTTGGCAACCGCCCGTCACCATGATAGTCGCGCCAGCGCTTCAGGGCGAGCGCTCCGCGCACGCCGACCCCTCATTTGGTAGAAGAAATGTTCGAAACCCCCGCTTATGCCCAGGCAGCCGGCGCCGGCACCGCACCCGGCGGAGGCGCCGGCTTCCTGATGCAGGTCGCGCCGCTCCTGTTCATCTTCGTGATCTTCTATTTCCTCCTGATCCGCCCCCAGCAGCGGCGGGTGAAGCAGCACCAGGAGATGATCGGCGCGGTCAAGCTGCGCGACACCGTGGTCACCAGCGGCGGCCTGATCGGCAAGGTCACCAAGGTCGAGGAGGCTGAGGTCGAGATCGAGATCGCCCAGAACGTGCGCGTCCGGGTGATGAAGGCCATGCTCCAGGACATTCGCCCGCACGGACAGAAGCCGGCGAACGACTGATGCTCGATTTCCCGCGCTGGAAGGTCTGGCTGACCGCGATCACCTGCATCCTCGGTGTGCTGCTCGCGGTTCCGAGCCTGATGCCGGAGCGCTATACGGCGGGTTTCCCGAGCTTCGCCAACCAGCGCATCAATCTCGGCCTCGATCTCGCCGGCGGCAGCCAGCTGCTGCTCGAGGCGCAGACGGCGGACGTTGCCCGCCAGCGGCTCGAGCAGATGGAGGACACGATCCGCCGCCAGATGCGCGCGGCGAGCCCGCGCATCGAGATCGCCGAGGTCTCGACGGTCGGCGGCAACCTCGCCTTCAGCGTCCGCGAGCCGGGGCGGACCGCCGACGCGCTGCGCACCGCTCGCGAGCAGGTCCAGCCGGCCGGCACGCTGGGCGGCGGCGACTGGGACGTCCGCGTCGACGGAAATAGGATCACCATGTCGCAGACCGAGGCGGGCCTCTCCGACGCCGTCAACCGCGCGATGGACGTCGCCACCGAGGTCGTGCGCCGCCGCATCGACGAGCTCGGTACCCGCGAGCCGACCATCATCCGCCAGGGCGCGCGCCGGATTCTCGTCCAGGTTCCCGGCCTCGAGAATTCGCAGGAGCTCCGCGCCTTGCTCGGCCGCACCGCCCGGCTGGAATTCAAGATGGTCGACGAGCCGGCGACGCGGGAGGTCGAGCAGGGCCGCAACCCGATCGGCGCCCAGGTGCTGCCGACCCAGGAAGGCGGCCGAATCGCCCTCCAGCGCCGCGCGATGGTGACCGGCGACCGCATCACCGACGCCTCTCAGCAGTTCGACCAGCAGGACAATTCGCCGGTGGTCGTGATCCGCTTCGACGGCGCCGGCGCCCGCGCGTTCGGCCGCGCAACGCGCGAGAATGTGCAGAAGCGCTTCGCGATCGTGCTCGACAATGTCGTCATCTCGGCGCCGGTGATCAACGAGCCGATCCTCGGCGGGTCGGCGCAGATCAAGGGCAGCTTCACCGTGCAGAGCGCCAACGAGCTGGCGATCTCGCTTCGCTCGGGCCGACTGCCGGTGGATCTGGCGGTGGTGCAGGAGCAGTCGGTCGGGCCCGAGCTGGGGCGCGAATCGATCCGGAAGGGCGTCACCGCCGGCATCGTCGCGACGTCGCTCGTACTGCTGTTCATGTTCCTGACCTACGGCCGCTTCGGCTTCTATGCCGACGTCGCCCTGGTGCTGAACGCGCTGCTGATCCTGGCGGTGATGGCCGTCTTCAACTCGTCTCTGACGCTGCCGGGCATCGCCGGCTTCGTGCTGACGATCGGCGCCGCGGTCGACGCCAACGTGATCATCAACGAGCGCATCCGCGAGGAGCAGCGACGAGGGCGCAAGATCATGGACGCGCTCGACCACGGCTATGACGAGGCGAGGACCGCGATCTTCGATGCGAACATCACCAACGTCATCGCCGGCGCTTTGCTTTTCTATTTCGGCTCGGGGCCGGTGCGCGGCTTCGCCTTGGTGCTGATCATCGGCATCATCACCTCGGTGTTCACCGCGGTCACGGTCACCCGCATGTTCGTCTCGATCTGGCTGCGCAAGCGGCCGCAGCAGCTCGTGATCTGAAGGGACGACGATGCGCCTCCTCAAGCTCGTACCCGACGACACCAACGTCGATTTCCTGCGCTGGCGCAACGTCGCGCTGATCATCTCGACCTTGCTCATCGCCGCCTCGATCGCGCTGCTGTGGACCAAGGGGCTGAACTACGGCGTCGACTTCAAGGGCGGCCAGATGAGCCGGGTGGTCTTCCAGCAGCCGCCGAATCTCGACGAATTGAGGAGCCGCATCGGAAGCCTCAACCTCGGAGAGGCGGGCGTCCAGGAAGCGGGATCCAACCGCACGCTGATCATCCGCACCCCCCTCCCCGAAGGCGGGGAGGACGCCGCCAACCGCGCCGCGGCGACGGTCCGCCAGGCCGTGACCGAGCGCTATCCCGGCGCCCGGTTCGTGGCCGTCGACACGGTTTCGGGCAAGGTGTCGGGAGAGTTGCTGCGCGCCGGCGCGCTGGCGCTCCTGCTCGCCGCGATCGGCATCTCGCTCTACATCTGGATCCGCTTCGAATGGCAGTTCGGCGTCGGCGCCCTCTTCTCCCTCTTCCACGACGTCACCGTTACGATGGGCCTGCTCGCGCTCACCCAGCTCGAGTTCAACCTCAACGTGATCGCCGCGCTGCTGACCCTGATCGGCTATTCGCTCAACGACACGATCGTGGTCTACGATCGCGTCCGCGAGAATCTGCGCAAGTACCGGAAGATGGAGATGGCGGCGCTGCTCAACCTCTCCGCGAACGAGACGCTGTCGCGCACCGTCGCCACCAACGTCGCGATGATGCTGGCGCTCGGCGCTTTGTTCCTGCTCGGCCCGGACGTCATCTACAGCTTTACCGTCACGCTTTTCTTCAGCGTCGTCATCGGCACCTATTCGACAGTCTATATCGCCGCGCCGTGGCTGGTCTGGCTCAAGGTCAAGTCGGACAGCTTCCTGCCCAAGGCGGCACCGATGACCGCGGCGGAGCGGCTCGGAACGAAGCCGCGCAACGAAGGCGGCGATGGCGCCAGGGTTTGACCGCGATCCCGCTCCCGGCGGGCCGGTCGTCCAGGGCTTTTCGGGCGCCGGCTTCCTGGTCGACGGCAAAGTCTGCCGCGCGCTGCTGCTGACGCCCGAGAGCGCGCGCGAGTGGGACCCGCCCGCGCTCGCCGACCTCGGTCTCGACGATCTCGCAGACCTGCTCAGGCTCGAGCCCGCCCCCGAATTCCTCATCCTCGGCACCGGCCCCGTCATGGCCTTCCCGCCGCGCCCGCTGGTCCGCGCGCTTGAGGAAAAAGGGATCGGCGTCGAGGCGATGGACAGCCGCGCGGCGGCCCGCACCTGGGGCATGCTCCGCGCCGAGGAGCGCTGGATCGCCGCCGCGATCATGCCGCTCTGAGCGGCCGCGCCTCCGTCAGGCCCCGCAGATGCGCCTCGAGCGCCTCGGCGTTGCGGTCCCAGCTGAACTTTTCCGCGCAGCGGCGGACCCTTTGCTGATCGACCGGCGCGGCGAGGAGCTCGCGCACCGCCGCGGCGAGCGCGGCCGGCTCCCGCGCGACGAGCCTGCCCGCCTCGGGCAGGTCGATCGCCTCGCGCGCTCCGCCGACGTCGCTGGTCACCACCGGCGTCCCGCAGGCGAGCGATTCGACCCAGACGTTGGCGAGCCCCTCGGACAATGTCGGCAGCAAGGTCACGTCCGCCATGGCGAGCCAGCGCGGCAGCTCCTCGTGCGGACGGCCGCCGAGGAATCGCACCCGCCCGGCGACGCCGACCCGCCCCGCCAGCGCTTCGAGCTCGGCCCGGCTCGGCCCGTGGCCGATCAATACCAGGGTCGCGTGCGGGATGGTCGCCAACGCCTCGATCGCGAGACTTTGGCCCTTGCGCGGATTGAGAGCGCCCGCCGTGACGATCAGCGGTCCGTCGATCCCTGCCGTCCGCTTGGCCTCGGCCCGGTCGACCGGTCCGAAGAGATCGGCGTCGACGCCCGTATAATGCACCCGGATTCGGTCTTCGGGCAGACCGAGCCCGATCATGTCGCGCTTCATCGCCTCGCTGACCGCGAGCAGCCCGTCCGCGGCGCGCCCGGCCGCGATCACCTGGGGGCCGATGTCGACGCGCGCGCCCCAGAGGTGAATATCCGATCCGCGCGCCTTGATCGAGAAGGGCACGCCCAGCGCACGCGCCAGCGCCGCCGCGGCCGGCCCGTCGGGCCAGAAGAATTCGGCGTCGATCACGTCGAACTGGAAGCGCGCGCGAATCTCGCGCAGCCGCGGTAGCAGCGCCTTGGCCATCGCCGCAGGAGTCCGACGCTCGCCGAGCTTCGGCCACACCGTGTAGCGCGGCCGGTGGACGCGCACGCCTTCGCGCTCCTCCACCCGCGGCAAGCGGGCGCGGGCGGCGTAATGGGGGTGGAGCGACAGCGGCCAGAGCGGCAGCCCTACCGGCGCCACCACCTCGACCTCGACCCCCGGCCGCGCCGCGAGGCCGAGCGTCTGGCGCTCGACGAAGCGGCCGAGCGTGGGCTCGGCGCGGTTGGGGAACAGGGTCGAGAGGGTCAGCACCCGCAGCATCGCGCCCGCCTAGCATAAGTCGTCCGCCGACGGGTTAAGGCCAAGGCGATTAAACTGCCGTTCATCGCGGCTGGGCTCTCAAGGGGGCTCCCGAACGCCGCTTGGCCTTGCCCCAACCCTTCGCTAAGAAGCCGCCATGCAGAAGCTTTTCAATCGTCTCGCCGTCTTCGCGGCTGTCGCCGCCCTCGTCCCTCTGGCCGCCTGCGCCGGAGGCGCCGGCCAGACCAAGGCCGACACGCGCTACGTCGCCCGCGACGTCAACACGCTCTACAACGCGGCGCGCGAGCGGCTCGACCGCGGCCTTTATCTGCAGGCCGCGGGCCTGTTCGACGAAGTCGAGCGCCAGCATCCCTATTCGGTCTGGGCGCGCCGCGCGCAGCTGATGAGCGCCTTTTCCTATTACGCGGCCAGCGACAATACCAAGTCGATCGACAGCGCCCGCCGCTTCCTCTCGATCCACCCCGGCAATCGCGACGCGCCCTATGCGCTCTATCTGATCGCGCTCAATTATTACGAGCAGATC
>DASQKE010000187.1:0-25367 GCA_035630675.1 Allosphingosinicella sp.
GATCAACGACGCGACGCGCTTCATCTCGCCGACCAAGACCCCGGAATATCTCGCAGGCGGCCGGCCGGTCGTCTCGACCCCGGTCGTCGACGTCCGCCGCCATTATGGCGACATGGAAGCCGTGATCATCGCCGACGGTCCGGCCGAGTTCATCCGCGGCTGCGAGCAGGCGCTGGCATTGACCCGGAACGGCGACGAGTGGCTGAGCGAGGTCGACGCCAAGCTCGCCAACCTGAGCTGGGACATCACCTTCGCGCGCATGCGCGGCCTCGTCGGCGAGGCGGTCAGGGAGGCGAGGTCCGGCCCCAATTACATCTCCGCCGTGGAGGGGCGCAGCTACGACTATCTCGTCGTCGGCGCGGGCTTCGCCGGATCGGTGGTCGCCGAGCGGCTGGCCAGCCAGCACGACGCCCGGGTGCTGGTGATCGACCGGCGCCCGCACATCGCCGGCAACGCCTTCGACGTGCGCGACGAAGCGGGCCTGCTGATCCACCAATATGGCCCGCACATCTTCCACACCAATTCCGACGAGATCGTCGACTATCTGTCGCAATTCACTTCGTGGCGACCCTACGAGCACCGCGTGCTCGCCGACGTGCGCGGCCAATTGGTGCCGATCCCGATCAACCGCACGACGCTCAACAAGCTGTTCGATCTCGATCTTCGGACCGACGAGGAAGCGGCGGACTATCTCGCCTCCCGCGCCGAGACCGTGGACGAGATCCGGACGTCCGAGGACGTCGTCATCAACGCGGTCGGGCGCGAGCTCTACGAATTGTTCTTCCAGGGCTATACGCGCAAGCAATGGGGCATCGACCCCAGCGAGCTCGACAAAGCGGTGACCGCGCGCATCCCCACGCGGACCAACACCGACGACCGCTATTTCGGCGACAAGCACCAGATCATGCCCGCCGAGGGCTATACGAAGATGTTCGAGTCGCTGCTCGATCACCCGAATATCGACGTCCTGCTCGGCGCCGACTATCGCGAGCTCAAGGACGAGATCGACGCCGGCCACATCGTCTATACCGGCCCGATCGACGAATATTTCGACTTCCGCTTCGGCAAGCTGCCCTATCGCAGCCTGCGCTTCGAGCACCGGACCGAGGACAAGGAGCAGTTCCAGCCGGTGGCGGTGGTCAATTATCCGCACCCGGACGTGCCCTACACGCGGATCACCGAGTACAAGCATCTCACCGGCCAGCGCCACGCCAGGACCAGCCTGACCTACGAATATCCGTCGGCCCGCGGCGATCCCTATTATCCGATTCCGCGGCCGGAGAACCAGGCCCTGTTCAAGCGCTACGAAGCGCTGGCGGACGCGACCGCGGGCGTCACCTTCGTCGGCCGGCTCGCCACCTACCGCTATTACAATATGGACCAGGTCGTCGGCCAGGCGCTCTCCGCATTCCGCAAGCTCGACGCACAGCGCCGGGCGGCCGTCGCGCCGACCGGCTCGGCCCTGTTCGCGGAAGCGGCGGAATAGGCCGGCGCAGAGCGGGCGATCCGCCCTTCGACAGGCTCAGGGCTAGCGGGTGTAGGGAATATCCTTCCCGCTAGGGCTGAGCTTGTCGAAGCCCGGGACGACGGCCCTGCTCGGGTTGCAAAGGAGTACGCCCGGGTCCAATGGACGGCCATGCTTTCTCAACGGACCCGGTATACAATTCGCGCGCTCCTCCACCTCGCCGACCGCTACGGCGAGGGCCCGGTCCAGCTCTCAGAGATCGCCGAGGCCCAGAACCTGCCGGCCAAGTTCCTGACCGTGATCCTCTCGCAGATGCGCCGCGCCGGCCTGATCGAGACGATGCGCGGACGTGAAGGGGGCTATTGGCTCGCGCGGCCGCCGCACGAGATCACCTATGGCGAGATCGTGCGCCTGACGCGCGGCTCGCTCGGCCTCCTCCCCTGCGCCAGCCGCTTCGCCTATGAGCAGTGCCGGAACTGCATCAGCGAGGACAAATGCCGGCTGCACCGGGCCATGCTGCTGGTCCGCGACGAGACCGCGCGGATCCTCGACGGGCTCAGCCTCGCCGATCCGGTCGCGCTCGACGAGACGGCGGAGCCGGCTTGAGCGTCGCGCGCGCGGCGGTGATCGGCGCGGGGCTGTCGGGCGCCCTCCAGGCGATCCATCTGCTGCGCGAGGGCGCCGGCCGCGTGGTCATGATCGAGCGCGCGCGCACGCCCGGCCGCGGCGTCGCCTACGGCACCGACCGGCCCGAGCATCTCCTCAACGTGCCAGCGCGGCGGATGAGCGCCTTTCCCGACGAGCCCGACCATTTCGTCCATTGGTATGCCGCGCACGGCGGCACCGCGGAGGACTTCGCGCCGCGCATGCTGTTCGGCGACTATGTCGTTGGCCTGCTGGGCCAAGCGGGCGCCGGCCTCGAGATCGTCCGCGGCGAGGCGGTCGACGTCGAGGAAGGCGCCGTCCTGCTCGCCGGCGGCGGAAGCATCGAGGCGGACTTCGTAGTGCTGGCGCCCGGCAATTTGCCGCCGGCGACGCCGCGAGGGGTCGATCCGGAGCGGCTCGACGCCTTGTGGGTCGCCGATCCCTGGGCGAGCCCGATCGCCGACGGGCTCGGCGACGACGATCTCGTGCTGCTGGTCGGCACCGGCCTCACCGCGATCGACGCGGCGCTGACGCTGGAGGCGAACGGCTTTCGCGGGCGCATTCTCGCTTTGTCGCGCCGCGGCCTCGCGCCGCGGAGTCACGGCCTGCGCGAGCCGACCGCGGCGCCCCTGGACGCGATGCCGTCGGACTGCGTCGCCTTGCTGCGGCGAGTGCGGGAGCGCTCGGCGGCGATCGGCTGGCGCAGCGCCGTCCACGAGCTGCGCACGGTGACGCAGGCGATCTGGGCGAATGCGCCGGACGCGGAGCGACGCCGCTTCCTGCGTCATCTCCGTCCCTGGTGGGACGTCCACCGCCACAAGATCGCCCCAGCGGTCGCATCGACCGTCGCGCGCATGGAGGATGAGGGGCGGCTCGAATTCGCCGGCGGCCGCCTCCTCGCGGTCGAGCCGGACGGCAGCGTCCGTTGGGCCGTACGGGGGAGCGGGGCGGTGCGCGCGCTCCGCGCGGCGCGGATCGTCAATTGCACCGGGCCGGAGCTCGACATCGTCCGCGCCGGCGAGCCCTTGTTTGACGCATTGCTTGCGCGCGGGACGATCCGGCCGGACCCGCTGCGTATCGGGATTCACGTCGATACAGAGTGCCGCGCGATCGCGGCGGACGGCACCGCCTCGAACCGCCTTTCGGCGATCGGGCCCGTCACCCGCGGCCGGTTCTGGGAAAGCGTCGCGGTCCCCGACATCAGGGTCCAGGCGCAGGCTGTCGCGCGGCGGATCGTGGTTTCGCGCCCCTAGATCAGGATCCGGAACAGGGCGCCGCCTTCCGGCCCCTCGTCGACGATGATCGAGCCGCGATGGGCGAGGACGACCTGGCGGGCGAGGCTGAGGCCGACGCCGGTGCCCTTGGCCTTGGTGGTGAAGAAGGGGAGGAAGATATCCTGGCGCAGCGGCTCGGGGACGCCGGCGCCATTGTCCGACACCTCGATCTGGATTCGGCCGCTCGGAGTCGCTGAAAAGGCCAAAGCGACGCGCGGCGTCCCGCTGTGCGCGCGGGCGGCGTCGGCGCCGTTCCGGAGCAGGTTGATCAGCACCTGGCAGAGCAGATCGGGGTCCGCATCGAGCGTCAGCAGCTCCGAGGACAAGGTCAGCGACAGGCTGACGCCGTCGGCGGCGGCGCCGGCGGCGAACAGGGCTTCGATCTCGCGCGCCCAGGGCGCCAGCTCGAACGGCCTGCGGCGGACTTCGGGCGCGCGGCTGATCTGGCGGTAGCTCTCGACGAAATGCATGACGCCGTCGGCGCGGCGCGACAGCGTCTCGACCGCGGTGCGCGCGTCGCGGACGGCGGGGTCGGCGCCGCTGTCGATCTCCGCCATCAGATCGGCGGCGGTGTGGGCGAGCGAGGTCACCGGCGTCATCGAGTTCATGATCTCATGGGTGAGGACGCGGATGAGGTCGCTCTGGGCGGCGATCTCGATCGCGTTCAGCTCGCTCTGAATCGGCTGGACGGCGACGACGCGGACGAGGCCGCCGAGCCGGTGGACGATCGCCGCGCTCAGCATTGCCGTCTGCGGCACGCCCTCGGTCATCAGCGGCACCAGCCGCGGGCGCCCGACGGCACCGCCGGCGAGCGCCTTCATGAACGCGTCGCCATATTCGGCGAAGTCGGCGACGCGGACTCCGGTGTGGCGGACGAGCAGCCGCCGTGAGGCCTTGTTGGCGAGCTCGACCTTGCCCTCGCCGTCGACGATGAGGAGCGCGATCGGCGCGTCGTCGAGTACCGCCTCGTAGAAGCGATTGGCGTCGGAGAGGTTGTGGCGCTCGTCGCGCAGCTTGCGGATGCCCTGGTCGAGCGCTTCGCCGAGCTCGGCAAAACCGCTACCCGCCCAGCGATGCGCGAACCCTTGCCCCAAGTCCCCGAACCGCACCGCGTCGATGAAGCGGGCGAGTTCGCGGTTGGTGCGCTGGATGTAGCGCCACAGCATCGCGCCGGCGGCGAGGCAGAGCAGGCCGGCGACGACCCGCGCCGCCCCGAGGGCCTCCATGTAGAGCGATTGGACGAAGGCGAACGCGGCGAGGAGGAGGAGCCCCGCCCTCAACCCCAGCCCGAAGGCGAAGCGGCTACGGAAGCCCATTATGAAAGCCCTCCGCTTGAGAAAAGCCCCTCCCCCCTCACGGGGGAGGGCTTCAGGGGAGAGTCTTCCACACAGGCCGCGTCAAAGCCCATGCTTCTCCATCCGCCGGTAGAGGCTGGCGCGGGTGAGGCCGAGCTCCTGCGCGGCGAGCGAGATGTTGTAGGCGTGCTTCTTGAGCGCCTGCTCGACGATCTGGCGTTCGGCGCGCTCGAGGTTGAGGTCGCTGCCGGTGACGGCCGAGACCGCGCTCGGCGGCGGCGCCGCGACGCGCGGCTGGAGGTTGCGCGAGAGCGAGAAGTCGTCGACCGTGAACGCGCCGTCGCCGGCCAGGATCACCGCCCGTTCCGCGGCGTGGCGCAAGGCGCGGACGTTGCCGGGCCAGTCATAGGCCTTCAAGGCCTCCATCACGTCGCGCGGCACCTCGCGCACCGGCTTGCCGTATTTCTTCGAATAGAGCGCGATGAAATGCTCGGCCAGCAGCGGCACGTCCTCGCGCCGCTCGCGCAGCGGCGGCAGGTCGATCTCGACCGTGTTGAGCCGGAACAAGAGATCCTGCCGGAAGCGGGTCTCGTCGGCGATCCGGTCGGGCGCGAGATTGGTCGCGGCGATGACCCGGACGTCGATCGGGATCGGCTTGTTGGCTCCGACCGGGATGACCTGGCGCTGCTCCAGCGCGGTCAGCAGCTTGGGCTGGAGGTGGAGCGGCAGATTGCCGATCTCGTCGAGGAACAGGGTGCCCCCGTCGGCCGCCTGGAGCCGGCCGATGCGGTCGCCGCGCGCGTCGGTGAAGGCGCCCTTCACATGGCCGAACAGCTCGCTTTCGAACAGATTCTCGGCGACCGCGCCGAGATCGACCGAGACCAGAACGCCGCCGGCGCGGCGCGAGCGGCGATGGAGATCGCGCGCGACCAGCTCCTTGCCGGTGCCGTTCTCGCCGAGGATGAGGACATTGGCCTCGGTCGGCGCGGCGCGCTCGATCAGCGAATAGACGCGCGCCATCCCCGGCGACTGGCCGAGCAGGGGAGTCTCGCCCGCCGGCGGCGCGGTGATCGCGGCCGAGCGGCGCCGCTCGGTCACCGCTTCCTCGCGCGAGTTCCTGAGCGCCGCGGCGGTGCGCACGGTGGCGAGCAGCCGCTCGTTCGACCACGGCTTGGAAACGAAGTCCGTCGCGCCGCGCTTCATTGCTTCAACCGCAATCTGGACTCCGCCATGGGCGGTGATCATCACTACGACGGCCTCTGGATCGCGTTTCAGGATTTGGGCGAGCCACTGGAAGCCCTCGGCGGCGTTGGTCGCGCCCCGCCCGAAATTCGCGTCGAGCAAAACCACGTCGGGAATCCGCTCCTCCATCGCGGCCAGCGCGTCCTCGGGCGCCTGGAAGACGGCGATCTCGGCGAACAGGTCCCGGAGCAGCAGCCGCGCGGACAAGAGGATGTCGGGATCGTCGTCGACGACGATGCACAGATCGAAAGGCTTTGCGCGCGTCACGGACCACTCCCCACGGCGGATTTCTATCCGGCTGCCCGGAGACAATCAATTTCCGTGCCAGGGCCGCCCGTTTCGCGTCCGCAACCGAACAGCATTGTCCGGAAGCGGACAGGCCGGCCCTGCGCCCCGCTCCGGGAAAATGGCGGAAAACCGAGGCTGGCGGGCGCTGGCACGGCTCGTGCTGATGGTCCGGCGACAGGGAAACGTCTCGATTTCATTTGGGAGCAAGACAATGGCAAAGCTCGAATCCTTCACCTTCATGCTCGGCATGATGCTGTCCGGCCTGCTGCTCGTCGTCACCATCTCGCCGATCGCCTGAGCCCCCGGCCGGTGTCCGCCCGCGAACAGGCTTTGTCCGATAACGGACAGTACGAGCGCGCGCGGCGTCCGTCAGGGGCTGTCCGTCTCCGCAATCCGTGGCACGATGGTTGCTACCCGATTGCAGAGTGGAGGACTCAGGGATGAGCGTCATCACGATCAACAAGTCCGATAGGCCGGTCGGCGGCGGCGGCGGCGGCGCGCATGCCGGCGACGGGATGGACAAGGTCGTCGCGCGCACGGGCCTCAGCAAAGAGGTCAAGATCGCGATGGTCGTCGCGATCGTCGTGCTCGCCGCGGTCGCCTTCTATCTGCTGGCGCCGACCGCCAACAGCCAGACCATCGCCGCCGACCGGGTGACGATCTCGCAGGTCGCGCGCGGCCGCTTCGACGATTTCCTGCCGCTGCGCGCCCGGGTCGAGCCGAGCGTCACCGTCTTCCTCGACGCGGTCGAGGGCGGCCGGGTCGAGCAGAGGATGGTGGAGGACGGCGCGGTCGTCCAGCAGGGCCAGCTGCTCGCGGTGCTTTCCAATTCGGACCTCCAGCTCAACGTGCTCGCGCGCCAGACCGAGGTCACCCAGCAGATCAACTCGATGCGCAGCCAGGAGCTGTCGCTGTCGCAGACCCGGCTCGCCAACCAGCGCGCCTTGATCGAGGCGGACCTCCAGGCGCAGCAGGCGCGGCGCCAATATGAGACGCAGCGGCCGCTTGCCGCGCGCGGCTACGTCTCGCAAAAGCAATTCCAGGACAGCCGCGACATCTACAATGCGGCGCGCGAGCGCAGCGCGATCCTGCGCCGTCAGCAGGCGACAGACGAGCGCCTGCAGTCGAGCCAGCTCGCCCAGTTGCGCGCTTCGACCTCGGCTCTCAACCAGAGCCTCCAGCTCGCCCGCGCCAGCCTCGATTCGCTGAATCTGCGCGCACCGGTCGCGGGCCAGCTCACCAGCTTCTCGATCCAGGTCGGCCAGTCGTTCAACCGCGGCGAGCGCCTCGGCCAGATCGACAGCGCGGGCTCGAACAAGCTTCGGGCCCAGGTCGACGAATTCTATCTCGGCCGTGTCGCCGAGGGGCAGATCGCCAATGCCGAGGTCGGCGGCCGCCAGTATCGGATGCGGGTCGCCAAAATCTATCCGCAGGTCCGCAACGGCGCGTTCGAGATCGACCTCAATTTCGTCGGCGGCGAGCCGGCCAATCTGCAGCGGGGCCAGACCGTCCAGATCCGGCTGACGCTCGGCGATCCCTCGCCCGCTCTGCTGCTCCCCAACGGCGCCTTTTTCAACGACACCGGCGGAAACTGGGTGTTCGTGGTCGCGCCGGGCGACGGCAGCGCGGTCAAGCGCCAGGTCCGCCTCGGCCGGCGCAATTCCGAATATATCGAGGTGCTCGGCGGTCTCGAACCCGGCGAGCGCGTGATCACCTCGCCCTATACCGGCTTCGCCGAGCGTGATCGGCTGGACCTGTCGAATTGAAGAGGAGCGGAACAATATGCTGAACATGCGGGATTTGTCGCGGGTCTACCGGACCGAAACCGTCGAGACCACGGCCCTCGACGGCATTCATCTCGACGTGGCCGACGGCGAGTTCGTGGCGGTGATGGGGCCGTCCGGCTGCGGCAAATCGACCCTGCTCAACGTGCTCGGAATGCTCGATAGCCCGACTTCGGGGTCCTACATCTTCAACGGCACCGAGGTGGCGGGTCTGCCCGAGGCCAAGCTGGCGGATTTCCGCAAGCGCAACATCGGCTTCATCTTCCAAAGCTTCAACCTGGTCGACGAGCTGACGGTCCGCGAGAATATCGAGCTCGCCTTGCTCTATCACGACGTCCCCGCCGCCGAGCGCCGCCGGCGGGTCGACGAAGTGATGGACAAGGTCGGCATCGCCCACCGCGCCAAGCACCGGCCGAGCCAGCTCTCGGGCGGCCAGCAGCAGCGCGTCGCCGTCGCCCGTGCTCTGGTCGGGAATCCCAACATGATCCTCGCCGACGAGCCGACCGGCAACCTCGACACCCAGCATGGCGAGGAGGTGATGAAGATGCTGCAGGCGCTCAACGCCGAGGGCTCGACCATCGTCATGGTCACCCACTCGCCGGCCCATGCCGACTATGCCAGCCGCGTCGTCAACATGCTCGACGGCCGAATCCTCGTCGAACGCCGCCGCGCGGCTTGATCCGATGCTGGGGCGCAGCTTTGGAGAGCAGGGTTTTAGCGGGAAACCGCTAGCCCTAGCGGTGGTGGGGAAACCGAGTGCTCCGCCAGATCCGCTAGCCCTGAGCCTGTCGAAGGGCGGGTTGCAGCGCGCTGCGATCCGGGCTTCGACAGGCTCAGCCCTAGCGGCTTTGGTTGTTCTGGCGTTGGCGCCCATCTCCCCATCCGCTGCCTCCGCCCAGGCCCGGAGCCAAGCCACCGTGCTCATGTCCGAGGACCCGGGCGAGCGGCGGTTCCAGGAGGAGACGGGCTATTCGGACGCGGTCGTAGCCGGCGACACGATCTACCTTTCCGGTGTCGTGGTCGGCCTTCGTGAGGGCGAAGCGCTCGCCGCCGCCTACGACCGCACCTATGCCCGCATCGGCGCGATCCTCGCGCGCGCCGGTGCGGGCTGGGACGACGTCGTCGACATCACCAGCTACCACACCGACATCGGCGCCCAGTTCCCGGCGATGGTGGCGGTCCACCGCCGCTACGTTACGGCGCCCTTCCCAGCCTGGACGGCGATCGACGTCGACCGGCTGATCCCGGAGCGCGGCATCACCGAGATCAAGATCGTCGCGCGGCGCCCCGAGCGCCGCCGCAACCCACGCGCGCGTCGCTGACGCAGGAGGAGGGGCCCATGTGGCGCAACTATTTCACCGTCGGCATACGGGCGCTGGTCAAGAACAAGACCTATGCCTTCATCAACATCGTCGGCCTCGCCATCGGCATGGCCGCCTGTCTGATGATCCTGCTCTTCGTGCGCCACGAGCAGAGCTACGACCGCTGGATTCCCGGCCATGAGAATGTCTACCAGCTGCAAAGCTGGTACAAATCGGGCGAGACGGGCGAGGAAGCCCAGCTTCGCATGACGCCCTACATCGCCGGCAAGAGGCTGGCGCAGGACTTTCCCCAGATCGAGCGCGAGGTCTATGCCTTCTCGACCGAGCCGGTGATGATCCAGGACGGCCACGCGGTCACGCTCGAGGACTTCCTCTACACCGACGGCAATTTCCTCGAGGTCGTGCCGCTGCCTTTGCTGCGCGGCGACCGGCGCGCGCTCGACCAGGTCGGCACGGCGGTGATCGCCCGCGAAGAGGCGGTCCGCCGCTTCGGCACCGACAATGTCGTCGGCCGCACCCTCTCCGTGATCAGCCGGGGCGTCACCCGCGACTTCCGGATCGCGGGCGTGCTCGCCGACCTGCCCTCTAACTCGCACATGGAAATCAACGTCATCGCGCGGCTCGACATCGTCGCGTTCAACGCCGATTCGCCGCAGGCCCTGCAATGCTGGGGCTGCCAGAACGGCTGGGTCTATGTGAAGCTGCGCCCGGGCGCCGATCCCGACGCGATCCGCGCGGGCCTGCAGGCCTGGGAGCGGCGCAACATTCCCGACGAGACCGCCGGCGAGGCCCGCTTCAACGCCGGCGACGACCAGGACTGGCACCTCGTCAACCTCGCCGACGTGCATCTCGGCCGGGCCCAGGGCGGCTCGATGAAAGCGGGCAACGACAGCACGACCATCGCCACCTTCTCGATCATCGCCCTCCTCATCCTCGCCATGGCGGTGGTCAACTTCACCAATCTCGCCACCGCCCGCGCCAGCCAAAGGGCGCGCGAGGTGGCGCTGAGGAAGGTGCTCGGCGCCAGCCGCAGGCAGCTCATCGTCCAGTTCATCGGCGAATCGGTCTTGATCTCGGTGGTCGCGATGATGATCGCGCTCGCCCTGGTCGAGCTGCTGCTGCCGAGCTTCGCCGCCTTCGTCGAGGCCGAGATCGAGATCGCCTATCTGGGCACGGGCGGCCTCGGCCTGCCGATCCTGCTGCTGGTGCTGGCGGTCGGGGTGCTCGGCGGCCTCTACCCCGCTTTCTTCATCTCGCGATTCCAGCCGGCGACCGTCCTCAAGGCGAACCAGTCGACCGCCGAGACGCCCGGCTCGGGGCGGCTGCGCACCGTGCTCGTCGTCGCGCAGTTCGCCGTCTCGATCGGCCTCATCATCTGCACGGCGGTGGTCTACGCCCAGACCGTCTACGCGCGCAGCGTCGATCCGGGCTATAATCGCGAGCACATCCTCCAGGTCGACGAGCTCGCCCGCTACCAGCTGCTCAACCGGACCGGCGCGATCGTCGATCGGACGCGGCGCCTGCCCAACGTCCAGGCGGTCGGGCGCACCACCATCGGCGTCGCCACCGACAACCACAACAATAGCGGCATTCTCGTCCCGGGCCGCACCGAGCCGGTCAATATCGGCCAGTACCAGATCGACGAGGGCTTCTTCGACGCGATGGGGCTGAGGCTGGTCGCCGGGCGCTGGTTCGACCGCACGCGCCCGATGGACGACATGTCCCTGCCTTATCCCGCGACGCCCGAGGCGCAGCGGGCGCTGGCGGCGCGCGGCGCCAACGTGGTGATCAACGAGCTCGCCGCCCAGCGGCTCGGCTTCCGTGAGCCGCGCCAGGCGCTCGGCAAGACGCTGCGCGGCACTCTGGTCGAGAACGAATATGGCCTGGTGCCGGTGACCATCATCGGCATCGTCCGGGATTCGCGCTTCCGCTCGATGCGCGAGCCGGTCGATCCGATCATGTTCCAGAACACGCCGAACGGCTCGCATACCCACATGATCGTCCGCTTCACGGGCGATCCGACCGCGGCCCGCGCCGCCGTCGAGCGGGTCTGGAACTCGATCGCGTCCGACGTGCCGTTCGACGCCGAATATAGCGACGACGTGATCGCCGAGCTCTATTCGGCCGAGGATGCGCGGGCCAAGACCTTCGCCGGCTTCGCGATCCTCGCCGTCATCGTCGCCTGCCTCGGCCTGTTCGGCCTCGCCGCCTTCACCGCCGAGCGCCGGACCAAGGAAATCGGGATCAGGAAGGTGCTCGGCGCCCGCACCCGCGACATCGTCCGGCTGCTCGCCTGGCAATTCTCGAAGCCGGTGATCATCGCCAACCTGATCGCATGGCCGGCCGCCTGGTACGTGATGCGCGGCTGGCTCAACACGTTCGACGCCCGGATCGACCTCGGCCCGACGCCCTTCGTCGCCGCCGGCATCCTCGCGCTCGCGATCGCGATCGGCACCATCGCAGGCCACGCGGTCAAGGTCGCGCGGGCGAACCCGATCCACGCGCTCCGCTACGAATAGCTTCGAAGGAAGGACGACCAGGATGTGGCGCAATTATTTCACGGTCGGCCTTCGCGCCCTCGCGAAGAACAAGACCTATGCGTTCATCAACATCTTCGGCCTGGCGATCGGCCTCGCCGCCTGCCTGATGATCCTGCTCTACGTCAGCTATGAACGCAGCTACGACGCCTGGGTCCCCAATTCGGAGAATGTCTACCAGGTCCAGTCGCACTTCCGCGATCCCGACACCGGCGAGGTCGGCAACCTCCAGATGTCGCCTTATGTCGCGGGGACCCGCCTGAGGCAGGACTATCCGCAGATCCAGGCGTCGGTCTACGCGCTCGGCGCCTCCCCGGTGGTGGTCCGCAACGGCCAGGCTTTGCCGACCGAGGACGTGATCTTCGTCGACAACATCTTCTTCGACGTGCTGCGCCTGCCCCTGGTCCGCGGCGATCCGCGCACCGCGCTGCGCGACCCGGGATCAATCGTGCTGAGCGAGGCGGAGGCGCGCAAATATTTCGGCGACATGGATCCGGTCGGCCGGACGCTGACCATGATCAACCGCGGCATCACGCTCGATCATCGCATCACCGGCGTGATGCGCGACCTGCCGCGCAACTCGCACATGCGGCTGTCGATGGTCGCGCGCTTCGATCCCGCCACCTTCTTCGCCGACACGCCCGATTTCCTCACCCAATGGGGCTGGAATTCGGGCTGGAACTATGTCGCTTTGCGGCCGGGCACCGATCCCGAGACGATCCACCGCGACCTTCCCAATTGGGAGCGGCGCCACATTCCCGACCAGCAGTTCGACGACCGCTCGGTCAATCAGGGCGACTTCGCCGACTGGAACCTGGTCAACGTCCGCGACGTCCATCTCGGCATCTCACAGGACGGCGCGATGTCGCCTGGCAACGACGCGCGCACCATCGTCACCTTCGCCATCGTCGCCTTCCTCATCCTCGGCATGGCCTGCGTCAACTTCACCAATCTCGCCACCGCCCGCGCCAGCCAGCGCGCCCGTGAGGTGGCGCTGAGGAAGGTGCTCGGCGCCAACCGCAAGCAACTGATCGTCCAGTTCATGGCCGAATCGATCCTGGTCGCCGGAATCGCGATGCTGCTCGCTTTGGCCCTGGTGGAATTGCTGCTGCCGCCGCTCGCCGGCTTCCTCGATAGCGATCTCGCGATGCGTTATTTCGGCTGGAACGGGATGTTGCTCCCGATCCTCGCCCTGGTCCTGGTCGTCGGCGCGGCGGGCGGGCTCTACCCGGCTTTCTACCTTTCGCGCTTCCAGCCGGCGCAGGTCCTCAAGGCCAACAAGTCGTCGGCGGAGGCGTCCGGCACCGGGCTTCTGAGGAGCGCCCTGGTCGTCGGCCAGTTCGCGGTCTCGATCGGCCTCATCATCTGCACCGCCATCGTCTACGCGCAGACCGTCCACGCCCGTACCGCCGACCCCGGCTTCGAGCGCGAGGGCATCATCCAGATCGACGGTCTCAACAGGCGCCAGCTCATGGAGCGCGGCGGGGCGATCGCGCGCGAGATCGAGCGCGTCCCCGGCGTGACCTCGGTCGGCCGCACCGGCATCGGCATCGACACCGACAACCAGACCGGGACCGGCGTCAGCGTCCCCGGCCGCGAGCAGCCGGTCGTGATCAGCAATTACACGATCGACGACGGCTTCTTCGAGACGATGGGGATTGACCTCCTCGCCGGGCGGCAGCTCAGCGGCGAGCGGCTGATGGACGTCGATCCGCTGACTTTCGCGGCGACCGACGAGCAGGAGCGGGCGATGGCCGCGCGCGGGCTCAACGTCATCGTCAACGAGCTGGCGGCGCAGCGGCTCGGCTTCCGCAGCCCGCGCGCGTCGATCGGCGCGCAGCTGCGCATGGCCTTGTTCGATCCCGTGAACGGGCTCGTCCCGATCCATATCGTCGGCGTGGTGCGCGACACACGCTTCCGCTCGATCCGCACGCCGATCGAGCCGATCGTCTATCGCCTGTCCGAGGTCGGCAACAGCCACCTCGTCGTGCGCTACGACACCGCCGATCCGAGCGGCGTGCGCGGCCGCATCGAGCAGGCCTGGCGCCGGCTCGCCTCCGACGTGCCGTTCGAGGCCGAGTTTAGCGAGGACGTGATCGCCGAGCTGTACGACGCCGAGGAATCCCGCGCGACGATCTTCGCCGGCTTCGCCCTGCTGGCGATCGTGGTCGCCTGCCTCGGTTTGTTCGGCCTCGCCGCCTTCACCGCCGAGCGCAGGACCAAGGAGATCGGCATCCGAAAGGTGCTCGGCGCGCGGACGCGGGACATCGTCAGGCTGCTCGCCTGGCAATTCTCGAAGCCGGTGATGATCGCCAACCTCCTCGCCTGGCCGATCGCCTGGTGGGCGATGCGCGGCTGGCTCAACGATTTTGACACCAGGATCGATCTCGGGCCGGCTCCTTTCGTGCTGGCGGGGCTGCTCGCGCTGGCGATCGCGATCGGCACCATCGCCGGCCACGCGATCCGGGTCGCCCGCGCCAACCCGATCCACGCGCTCAGGTACGAATAGGTCCAAATCGGGCGCTTCCGCGCTGGCAGGCGCCGCCGCCTTCATGTTAGCGCTCGCTCCGGCTCGGAAGCGGGGGCGCTGAAGCAATAATGTGGCGTAACTATCTGAAGGTCGGGCTGCGCGCCCTCGTCCGCAACAAGACCTACGCCTTCATCAACATCTTCGGGCTCGCGCTCGGCCTCGCCGCCTGCCTGCTCCTGTTCGTCTACGTCCGCTACGAGACCCGCTTCGACGCCTGGGTGCCCGACGGCGAGCGCGTTTATCAGGTGCAGACCATCAGCCTCGACCCGGACGAGAGCGAATCCCCGCTCGACCAGTACGCCCACGGCATCCTCGCCGAATCCTGGGCGCGCGAATTCCCGCAGATCGAGGCGATCGCCCGATTGGACGAGGTCAATCCGGTGCTGCTGCGCGACGGCGGCGAGCCGAGCTTCGCGCCGATGCACCTGACCGAGGCCAATTTCTTCCGGATCGTCGCGCTCCCGTTCCTGCGCGGCGACCGGGCGACGGCCCTCAACGGCCTCGACGCCCTCGTGCTGAGCCGGAGCGAGGCGATCAACCGCTTCGGCAGCCTCGACATCATCGGCCAGACGGTGACGGCGGTGCGCCGCGGCGAGCAGTATAATCTGCGCGTCACCGGCATATTCGAGGACATCCCGAGGGACAGCCACATGGCGTTGCGCGCCATCGGCCGCCTCGGCGAGACCGACCGCGCGGAGTGCGGCTGGGGCTGCATCAACAGCTTCGTCTATCTGAAGCTGCGGCCGGGCGCCGACCCCGGCGCGATCGAGCGCGCGCTCCCGGCCTGGGAGCGGCGGGCGATCCCGCCGGTCGACGTCGGCGGCCAGCAGAGCCGGGCGGGCGACCGCTACGACTGGAGGATCGTCAACGTCCGCGACGTCCATATGAGCGGCGCACCGGGCCCGCTCGAGCGGCCGGGGAACGACCCCCGAACGATCTTCACCTTCGCGCTCGTCTCCCTGCTGATCCTCGGCATGGCGACGGTCAATTTCGTCAATCTCGCGACCGCGCGGGCGAGCCAGCGGGCGCGGGAGGTGGCGCTGCGCAAGGTGCTCGGCGCCACGCGCGGCCAGCTGATCGCCCAGTTCCTGATGGAATCGGCGCTGGTCACCGGCATCGCGGTCGTGCTCGCGGTCGTGACGGTCGAGCTTGCTCTGCCCTGGCTCGCCGCGTTCCTCGACGCCGATCTCGTTGCGCACTGGATCGGCCGGGGTGGGCTCGCTTTCCCCGTATTCGCCTTGTGGTCGGTGGTCGGAGTCGCCGGCGGCATCTATCCGGCTTTCTATCTGTCGCGCTATCAGCCGGCCGAGGTGCTGAAGGCGAACAAGTCGAGCGCCGAGCCGCTCGGCACGGGCCGGCTCAGGATGGCATTGGTCGTCCTCCAGTTCGCGGTCTCGATCGCTTTGATCGTCTGCACGATCGTGGTCTGGTCGCAGACGCGCTACGCCCAGAGCGCCGATCTCGGCTTCCGCCGCGACGGCCTCATTCAGGTCGCCTACGCCAACCGCGCCGCGATCATTCCCCAGACCGAGACCCTGATGCGCCAGATCGCGCGGATCGACGGGGTCGAGGCCGTGGCCGGCACCAACCTCAGTGTGGGCATGGAGAGCATGGTCACCACCAATGCCCAGATTCCTGGACGCGCCGAGCCCGAGGTGGTCGGCTTCTACAGCGTCTCGCCCGAATTCTTCGACACATTCGGCCTGAGGCTGGGGGCCGGGCGGACGCTGTCGCGGCAATTCGCGAACGACGATGCGTCGGTCCCGCTCGATCCCGAAGACGCGGCCGAGGCCGCGCAGCGCGCGATGCTGGAACGCGGCGCGAACGTGGTGGTGAACGAAGCAGCGGCGCGGCGCTTCGGCTATCGCGATCCGCAGGCGGCGCTCGGGCGGCAGATCGGGGTCACCATGTTCGGGCCGGCCGCTGGAATGGTGCCGGCAACCATCGTCGGCGTGGTCGGCGACAGCCGCTTCCGCTCGGTGCGCGAGCCGGTCGAGCCGCAAATCTATTTCGACCGGCGCATCTACAACAATCTCGCGGTGCGCTACTCGGCGGCCGATCCGGAGCGGGTGCGGCGCGAGATCGGGGAGATCTGGCGGCGGCTCGCGCCCGAAGTGCCGTTCGAGGCGGATTATGCGGACCAGCAGCTCGCACGGATCTATTCCGCCGATCGGGCGCGCGGACAGGCCTTCGCCGGCTTCGCCCTGCTCGCGGTGGCGATCGCCTGCCTCGGCCTGTTCGGGCTTGCCGCCTTCACCGCCCAACGCCGGACCAAGGAGATCGGCATCCGGAAGGTGTTCGGCGCGCGCACGATCGACATCGTGGCCCTGCTCGCCTGGCAATTCTCGAAGCCGGTGATGATCGCGAACCTGATCGCCTGGCCGGTCGCCTGGTGGGCGATGCGGGACTGGCTGAGCGGCTTCGACGCGCGCATCGCGCTCGGTCCCGCGCCTTTCCTGATCGCCGGCGGGCTGGCGCTGGCGATCGCGATCGGCACCATCGTCGGCCACGCGCTCAAGGTCTCGCGAACCAATCCGATCCACGCCCTGCGCTACGAATAGAGGCCGGGCTGGATGTGACCTTTGCCGCGCTCTATTCAGGCGGTATGAGCCGCAAGCCTCGCTTCGCCAGCCGTCTCGTGATCGGCGCGATCGCCGGATTCGTCGGCACGATGACGATGACCGCGGCGATGCGCCGCCTGCATCGGCGCCTGCCCAAGGCGGAGCGCTATCCGCTGACGCCGCGCGAGATCGTCGATTCGGTCGGCGACCAGCTCCATGTCCCGCTCGGCGGCGAGACCGCCAAGGACGTCACCACCGCCGCCCACTTCCTCTACGGCGCGGCGATGGGCGCGCTGATTTCGGCGCTGAACCCGGACACGAGCAAGCGCGGCGGCGCGCTCGCCGGCGCGGCGGTGTGGCTGGCGAGCTATATGGGCTGGATCCCCGCGGTCGGGACGCTGGAGCCGGCGACGAAGCATCCCGCGCGCCGCAATGCGCTGATGATCGGCGTCCACCTGGTCTGGGGATCGACGACTGCGGCGGCGATCCGCGAGCTCAGGCTCGCGAGGGAGACGATCTTCGCGGACGGCGAAGACAGGGATGCGCCGCGTCCAGCGCCGTCATCCCGGCGAAGGCCGGGATCTCAGGGAGAAGGCGCAGGTGGAAATGGAGCGCGGCACATCCGCCTGTGTCATCTCGACCTGAGATCCCGGCCTTCGCCGGGATGACGGTGCTGCACCGACTTCGCCGCTACCGTCTCACGTCGCGGAGGTTGAGGCGGTCCTTGCGGCCGGCCCAGGGCGAATCGGGGCTGGTCTCGCTGTCGAGATAGGCGGGACGCATCATCTTGAGGCCGCCGGCGGCGGGGGCCGAGCCGGCGCGGCCGATCCGCTTCAGGTCGAACGCTTCGGTGAATTTGAGGCCGATCCGGCCCTCGTCGCACCAGCGCACCTCGGACGCGATGACGAGGCCGTCCTCGAGCGCGAGCCGGACCTCGGCGCCGGGCGCGAGGGCGAAGCCGCGCTCGCTTTCGACCATCGCGCCGCCGCCCGAAATGTTGCGCAGCCGCACCGGCACCGCTTCCTCGCCCGCGTGGAGCGTACCGGTCCGGATCAGGCTGTGGCGCGGCGGCCGGCCCCGCGCCGTCTCTTTGGCGGGGATTGCGGCGGCCTTGGCGGCGAGCGCGCGCGCCTCGGCCGCGGGCATCGGGCGGCCGAACAGGAAGCCCTGGATGTGGCTGACCGCGAGCCGGCGCGCGAGATCAAGGTCTTCGAGCGTCTCGGCGCCTTCCGCCGTCACCTCCATGTCGAGGGTCGAGGAGAGAGTGACGAGGGCCGCGAGCAGGGCGCGGTTGCGGCTGCGCTCGGCGCGGGCGCTCCTGAGGAAGCTCTGGTCGATCTTGATCCGGTCGAGCGGAGTGGTGCGGATGCTGGCGAGGCTGGACGCGCCGGTGCCGAAATCGTCGAGCGCGAGGCGGACTCCGAGGCCCTTCAAGGCGCCCACGGCTTCGCTCGCCTGAAGGCTGTCGGCGAGAAGGGCCTCCTCGCGAAACTCGAGCTCCAGCCGTTCGGGCGCGACGCCCGAGGCCGCGAGCGCGTTGGCGACGGCCGAAAGGGTGCGCGGACTGCGCAGCTGCAAGGGCGAGAGGTTGACGGCGAGGCGCAAATGACGCGGCCAGTGCGCCGCCTCGGCGAGCGCCGTTCGGATCACCCATTCGCCGATGCCCTCGATCAGCCCGCTCTCCTCCGCGACCGCGAGGAACTCGGCCGGGGCAAGCGGACCGCGCACCGGGTGCGACCAGCGCAGCAGCGCCTCGAAGCCCGAAAGGTCTTCGCTGGCCGCCTCGACGATCGGCTGGAAAAGGAGGCGGAGCTGGCCCTTGGCGGCCGCCTGCTCGAGGTCCTTGAGGAGGATCTGGCGGTCGCTCGCCTGGCTCTGCATCTCCGGCGCGAACAGGCGGAAAGAGCCGCGGCCGGCGGCCTTGGCGGCGTAGAGCGCGATGTCGGCGTCGCGGACGAGCTGCTCGGCATAGGTCCGGCCCGGCCGCGCGACGGCGATGCCGACCGAGGCGCCGATCGAGATCGAGTGGCCGCGGATCAGATAGGGCCTGGAGAGCTGCTGGATCAGCCGTTCGGCGAGCTCGGCGAGACGGCCCTCTTCCTCCTCGCCCGGCAGGACCGCCTCGAACTCGTCGCCGCCGAGACGCCCGATCTGGCCGACTTCGCCGATGATGGCGGTCAGCCGCTGCGCGACCTGCTTCAGGAGCACGTCGCCGACCGGGTGGCCGAGCGTGTCGTTCACCTGCTTGAAGCGGTCGAGATCGATCAGGAGGAGCGCGCAACCCTGCTGGCGGCTGGTCGCGTTGAGGAGGGCCAAATCGAGCGTGTCGCGCATCGCGGCGCGGTTGGGCAGGCCGGTCAGCGAGTCCAGGCGGGCAAGCTTCGAGGTCTGGACCAGCGCGCGGCGCTCGTCGCTCAGATTCTCGCCGATGCCGCGAAAGCCGAGGAAGCGGCCGACATCGTCGAAGCTCGGGCTCCCCGATAGCGCCCAGCAGACGTCGCGGCGGCCGTTGGGCGCGACGATCGCCTCGGCGAAGGGGAAGCGGGCGGTGAGGTGGAAGCCGAGCGTCGGGCGCTCGACGTCGGAGGCGCCCTGGTCCTCGACCAGCAGCAGCTCGGCGAACGGGCGGCCGAGCAGCTCGTCGGCGGAGCGGCCGAGCTCGCGGGCGAGCGGCTCGGGAACGCAGGTGAGCGCGCCGTCGGCATTGGTCTCCCAGAACCAGCCGCGGCCGCTGGCCTCGAACGCGGCAACGAAGCGGATCGCCTGGCCGGCCTGCCAGTCGTCGCTTAGCCGGCGGTGGGCGTCGGCGACCGCATCGCGCGCGCGCACCAGGCTGAGGCCGAGCAGGCAAAAGGAGAAAGCGGCGGCCATGGCGACGACGAGCGGCGTGGCGAACAAGGTCGCGGCGAGGACCCCGCCGGCGCAGCTCAGCAGCACGAGCGCGGGTATGCCCATGAAGGCCAGGATGGTGGCGCCCATGCCGACCACCATCGCGCCGCGCGCTCCCGGCACCGCGGCGCCGATGCCGGCCTCGACATTGGCGGCGATGACGATCAGCCAGAGGATGGCGCCGAGCAATGCGTACAACGCGGCGAGGCGGGTCAGGCGGTGGGGACGGGTCGGGCGCGCGCGGCGGCGGGTGAGCGTCCACAGGCGCAGATCGAGGAGCAGGATCGCGGCGAGCGGAAGGCCGAACAGCAGGGGGTCGGGGAGGGTGCCCGCCTCGCGGTAGCAGAGCAGGAGGATGGCGCCGCAGACGAGGTGCGCGGCGGCGAGGAAGGGCGCGGCGTGGGCGATCGAATGGACGCGGTCGGCGGCGACGCGCTCGCCGTGCTGATCGCGCGCCTCGCGAAAGTCGAACAGCAGAAGGCCAAAGAGTGAGCGCGCTCCTCCGCTTTCGCTCCCGCTATCGCCCAAGGCGGAGAACCGGCCCGTCCTCATCAGCCGACGTCGATGCTGTCTTCTCCAAGGTCGAGGCCGATCCGGCCCGCCTTGATCCAGCGCACCACGCCCTGGAGGCGGTCGAAGCCTTCGAAGTCGACCGCGACGCTCTCGCCGATGCGGGGCACGATATCGGTCTCGATCATGATCCCGCTCGACGAGACGTTGACGACTCGGACCAGGAGCTTCTTTCGGCGGAAGACGATCATTGCGCGGTCGACGACCCCCCAGTGGCGGTCCTCGCTGCGCTGGTTGGTGGCGCGCCGTTCCTCGCGTGCGATCCGAAGGCTGGTGAGGCTTCCGCCGGTCTGCCTGCGGCAGCCCTCCTTGGTCGTGATGAGCGATGCGCTCACCGGCTCGCCGGTCAGGATCGCGCTTCTCAGTCCGTGCATTTTCCGGTTTTCCCTCACCCGCGTGTCACGCCCCCTATGCACGATAAGGTTTACCGATTTGCCAACGATGCGATCAGCAATTGCTTAACCTTGGCCGGGCTATTGACGCAGCAAAGCCGCGCGAGGAACAGGATGCGCCGAAGCGAAAGAATGCCGGTCGACGAGCGGGCGAGGCTGCGGCCCAATGACTGGAGCAGCCTCGAGGTGCGGATCGTCGATTTGTCGGAATCGGGCTTCCGGGCGGAGTGCGAGGCGACGATCCTGTGCGGATCCGCGATCCGGATCGAGCTGCCGGGGATCGGCGAGACCGAAGCCCAGGTGACCTGGCGGCGACGCGGCGAGATCGGCGCCTGCTTCACCGTCCCGATCGACCTCGCGCGCTGCGCCGTCAGCAAGGCGGAGAGCCCCTGCGTGCTCGCGCGGCTGCTGGTCCAGCGCGCCGATGCGCGCGGCGCCGGCCGCTTCTCGCAGGAGCAGGAGCTGCGCAAGCGCATCCTCGCCGCGCTGCCGATGCACAAAGGGGACGGCTGAGCGCCCGCCGCGCGCCGCGCGACCTGACAAATGTCGGATTGCGCAGCTCCGCGGATGTGATAACGTAACATCCTTCCACGGAGGAGGATGTCCGATGCGTTGCCTCAGCCTTTTGCCGATGACGGCCCTCATTCTCGCCTCGCCGATGAGCGCCCCGGCGCCCGCACAGACGCCGCGCGCCGACCGCTCCGCGCCCGAGGATCCGGACGCGCTCTGCCGCCCCTTCATGGAGCAGTTCCGCGAGCATCATGACGACCGCGCCGGCTACGGGCGCGGTCGCTCGTCCGGCCGCATCGCGCCGCAGCCGCAAATGGCGCCGCCCATGCCGATGCCGATGCCTCCGGCACCGCCCCCTCCGTCACCACCCCCTCCGTCACCGCCGCCTCCCGCCGAGTCGCGGTCAATGTCCGACGGGACGGTCGCGCCGTTCGTCAACGTCGCGCCCGCCGTCCGGGCCGAGAATCGCGAGCGCTACGCGGGCGAGCCGGTCGCCACCGTGCAGTCCGTCGCCGAGGTGCCGGTCTCGACCTTCTCGATCGACGTCGACACCGGCAGCTACGCCAACGTCCGGCGGATGCTGAACCAGCGCCAGATGCCGCCCCAGGCGGCGGTGCGCACCGAGGAGATGCTGAACTATTTCCGCTACGATTATCCGGCTCCGCGCGACCGCTCGCAGCCGTTCAGCGTCAGCAGCGACATGACGACGACGCCGTGGAACGGCGAGACGCGGCTGCTGCGCATCGGCCTTCGCGGCTACGACCTTCCGCGGGCCGAGCGGCCGCCGGCCAACCTCGTTTTCCTGGTCGACGTCTCCGGATCGATGGACACGCCCGATCGGCACCCGCTCGTCCAATGCTCGCTCGCTCTGGTCGCGCGGCGGATGGGGCCGCGCGACCGCATCTCGATCGTCGCTTATGCCGGCGCCGCGGGCCTCGTCCTGCCGGCGACGTCGGATCGCGAGCAGGTGGTGAAGGCGCTCGCCCGGCTGCGCGCCGGCGGCTCGACGGCCGGCGGCGCGGGCATCCAGCTCGCCTACCGCACCGCCCGCGAGAATCTGATCGAGGGCGGCATCAACCGTGTCATCCTCGCCACCGACGGCGATTTCAACGTCGGCGTCACCAGCAACGAGACCCTGATCGACATGGTCGAGCGCGAGCGGGCGAGCGGGATCACGCTGACCACTCTGGGCTACGGCACCAACAATTATAACGAAGCGATGATGGAGCAGATCGCCGACCACGGTAACGGCAATTATTCCTACATCGACAGCCCGCGCGAGGCCCAGAAGGTGCTCGACCAGGAGCTCGCCTCGACCCTGTTCACGATCGCCCACGACGTGAAGATCCAGGTCGAGTTCAACCCGACCTACGTCTCCGAATACAGGCTGATCGGCTACGAGAATCGCGCGCTCGCCGAGCAGGATTTCGACAATGACGCGGTCGACGCCGGCGAGATCGGCGCGGGCCACCAGGTCACCGCGCTCTACGAGATCGTGCCGGCCGGGAGCCGCGGCTGGCGTGGCGACAGGCGCTATCCGGAGAACCGGCCGCGGGCGGGAGGAGCGGCGAACGGCGAGCTCGCCTTCCTGAGGCTGCGCTACAAGCTGCCAGGCGAGGACCGGTCGCGGCTGATCGAGCGGCCGCTGGCGGCGTCGCTGGTGGCGAGCGCCCGTGCCCCGCGCGG
This sequence comes from Allosphingosinicella sp., assembly GCA_035630675.1. Lineage (GTDB taxonomy): Bacteria > Pseudomonadota > Alphaproteobacteria > Sphingomonadales > Sphingomonadaceae > Allosphingosinicella. Next base: position 22,991 of record DASQKE010000187.1, read on the forward strand.
CGACAGCGCCTTCGCGGCGGCGGTCGCGGCCTACGGCCAGCGCCTGCGCGGCGACCCCTGGCTCGGCACTTTCGGCTTCGCCGACGCCCGCCGGCTGGCCCAGAATGCGGCCGGCGGCGATTGGTGGCGCCGCGAGTTCGTCCGCCTGACCGAGATGGCGGAGCAGCACGCGGTCAAGGGCAGCGCGGCGGCCGAGGGCGGAGTGCGCTGAACGCGGACATTGTTGCTTTCCCGAGAATAGCTCCGTATCTACCTTGTAGATACGGAGCGAGCGATGAACCACTATGTGCGCAAATGGGGAAACAGCGCCGCCGTGCGCCTTCCTGCCTCCACGTTGGCAGCCGCCGGGCTGAAGCCCGACGACCCGGTCGAAGTGCGTGAGGAGAACGGGCGCATCGTCATCGAAAAGGCGCGGCCCGATCCGGTGACGTTGGAATGGCTGCTAGAAGGCATCACGCCGGATAACGTTCATCCGGAGATCGACTTCGGCCCGCCGGTGGGGAAAGAAGTCTGGTGGTAGCGCGCGACTGGGTGCCGGAAGCGGGCGAGATCATCTGGATCAATTTCGATCCGCAGGCGGGTCATGAGCAAGCCGAGCATCGGCCCGCGCTCGTCCTCTCACCCGCCGCCTATAATCACCTTACGGGTCTGCTTCTTTGCGTACCGATGACGACACGCGCGAAGGGCTATCGCTTCGAAGTGCCCATCGCGGGAAAGCGCGGCGGCGTCGCACTCTCCGACCAGGTCAAATCCTTCGATTGGCGCGTGCGCAGAGCGGCGAGGAAGGGTTGCGCATCTCAGGCTGAGCTGGAGGCCGTCCGAGTCCGAGTCCGCGCGCTCGTCGGGTAGCGCGGATCAAACGTCCAGATTCGCGACGTTGAGTGCATTCTCCTGGATGAAGTCGCGCCTAGGCTCGACGACGTCGCCCATCAGCCTCGTGAAGATCTCGTCGGCCAGATCCGCTTGCGCGACTTCGACGCGGAGCAGGCTGCGATTGTCCGGGTCGAGGGTGGTCTCCCAGAGCTGCTCGGCGTTCATTTCGCCGAGGCCCTTGTAGCGCTGGATGGCGAGGCCCTTGCGGCCGGCCGCCAGGATCGCATCGAGCAATTCGGTCGGGCGGCGGACCAGCACGCCGCGGGCGTCCGGCGCGCGTTCGGGCGGGGCGCTGGCGTCGGAATCGTCGGTCGGCGCGTCGCCGTCGGGGTTCGCATCCTCCTCGCGCGCGCCGGCGGCCTTGAGCGAGAGCAAGCGCGACGCGCTTGCATAGGCGGGGGCCTGCTCGGCGGTGAGGCCGTGCAGCTTGCGCGCCTCGGCGGAGGCGACGAACTTGTGGTCGACGACATGATGGTCGGTGACGCCGCGCCAGTGGCGGGCCAGCACATAATCGCCGTCCGCGCCGATCTCGCCGCTCCAGGTCGAATCCTGGTCGCTGGCCTGGAGGAAGGCGGCGGCGCGGGTGATCGCTTCGGCGCGCTGGTTCGCTCGCAGAGCGGGATTGAGCGCGCCGTTCAGCGCCAGCGCCTCGATCAGGCCGGGATCGTAGCGGCGCGGCACGTAGCGCATCAGGCTGCGCACCCGCCGGGCATGGTCGGCGAGGCTGCGCAGATCCTCGCCCGAGCGCGGCCCCTCGGCGCTTTCGAGCACCATCGCGCCGATGCCGGCGTCGACCAGGTAATCGTCGAGCCTCGCATCGTCCTTGAGATAGACTTCGGAGCGGCCCTTGGCGACTTTGTAGAGCGGCGGCTGGGCGATGTAGAGGTGGCCGCCCTCGATCACCGGCCGCATGTGGCGGTAGAAGAAGGTCAGCAGCAAGGTGCGGATATGGGCGCCGTCGACGTCGGCGTCGGTCATGATGACGACCTTGTGGTAGCGCAATTTCTCGAGGTTGAACTCGTCGAGAATGCCGGTCCCCATCGCCTGGATCAGCGTGCCGACCTCCTTGGACGAGATCATCCGGTCGAAGCGGGCGCGCTCGACGTTGAGGATCTTGCCCTTCAGAGGCAGGATCGCCTGGTTGTGGCGGTTGCGGCCCTGCTTGGCCGAGCCGCCGGCGCTGTCGCCCTCGACCAGGAACAGCTCCGACTTGGCGGGATCGCGCTCCTGGCAGTCGGCGAGCTTGCCGGGCAGGGAGGCGATGTCCATCACGCCCTTGCGCCGGGTGAGCTCGCGGGCCTTGCGGGCGGCCTCGCGCGCGGCGGCGGCGTCGATGATCTTCTGGACGATGGTGCGGGCGTGGCCGGGATTCTCCTCCAGCCATTCGCTGAGCTTGTCGGCGATCAGGCTCTCTAGCGGCTGGCGGACTTCCGAGCTGACGAGCTTGTCCTTGGTCTGCGAGCTGAACTTGGGATCGGGCAGCTTGACCGAAACGATCGCGGTC
>DASQKE010000188.1:0-13611 GCA_035630675.1 Allosphingosinicella sp.
GGCGCCGGGGACGCCGATATCGTCGTCGCCGCCGAGATCGACCTCGTCGTCCGGATTTTCCTCGGCATCCTCATCGATGCCGAGCGCTTCGGCGGCGAGATCGGTGTCGTCCGCCTCGGGCTTCTCGGCAGCCTGCTTGGGCGCTTCGTCGAACGGCAGCGGCTGCTTCGACTTCAGCACGGGCTCCGGATCCCAGGCGATGCCGCAGGCGATGCAGGTCACCGGATCCTCCTTGCCGAGGTCGTAGAAGCGGACGCCGCATTTGGGACAGGTGCGCTTGGTGCCCCATTCAGCCTTCACCATGGGCGAAACATCTCCGATAGAATGAAATTCAGGCGCGGCGCCCGGCCCGGGCCCGCGGTCGGGGGGCGCCTTGCCATAGCGAAAGGCCGCTGTCAAAAGCCGCGCGCATGACGGGTCGCGGGCCTCAGCCGATGCAATTCGGACCCGCCGGACCGCTCCGCGGCAGCGTTCGCGTGCCCGGCGACAAGTCGATCTCGCACCGCGCGCTCATGCTCGCCACGCTCGCCGTGGGGCGCAGCCGCATCGAGGGCCTGAGCCGGGGCGCCGACGTCGCCGCCACCGCCGCGGCGCTGCGCGCGATGGGCGCCGGCATCGCCAGCGGCGAGGACGGCGCGGTGACGGTCGACGGGGTCGGCGTCGGCGGCCTCCTTCAGCCCGCCGGCGCGCTCGACATGGGCAATAGCGGGACTTCGACGCGCCTGCTCATGGGTCTCGCCGCGACCCATCCGGTTGCGGCCGTCTTCACGGGCGATGTTTCCCTCTGCCGCCGGCCGATGGAGCGGGTGGCGGCGCCGCTCCGCCGCACCGGCGCCGAGATTTGGGCCGCGCCCGGCGGCACCCTCCCCGTCACCGTCCGCGGCCTCTGCCCGGCCGTCCCGCTCACGACCCGGCTGGAAATCGCCTCCGCGCAGGTGAAATCGGCGCTGCTGCTCGCCGGCCTCAACACGTCCGGCGTGACGCGGGTGATCGAGCCGGTCGCGACCCGCGACCATGGCGAGCGGATGCTCGCTCTGTTCGGCGCCGAGATCGCGGCCGAGGGCGGCGAGATCGTCCTGCGCGGCGAGGCGGAGCTTCGGCCGCGGCATCTGCGCATCCCCGGCGACCCTTCGGCGGCGGCGTTCCTCGCCGTGGCGGCCCTGATCGTCCCGGGCTCCGCGCTGCGAATCGAGGAAGTCGGCGTCAATCCCCGCCGCATCGGCCTCTACGATGTGCTGCGCGAGATGGGCGCCGACATCGCCTTCGAGAAGGAACGCGCGCTTTCCGGCGAGCCGGTCGCGGACCTCGTCGTCCGCCACTCCGCCCTGCGCGCGGTCGATGTGCCGCCCGAGATCGTCCCCTCGATGATCGACGAATTCCCGATCTTCTTCGTCGCGGCCGCCTTCGCCGAGGGGACCAGCCGCGCCAGCGGGCTCGGCGAGCTCAGGCTCAAGGAATCGGACCGGATCGCGGCGATGGCGGAGGGGCTGCGGACGATCGGCGCCGCTGTCGAGGAGAGCGGTGACGGCCTTTCGATCCGCGGCTCCGGCGGCGAGCCGCTCGCGGGCGGCGGGCCGGTCGCGACGCGGCTCGACCACCGGATCGCGATGAGCTTCGCGGTGGCGGGGCTTCACGCGCGGGCGCCGGTGGCGCTAGACGATCTCGCGGCCGTGGCGACCAGCTTTCCCGGCTTCGAGGACATGTTGAGGAGCCTTTCATGATCATCGCGGTCGACGGCCCGGCGGCAAGCGGCAAGGGCACCATCGCAAAGGCGCTCGCCCGTCATTACGGCCTGCCGCACATGGACACCGGCCTCCTCTATCGGGCGGCCGCGCTCAACCTGCTGCGCCTCGGGCTCGATCCGGAGAGCGAGTTCCATGCCGCCCGCGCCTGCGACGTCTCGCAGATCGATCTCGACGATCCGGAGCTGCGCTCGGAAGCCGCCGGCGGGATCGCCAGCCGCATCTCGGCCTATCGGCTGGTCCGCGAGACCTTGCTCGAGCGCCAGCGCCGCTTTGCTACGCAGCCCGGCGGGGCGGTGCTCGACGGGCGCGACATCGGCACCGTGATCGCCCCCGGGGCAGACGCGAAGCTGTTCGTCACCGCGTCGCCCGAAGTCCGCGCCCGCCGGCGCTGGGAGGAGCTGCGGCGCAACGGCCTCGAGGCCGCGCTCGACGACGTGCTCGCCGACATAAGCGCCCGCGACGCCCGCGACGCCGCCCGCGCCGCCGCGCCGCTGCGACAGGCGGCGGACGCGGCCCTGATCGATACCAGCGACCTTCCGATCCAGGACGCGATCGCCGCCGCCATCGCGATCGTCGATGCCCGCTGAAGCCGTTACGGTGGCGCAACCGCGGGGCCGGTGGGGCGTTCCGGCGCCGTGACCACATCGAGCACCCCGTCCGACCGCGAGTCCGCGATCCTCGAGCCGGGCCGCAATTGCTGGCGAATCGAGCGCGCGGACCGCGCCGCCTTGATCGTCGATGCCGCCGATTATTACCGGCACGCCCTCCACGCCATGCTCGAGGCGCGCTCGCAGATCCTGCTGATCGGCTGGGACGTCGACACCCGCATCCGCCTGATCGACGGGGACCCGCCCGCAGGCGCTCCCGCCACCCTCGGCGCCTTCCTGTCCTGGATCGCCAAGCGCCGGCCCGAGCTCTTCATCTACATCCTCGCCTGGGACCAGGGGGCGATCAGCGTGCCCGGTCGCGGCACCACCTTTTTCCGCATGCTGCGCTGGGGCCTCGACAAGCAGATCGCGGTCAAGTGGGATCACCAGCACCCGCTCGACGGCAGCCACCACCAGAAGATCCTGGTGATCGACGACAAGCTCGCTTTCTGCGGCGGCATCGACATCACCGGCTCGCGCTGGGACACGCGCAACCATTGCGACACCGAGCCCGGCCGCAGGCGCCCGTTCACCGGCCGCGCCTACGAGCCCTGGCACGATGCGATCATGGCGGTCGACGGCTGCACGGCCGAAGCGATCGGCGATCTCGGCCGCGTCCGCTGGGCCTGCGCCACCGGCACTCACCTCACGGTCCCGCCGCGCGCCGACCACGATCCCTGGCCGGCCGCCCTCGATCCCCAGTTCCGCGACGTCGACATCGCGATCGCGCGGACCCGCGGCAAGGCGGGAATGGTCGAGGAGGTGCGCGAGATCGAGGCCCTGTTCGTCGACCTGATCGCGCGGGCCGAGCGCTTCGTCTATGTCGAGACCCAATATTTCGCGTCGCGCGTGATCGCCGAGGCGATCGGCAAGCGGCTCGAGGAGGCGGAGGGCCCGGAGTTCGTCATCGTCAATCCGCGCCACGCTTACGGCTGGCTGGACGAAAGGGTGATGAGCCCGGCCCGCTGGCACCTCGTCGATGCGCTGAAGAAGAAGGACAAAGGCGGCCGCTTCGCCATTTACGCGCCCGTCACCGAGCAGGGCGCCGACATCTACGTCCACGCCAAGATCATGATCGTCGACGATTGCGTGCTTCGCGTCGGCTCGGCCAATATGAACAACCGCTCGATGGGCCTCGACAGCGAATGCGACCTGCTGATCGACGGCCGCGACGATCCCGACGCGCGGCGGACGATCGCCGAAATCCGCTGCGATCTCCTCGCCGAGCATGTCGGCGCCGGGCCGGACGAGGTCGCGCGCTGCTTCGAGAAGACCCGGTCGCTGATCGGCTGCGTCGAGGCGATGCGCGGCGAGGGACGCACCCTCGTCCCGCTCGAACCCGAGGAGCCGACCGAGATCGAGAAGCAGCTCGCCCAAAGCGAGCTGCTCGATCCGGAGGCGGCCGACGAATTGTTCGAGAGAAGGGCGCGGCCGGGCCTGACGTCGCGGCTGCGCCGGAGGCGCTGAGCGGCGCATTCATCCCTCGTGCAGCAAGCCGCGCCGACACCCCCGGCATGAGAGGCGGACGATGGTTGGGGCACGCATTGGCGGCGGGCGCCATGCTCGCGGCGGGGGCCGCCGAGGCACAAAGGGCCGATCCGACGCGAGTCCAGATCCTGACCCCCGACTGCGAGCGATCGAGGGGCGGCGACGAGATCGTCGTCTGCGGCCAGCGCGACGAGCCGCGCTCGCGCTACCGGGTCCCCGAGGTTCCCGACACCGGATTCGACCCGGAGGGCGACGTCGAGAGCGTCTCGCGCGAGCGCAACGCGCTGATGGAGCCGGGCGCGCGAACCGGCATCGGCTCCTGCTCCAACGTCGGTCCGGGCGGCTTCACGGGCTGCCAGTCGCGCCATTTCGAACGGCAGATCGACCAATATGGCGGCAATCCGCCGAGCGCGCGCAACGGCTACCGGCGCGGCCGTCGCTGACAAGGAACCGGTTCGGCGACGCCCTCGTTCTAGCGACGAAACCATCACGAAAGGACGATCATGTCGCGTATCCCGAGCAAGGCCATGCCCCACGCTTTCGCACCCGAAGCCGGCGACGACGACAGCGCGGGCGGTAGCGGCGGCGGCGGCGGCGAAGGCGGCGGCCCGTCGCTGGCCGAGCGGGCGAGCGAGCTCGCGGGCAAGGTGCGCGGCAGCCGGGCGGCCAAGCTCGCGGCCGGCGCGGTCGTCGCCGGGGCCGCGGTCGCCGCGGCGACGGCAGTGGTGAGGAGCCGCCGCGGCAAGTCCGACGGAAGCGGCGGCGGCACCAAGACGCCGGCGAAGAAAAGCGCCGCAAAGACGAAGAGCGGCACCGCCAAGACCCGCGCGTCCGCGGCGCGCAAGCCACGGGCGAAAGGCGGCGGCGACAGCTGAGGCGGGAGCCGCCGCGCCGTTGGCGGAGCTGCGGCGTTCGTGCTAGGGTCGCGGCATTGCCCCAATTCCACCGCGCAAGGTGGGGCGATCGAGAGTGTAGACCTCCCGCTTGCTGCAGGAGTCCGTCATGCGACCCGACGACCAGACCTATTATTCCGAGCTCGAGGCCGGAGCGCGCTATCTCGCCGAGGGTGCGGGCACCGCGGCCGAAGGCGACGCGCACCGCGCTTTTGCCGATCTCTACGCGCGCCGCCGGGCCGACGCGGCGGCCTGGGAGCGCTGAGGTGGACGACCGGAACAGGGAGGCGGCGCCGCGCCGGCTGTCGACGATCGAGCGCGCGTTCGAGCTCGCCCGCGCCGGCAGCTGCCGCACCATCGAGGAGATCGTGCGCCAGCTTCGGCAGGAGCAGATGGATCAGGTGGACGCCCATCTCGGCGGCAGCTCGATCCGCAAGGAGCTGCGCCAGGCCTGCGCCGAGAGCCGCATCCGCCGCGAGCGCGGCAGCGAGCCGCCCGCGGAAATCGCCGCCGAATAGGCGTCAGGCGAGGCTCTCGACGATGGTCACGTTCGCCAGCCCGCCGCCTTCGCACATCGTCTGCAGGCCGTAGCTTTTGCCTCGGCTTTTGAGGGCGTGGAGCAAGGTGGCCATCAGCTTGGTGCCCGACGCGCCCAGCGGGTGGCCCAGGGCGATCGCCCCGCCGTGGACGTTGAGGCGCTCGGGATCGGCGCCGATTTCGCTGAGCCAGGCCAGGGGTACCGGAGCGAACGCTTCGTTGACCTCGTAGAGGTCGATGTCGCCGATGCTCATCCCGGATCGCTCCAGCGCGCGCTTGGTCGCCGGGATCACCTCCTCGAGCATGATCACCGGATCGCCGCCGGTCACGGTCAAGTTGACGATCCGCGCCATCGGCACGAGGCCGTGCGCCTTCAGCGCCCGCTCGCTTACGACGAGGACGCCGCTCGCCCCGTCGCAAATCTGCGAGGCGTTGGCCGCGCTGATCCTGCCGCCCTCCCTGAGCAATTTGACCGAGGCGATGCCTTCGAGCGTGGCGTCGTAGCGTATGCCTTCGTCGCGGAGGTGCAGCTTCTCGTTGCCGTCGGCGTCGACGATCTCGAGCGGGACGATCTCCTCGTCGAACGCGCCGTCCTCGGTCGCGCGCGCGGCCTTGCGATGGCTGTCGAGCGCGAAGGCGTCCAGTTCCTCCTTTCGGAACTGGTACTTCTCGGCGATCATCTCGGCGCCGGCGAACTGGCTGAACATCGCGACTCCGAACCGCTCCTGGATGCGCTTCGAGAACGGCCCGGTGCCGATGCCATGCTGCATCGGCAAGGTGAACGGCAGGCCCATCGGCACGCGGGTCATCGATTCGACGCCGCTGGCGATGACGACGTCCTGGGTGCCGCTCATCACCGCCTGGGCGGCGAACTGGATCGCCTGCTGCGACGAGCCGCACTGCCGGTCGATCGTCACCGCCGGGACCGATTGCGGCAGCTTCGACGCCAAAACGGCGTTGCGCCCGACGTGAAAGGATTGCTCGCCCGCCTGGCCGACGCAGCCCATGATCACGTCCTCGATCGCGGCGGGATCGATGCCAGAGCGCGCGACCAGGGCATCGAGCACCTCGGCTGCCAGATCGGCCGGGTGCCAGTCCTTCAGCGCGCCCCCGCGCTTGCCCCCGGCGGTGCGGGCGGCGGCGACGATATAGGCTTCGGCCATGGCGGGACGCTCCTTACGTTAACGTAAGGCTGCTCTAGGATGCGACGCACATTGCCGCAAGCGAGCGAGCGCGGACTCTTCCAGTGGCGACGGATATGGCCCGCGCGCCTCGGCTGCTTGCGTCGCATGTCTCCCCTGCTACCGTGGCGCCTCACCCGGATGTCTTGCCGATGACCATCATGCTCGCTGCGCTGCTGCTCGCCCTCCAGGCGACGCCGCCGCCCGTCACGGCCGTCGAAAAGCCCTTCTACCGGGCGCAACACAGCCCGTTCTGCGCGGAGTGGCGCAACACGCGGGGCGGCACGGACGACGAGTCCAGGATCCGCCGGGCCGCCTACCGGTTGTGGGTCGAGGGCTATATCAGCGGTTTCAACATCCACGGACCGGACCCGGCCGGGGACCTTGTCGGCGCCGCGGCGTGGGAAGAGGTCGCCGCCTTCGTCGACGATCATTGCGCCCGCAACCCGTCGCACGCGATCGTCGACGCCATGCGGCCGCTCGCGGCCCATTTCATTCGGCGGCGTCCGGAACCGACCCTGCGCCCGCCGCCGGTTTCATGCGTGGTGCCAGGCACGTGCCAGGCACGTGCGGGCGGACCGCTGCGCAAGCGGGCGATGGTCGCGATGACGGCGACCTGCGGACATTGGAACGAGGATCGCGACAATCCGGTCCTGCGGATGGCCTATGGGAGGTTTGCGGTCGGCGGCTATCTGACGGCCTACAATCTTTGGGGACCGGATCCGGCCGGCGACGTCATCGGTTCCGGCGACAGCGCCGTCGTCGACTTTTGGCTCGACCAGTGGTGCCGCGATCGGCCGGCTCATATGCTGATCTTTGCCATGCAACCGCTCATCGACCACCTGGCGGCCGAGCGGGCCGCCGGGCGCCTCCCCCCGGCAGGGATGCGGCCGACCGACCGGCTCAGTCCGGCCTCGCGCGAGCGCGACTGACCCGCACGCCGGACGCAGGCTATGCGATGTCGTCTGCACGCCCGCAGGCGGAGCGCAGCTTTCCCATTTCTGGTGCCAGGCACGTGCCTGGCACGGACACCGTTTTTGAGAATTATGCCTGGCCAGGTCCACGCTTTTCATATAATTTCGCGCCATGCCTCGTCCGCCCCGCTTGGTCCTGCCTGGAATCCCTCATCACGTCACCCAGCGCGGCGCACGCAAGGAGCCGACCTTCTTCTCCGACGCTGATTATGCCCGCTACATCGCGCTCCTGCGTCATGGGTGCGCGAAGGCCGGGACCGCGATCTGGGCCTGGTGCCTGATGCCCAATCACGTCCACCTCCTCCTCGTCCCGACCCGTGCCGACGGCCTTGCCGCCGCGCTCGGCCCCGCGCATCGCCGCTACGGCTGGGAGATCAATCAGCGCAGCGGCTGGTGCGGCGCCTTCTGGCAGGGCCGCTTCGGTTCGGTGCCGCTCGACGAGCCGCACCTCTACGTCTGTTTCCGCTACGTCGAGCTCAACCCCGTTCGAGCCCGGCTGGCCGCCCGCCCCGAGGATTGGCGCTGGTCGAGCGCCCGCGGGCATCTCGGTCTGACCGCCGAGCCGCTCGCCGACCTCGGCCCCGCCCGCGAGCGCATCGACGACTGGCGGGCCTTCCTCGAAGATGGCCTCGACCCCGAGGACCACGCCGCCCTCCGCGCCGCCGAACGCACCGGCCGCCTCCTCTAGGGAAATCCCTCGGTGCCAGGCACGTGCCTGGCACCGAGGACGAACCGCTGCCGGCCGAGGCGGACGATGCCACGTCGGTTCAGGCGCTCGGTGCACGGTTCAGGTTGCAGAAGGCCGCGGATGCTTAAAATCCCGGTCGTCTGAAGTGTTTCACAGGAACCGACGATGCTGTTTCGCCCCGCATTCCTGATGGCGCTCGCATGGCTTGCCGCCTGCGGCGACCGGGCCGAGGCAAGCTCCGATGCAGTGGCCAGCGACCCGAATGCGTGGGTGATCGGCCCGATCATTCGGGGGCGGAACTACTCGGTAGGGGCGCCGCTGCGGCCGTCCGCGCGACGCAATGGCGGCTGGCACATCGACCTGCCCCGGCACCCCGGCAGCGTGCATTATGTGAGCTTTCCCCACGGCTCGCTTGCCGGAAAGACGCGAATCGTGATGCGCTATCGCATCGAAGCGGCTCCCGGCGTGCGCGTCGAAGCGTCGACGGCCCCCGGGACGCCGGGGATGATCACCCTCTATTTCCAGCGAGCGGGAGACGATTGGAGCGGCCGGCGGCGGTTCGAGGCCTATCGCTGGTATGCCACCTTCGCCACCCAATCGCCGATTACGGCGGGCGATCACGTCATGGTCGCACCGCTCGATGGGAACTGGACGGCAGTGGAATCGTCCTCGGCACGAACCAATCCCACTGCGTTCCGCGAGGCGATCGGGGCCGCCGATCAGGTAGGCTTCGTGCTGGGAGGCGGCAACGGCTATGGACACGGTGTCTATGCGACAGGTCGGGCGCGGCTGATCGTCACCGAGTTCCGCGTGGAATGACGTGACCATCTCTTGCGCCGGGTCACCGCTCAGCTCTTACGACCCACTGGCGGCTCGGCCGGCGCGGCTGTAATGAGGCCGGCGAGCAGGCACAGGGCGGACATGGCGGACAATCCCTTCAGACGGCACCCGACGGAAATCGGCGAGACCTATGGCGAGCATTTCCGCAACGCCGGCGGCTTCGGGCTCAAGATGATCGCGGGCGGGCTCGCCTGCCTCGTCCACGCCGTCTTCCCCTTCTGGTTCGAGCGCACGGGAAGCCGCACCACGGAGGAGCTGCACCGCAAGCTGCACCGTCGCGCGGTCGCGGCCGACCTCGAGCGCCATCCGATCATCTAGAGCGCCAGGGACAGTTACTTTCATCACCGCCGTGCCCGGCCTTTCGCCGCCCCGGGTGAAAGTAACTGTCCCCCCTGCTGCGGCGGGTGAAACCAGCTGTCCCTTCGCTTACTGTCCCCTCGCCTCGGCCCCGGGGCGCCGGCTCATCTGCTCGATCTCGGCCTGCTGCCCGGCGACGATCCGCTCGGCGAGCCGGCGAAGCGCCGGATCGCGGCCCGTCTCGAGATAGACGCGGGCCATGTCGATCGCCGACTGATGGTGGGGGACCATCAGAGCGACGAAGTCGCGATCGATGTCGCCGGTGGTCCGCACCCGGTTCATCGCTTGGTGCATGCGGTCCATCGTCGCCATCATCGCTACGGTCGCGCCCGCACCGGGAGCCGCGGTGGCGCCCTCGCGCCCGTGATAATGCTCCTGGCTGCGCCAGAAGGCGCCCGGCGCGACGCCGGCCGCACGTCGCGCCTGTCGTGTCGATTCGGGGCGCAGCAGCTCCGCCAGCTCCCCGCTCGCCCCGCGATAGATGAGGTGGTGGAGGCCGGCATAGGACAGCATGGTCCCGGCCAGGGCCACGGCGAGGCCGGCGGGAACGAACAAGGTCGCCCTGCGGTCGTGCGGAGTCACCTCCAGCGCCTCCTCGCGGAGCGGATCGGCGAGGACGACGAGGAGCGAGGCGAGGATGGTCGCGTGGCCGATAAGATCGACCCGACCGAACGGGTAGACCGCGGCGAACATCAAGACGAACAGGGCCGCCGCCGACAGGCGCCGGACGAGTGGCGACCAGAGCAGGCCGAAGCCCAAGGTGAACTCGGCGACGCCGGCCATGGTGGTGTAGGGGCCGAACGGGATCCCGAAGGCGAGGAACGGCTTCTCCTCGAGCAGCGGCAGGAACCACTGCGGGTACATGAACTTCTCCATGCTCGACCACATCAAGGCGAGCGCGATGCCCCAGCGCAGGACCGCGAAGCGCCGATCGTGCCAGCGCCCGTCGGGAAGCCCGGAGAGCAGGAGAAAGCCGGCGAGGCCGAGGCCCAGCGCCAGGTAATCGAGCAGGTGGAAGAGGTCGTAGTCGCGCAGCGTCAGCACCCAGAGCAGGACGATCGCGAGCGCCGCCACCGGCCGCGTCCGCCGGGGTATGACCAGCAGCGCGATCGCGAGCTGCGCCCAGGGGACCCAGCCGGCGTCCGTCGCCAGCTCCGGCGTCAGATAGGTGCCGCCGACCGCGAACAAGGCGACGAAGAAAGCCGCCAGCACCGCGATCATGAAGCCGTCGGCATGCTCGCGCAGCGGCTTCGTGACCCGGTCGAGGCCGCGGCTCGCGGCGAGGCCGGGGGGACGCCGCTCAAGCAAGGTGGTGACCAGGAAGAGGAAGAGGACGAGGCCGACCGCGAGCCAGAAATGGAGCAGCGACAAGGTCGTGGTGATCGGCACCGGCCTCGCCGAGACCTCATATTCCTCGAACCATTTGACGTGGGCGGACGCTGCCGAGGCGACGAGCAGCAGGAAAAGAACCGAAGCGCGATGGTGCATCCCCGACCAACGATGCGCGGCTGCGCCGGTTGCCGCGCGACCGCTCATCGGCCGAGCCGCAGCCTGCCGCGGTCGGAGCGTTGCCAGGGGTGTATCGGTCTCAAGTGACGGAAAAATAACAGGAACGCCCTGCGCGTCAATTCGTTGGACCCCCTACAGCGCATGTTATTTGCGCGACTTTTAGGAGCGACGTCATGAGATTCTTTGCAATCGCGCTCGCCGCGACCGCCATGTCTGTGCCTGCAATGGCCAATCATGTGACCTCACCCAATGGCACGGTTTTGAACAACACCCCGGAAATGCACGCGGGCTTTGCCAATCGCGGCCAGTGCCAGGCTGCGTTCCGCCAGTTGCGCAACGACCAGCGCAGGTCCGGCGAGCGGGGCGGCGAGCCCTACAACAGCATGGACAATGGCGAATATAATAACGCCAGCAGGACGACCACGCGCTGCGAAGAGATCGGCGGACGCTACTACGTCGTCTTCAACGCCAACGGTTTCTGATCCGGACCGGGGAGCGCGCATCCGCACCGGATGCGCTCCCCATGTTTGCAACTCCCGTGCGCGGGTTACGGCGCTCTCCGGGCGCGTCAGCGGCCGAGCCTTAGCCTCCTCCGGTCGGCGAGGATCGCGCGGGCGGCGTTGTGGCCCGGGGCGCCGGTGACGCCTCCGCCGGGATGGGCGCCGGAGCCGCACAGATAGAGGCCGGGGACCGGCATCCTGTAATCGGCGTGGCCGAGCAGGGGACGGGCGGAGAAGAGCTGGTCGAGGCTCATCCGGCCGTGGAAGATGTCGCCGCCGACGAGGCCGAAGCGCTGCTCGAGATCGAACGGCGACAGCGGCGAGCGGGCGATCACCGAACGCGCGAAGCCGGGAGCGTAGCGATCGACCGTCGCCAGTATATGGTCCGCGGCCTCGTCGCGGCGGGCGGGCCAGCCGCCTTCCACCGCGTAGGGGAAGTGCTGGCAGAACAGGCTCGCGACATGGGCCCCGGCGGGCGCGAGGCTGTCGTCGAGGGTCGAGGGGATCAGCATCTCGACCACCGGCTCGGCCGACCAGGGCCCGCCGCGCGCGCTGAGCCAGGCGCGGTCCATGTAGTCGAGCGAGGGTCCGACGATGATGCCGGCGGTGAGATGGTCGCCGGGCTCCGGCAAGGCGGTGAACCGCGGCAGCGCCGACAGAGCGACGTTCATCCGGAACGTCGCCGATTCGCTCGCCCAGCCGGCCATGCGCCTCGCGATCTCGGGCGCGACGGCGCCTTGGGGAAGCAGATCCGCGAAGAGCAGCCGCGGATGGACGCCCGCGGCGACGGCCCTCGCGCGCCAGGTCCGGCCGCCCGCGACCGCGCCGACCGCTTTGCCCCCCTCCACGATCAGCTCCCCGACCGACGCTTCGAGGACGATCTCGACGCCCTTCTCGCGGCAGGCCTTGGCCATCGCCTGGGTGATCGCGCCCATGCCGCCGATCGCGTGGCCCCAGGCGCCGGGGACGCCGGCCGCCTCTCCGAAGACGTGATGGAGCAGGACATAGGCCGAGCCCGCGCTTTCCGGGCTGGCATAATTGCCGACCACCGCGTCGAAGCCGAACAGGGCCTGGACCAGCTCGTGGCTGAAAGAGCGGCGCAGAATCTCGCCGGCCGATTTGGTGAAGAAGTCGAGCAGGTCGCGCCGCTGCTCGGCCGAGAGGGCGCGAAGGCCGCTGCCGAGCTTGAGCGCGGCGAGGATGTCCGCGAGGCCGCCGCCGGCATTGGGCGGCGCCCGCAGGATCCACTGCCGCAGCACGCCGACGACGCTGTCGAGCGCGCGCACATAGTCGGGATAGCGCTCGGCGTCGGCCGGCGAATGGCGTGCGATCTCGCGCTGCGTCAGCCCGCCGCGCCCGCCCAAGATGTAATCCGCGCCCGCCGTCGGCAGGAAATTGTCGATCTTGCGCAGCACGACGCGAAGCCCGTGGCGCTCGAGCGCCATGTCGCTTATGACCTTGGGCTGGAGCAGGCTGACCGTGTAGCTCGCGGTCGAATTGCGAAAGCCCGGCGCGAATTCCTCGGTCACCGCCGCCCCGCCGACCAGGTGACGACGCTCCAGCACCGTCACCTTGAGCCCCGCCGAGGCGAGATAATAAGCGCAGACGAGGCCGTTATGCCCCGCGCCGACAATCAGGACGTCGCTGTCTCGCTCCCCCATCGCGACGTCTATGCTGGCGCGGCGCGCCTCTGTCGAGCATGAGAGGCGCCATGGAGATTGAAGACCCGACGTCCCACGGCTTCGACGGCGCCCGCCTGGCCCGCGTCGACCCGTTCCTCGCCCAAACCTACGTCCAGCCCGGTCTGCTTCCCTGCGCGCAGCTGCTCGTCGCGCGCGACGGCGTGCCGGTCCATTTCACCACGCAAGGCATCCACCGCGCCGGGAGCGACGAACCGCTGCGCGAGGACGCGATCTTCCGAATCGCCTCGATGACCAAGCCGGTGACTTCGCTCGCCTTCATGGCTTTGGTCGAGCAGGGCCGGACCGCGCTCGATCAGCCGGTCGCGGCGGTCGTGCCGGAGCTCGAGCACGTCCAGGTCCATGCCGGCGGCGGCGGCGACGGGGAGCCGTTCCGCACGACGCCGCCCGAACGGCCGATGCTGATGGTCGACCTGCTTCGCCACACGTCGGGCCTGACCTACGACTTCCAGCAGATGACGCCGGTCGACGCCGCCTATCGCCGGCGCGGCCTCGTCGCGCTGCGCGGCAAGACCGCGCTGGAGCCCTTCGTCGCCGCTTTGGGCGGGATTC
>DASQKE010000189.1:0-3769 GCA_035630675.1 Allosphingosinicella sp.
CTTGTGGAAGGAGCTGGAGCAGGCGCTGCCGCCCGATCTGCGCGGAGATCGCACTGTCAGGGCCGCGTTCGACATCGCCTACGAAGCGCACGACGGCCAGTTCCGGGCCGAGCGCGATCCCGGTCGGTCGAGAATCCCCTATATCGTCCACCCAGTGGGCGTCGCGAAGATGGCCGTCTCAAACTGGCGGGAGGGAGAGCTCGACGTCGGGCTGGCAACGGTGGTGGCCGCGGCTCTGCTGCATGACGTCCTGGAGGATTCCTCCGTCGAATATGGCGATATCGCCGCGCGTACCTCCGAGGACATCGCCGGCTTGGTCCGGCAACTCACCAAGCCGCCAGTCCTCGGCGACGTCGAGAAGAGCGAACGCAACCGCAAGTTCGCCCAACAGATCGTGGCCGCCGGTCCAATGGCGGTCTACATCAAGATCTGCGACGCACTCCACAATCTCTCCCGCCCGAATGGCATGCCCACGACGCTGCTGGCCAAGTCCGTGTCGAAAGCGGAGCGGACCTATCTGCCGATGCTGCGCGGGACGCCGTTCGAGTCCAGGATGTCCGACATGCTGCGGGCCACGATTGACGGTTGCAGGAAGGTGGCGGCGCAGCGAGCCACGGAGGAAAGGGAATTCGATCCGTTCGATTTCGCCTCCGTCGTCACCCATATCGAGCGGGCTTCCGGAACGAAGTTGCTCGAACTCCACGATCTCGTAGAAATCCTCGCTCAGATACCCGGCGTGAGCCACGCCATGTATGGCGGGCCTGTCCAATCTGCCGCCGCGCTCGCCACCGCCTATCCCGACCTCGGCATCGAATTTTGGGAAGCGCTCTCCGGGGGTGCGCCGGGGGTTCGCCGGCTACCTGGATCGCCTCTAGCGCGGGCATTGGTCCCCTTCTCTCACGTACTGCGCGCGGAGGAGAGCATCTACGGACGATCCGATCGCGGCCACGGCATCCTTTTGGCTTATTCGGAAGACGCGGTGCCTTCCTGGTTCCGACCCGAGACGGTCGCCGCGATCATCCGCATTGCTACCGCGAAGATCGATCGCCACATGCAGGGCGTGGATCTCGCGGTCCAAGGACTCGCGCGGAGATGCGGCGTAGATCTCGACGTGGAGACGATCCGCGCGCATGCGGTCAGCGAACAGGATGTGCTGGCCTATGTCCATGCTCGGGATGTGGGGCGGATATTCCTGGCGCAAATCGCCTATTTCATCGAGGAAATCGTGGAGAAGACGAGACCGCACAGGCCTCCCGAGCTCCACTCCCGAGTCAAGGCACTGCTATCCCTGCTGGAAAAAGGAAGGCGGCATGGGAAGCATTTCTCCAACGATGTGGAGGATTTCCTGGGTCTGCGTCTTGTCTGCGTGTCGACGAGTGACGCGCAGGCCCTTTCGCAATCGATTTCGGATGCAGTCACGCAGGGGCCCGCGTTGCTGTCGCAAGGGGTCGAGGTCCTCAATCCGAGGACCAAGAGAATAGATCCGGTGTCGGGATACAAGGCGATTCATATCGTCTTTGAACTGCAAGGGATCGCTTTCGTCGATGGGCGACTAGGGTGCGAAATCCAGATCCGGACGGTTTTCGAGCAGGCTTGGGCCCAGGTCTCCGAATCGCTCAGGTACAAGCAACAGATTTCCGGCAGGCATCTCATGGACAGACAACTGCGTGAGCTGGCGGATCGGCGGGACGAAGCGGAGGTGGTGGTAGACGCCTTGACGGCAGCTACCTTGCGCTGAAATCAACCGCCGCCGATGTCCGTACCTCGAAGGCGATGCGGCCGAGTGTCCGCAAAGGAGCAGAACGACAGCAGTCGAGGCTTGGCTTTGCGTCCTCTCGGTTGTACCTTCCACCGTGCGCCTCCTCAACCGGGCTCATTAGAACGTAGGCATTTCAACAACTTAGCAAAACGCGTCGGAAAGGTAGCGATCCTCTCTCCCCGACCAGTCGCGCCTAAGCCGTCGAGATCGCCTTTTGATGGCGGGCTTCAGCCCGAGTGGGGCGCCACGGCGAGATTGTCGATCAGGCGCGTCGTTCCCAGCCATGCCGCCGCCAGCAGCCGCGCCGGGCGCTCGGCGCGCTCGACCGGCGCCAGCGTCCCGGCGTCGCGCAGCTCGACATAGTCGATCGGATCGAAGCCGGCGCGGGCGAGCGCCTCGCGCGCCCTGGCCAGCGCTTCGGCGGGGGCGGCGCCGTCGGCGATCGCCTGCGACGCCTCGCCGAGCGCGCGCGGCAGTGCCCGCGCCGCGCGGCGATCCTCGGGCGAGAGATAGAGATTGCGCGATGAGAGGGCGACGCCGTCGGCATCGCGCTGGGTCGGGACGGCGACGATCTCGACCGGCAGCGCGCGCTCACGGACCATCTGGCGGATGACCAGGAGCTGCTGGAAATCCTTCTCTCCGAACACGGCCGTATCGGGCTCAACCTGGCCGAACAGGCGGGCGACGACCGTCGCGACGCCGTCGAAATGGCCGGGGCGGGCGGCGCCGTCGAGCTCCGCGCCGAGCGCGCCCGCGCGGACCGAGATCGCCGGACCGTCCGGATAGATGGTCGCAACGTCGGGCGTCCACAGGATCTCGACGCCGGCCGCGTCCAGCATCTGGGCATCGCTCGCCTCACGCCGCGGGTAGCGGTCGAGGTCCTCGCCGGCACCGAACTGGGTCGGATTGACGAAGATCGAGGCGATTACGTGGCGGGCGCGGCGGCGGCCCTCCTCGACCAAAGCCATGTGGCCGGCGTGGAGCGCGCCCATGGTCGGCACGAACGCCACGGTGCCGCCATCCGCCTTCAGCGCCGCGACGGCGGCGCGCAGCTCGTCTTTTCCACTGATAATTCGCACTGGCCCTTGGCCTCCCATGGCCGCCTGGCCTATTCGAGGAGTGGGCCCTTAGACGGCGCCCGCCGGTTCGATCAAGCAAAGCAGGAAAGAGTGGCCGCGCCCCACATCATCGTCTTCGCCAACGAGAAGGGCGGTACCGGCAAGTCGACCACCGCGGTTCATACCGCAGTGGCGCTCGCGGCGGGCGGCCGCCGGGTCGCCGCGCTCGACCTCGACACCCGCCAGCGCACCCTCGGCCGCTATCTCGACAACCGCGCCGCTTATGCCGGGCGCGGCGGGCTCGATCTGCCGACGCCGGTCTACGAGACGTTCGATCCGGCCCAGGGCGTCGAGGTCGACGCGCAGATCGATCGCCTCGGCGAGCAGGTCGAGATCGTGGTGGTCGACACGCCCGGCCGCGACGATCCCTATGCTCGCGCCGCGATGCTGCGCGCCGACACTCTGGTGACGCCGATCAACGACAGCTTCGTCGATCTCGATCTGATCGGCGAGGTCGATGCCGAGACCTACAAGATCCGCCGCCCGAGCTTTTATGCCGAGCTGGTCTGGCGCAGCCGCACCGAGCGCGCCAAGACGCACAATGCCAGCGTCGACTGGGTCGTGCTGAGGAACCGGATGCAGCATATCGAGGCGCGCAACATGCGCCGGGTCGGGCTCGCGCTCGAGGAGCTGTCGCGCCGCGTCGGCTTCCGGATCATTCCCGGCCTGGGCGAGCGCGTCATCTATCGCGAGCTTTTTCCCAAGGGCCTGACCCTGCTCGACCTCGCCCAGATCGGCGAGGTCGGCCTCAGCCATATCGCGGCACGGCAGGAGCTGAGGGAGATGATCGCCGGCTTCGCCATCGCCGAGCCCCGCTCCCCGACGGACGGCGGCGTCACCGCGCTCGCCGAGGGTTGATGCCGAAATTCCTCCTCTTTGTTGCGCTCGCGGC
>DASQKE010000190.1:0-5761 GCA_035630675.1 Allosphingosinicella sp.
CCGCGGCGAGGACGTGATCGTCGGCGTCAATCGCTACCGGCTCGAAGACGAGGCGCATCTCGACATCCTCCAGATCGACAATGACAAGGTCCGCGCCGGCCAGATCGCGCGGCTGGAGCGGGTGCGGACCGGGCGGGACGAGGCGAAGGTCCGCGCCTCCCTCGACGCCTTGACGAATGCCGCAAGAAATTCCGCTCGCCCTGAGCCTGTCGAAGGGCTGGCCTCCTCTTCCTGGGAACCGGAAGAAAGTGCAGGGCTTCGACAGGCTCAGCCCGAACGGGGTGGGAAAGCCAACCTCCTCGCCCTCGCCGTCGAGGCCGCTCGCGCCCGCGCCACATTGGGCGAGATCAGCTTCGCGCTCGAGCAGGCCTGGGGCCGCTACGATACGGTGCCAGAGCCGGTGCGCGGCATTTACGGCGGGGCCTATCAAGGCGATCCCCGCTGGCAGCGCGCCGGGGAGGGCGTCGGCGCGATCGAGCGCCGCCTCGGCCGCCGGCCGCGCCTGCTCGTCGCCAAGATGGGCCAGGACGGCCACGACCGCGGCGCCAATCTCGTCGCCTCCGCCTTTGCCGATCTCGGCTTCGAGGTCGTCCCGGGCCCGCTCTTCCAGACGCCCGAGGAAAGCGCCCGCCTCGCCGTCGCGCGTGACGTCGACGTCGTCGGCGCCTCGAGCCTCGCCGCGGGCCACAAGACTTTGGTGCCCGAGCTGATCGCGCGACTGCGCGAGATGGGTCGCGCCGACATCAAGGTCGTCGTCGGCGGCGTCATCCCCGCACAGGATTACGACATGCTGCGCGAGGCCGGCGTCCAGGCGATCTTCGGCCCCGGCACCAACCTCGTCGACGCCGCCGGCGAGGTCCTGAAGCTGCTCGGCCACAATATGCCCCCGTTCGAGGAAGCGGCAGAGTAACTGTGAAAACGTCCGGTTTTCGGGACACTTCTGAGGTCCCACGCGATGACAACCTACTGTACCACTGCCTGCAGTGCGACGATCTGATCCCCTCTGTGCCGACGGACAACGTGGGCTGTGGCTGTGGCAACGTTTTCATCGACCGAGATTGTCATCGCTTGGTAATTGAGAATTTTGACCGGTTTGAAGTGGTGGCAATCGGCAATTCTCCGGTGCACTAGGGTGGGCATGTTCTCCAAGATCCTGATCGCCAATCGCGGCGAGATCGCTTGCCGAGTCATCCGCACCGCGCGGCAGATGGGGATCGCCACCGTCGCCGTTTATTCGGACGCCGACGCTCGGGCGCCGCATGTGAAGCTGGCGGATGAAGCAGTGCGGCTGGGACCGCCGCCGGCGAGCGAGAGCTATCTCAACGCCGAGCTGATCATCGATGCCTGCAAGGCGACGGGCGCGGAGGCGGTGCATCCGGGCTACGGCTTCCTGTCCGAGCGCGAGAGCTTTGCGCGGGCGCTGGAGGAGGCGGGCATCGCCTTCATTGGACCGCCGGCGGGCGCGATCGCGGCGATGGGCGACAAGATCGAATCGAAGAAGCTGGCGCAGGCGGCGGGCGTCAGCGTCGTCCCCGGCTTTCTGGGGGAGATCGGCGACACCGAACATGCGGTGAAGATTGCCGGCGAGATCGGTTTTCCGGTGATGATGAAGGCCTCGGCGGGCGGCGGCGGCAAGGGCATGCGGCTCGCCTTCTGCGAGAAGGACGTGCGCGAGGGGTTCGAGGCCACGAAGCGCGAGGGCCTCGCCAGCTTCGGCGACGACCGCATCTTCATCGAGAAGTTCGTCGAGAATCCGCGCCACATCGAGATCCAGCTGATCGGCGATAAGCAGGGCAACCTCGTCCATCTCGGCGAGCGCGAATGCTCGGTCCAGCGCCGCCACCAGAAGGTGATCGAGGAAGCGCCCTCGCCCTTCGTCACCCCCGAAATGCGCCGCGCGATGGGCGAGCAGGCCGTCGCCTTGGCCCGCGCGGTCGGCTATTTCAGCGCGGGCACGGTCGAGTTCATCGCCGGCGCCGACCGCGGCTTCTACTTCCTCGAGATGAACACGCGGCTGCAGGTCGAGCATCCGGTGACCGAGGAAGTGACCGGTCTCGACCTCGTCGAGCTGATGATCCGGGTGGCGGCGGGCGAGGCGCTTCCGTTCGGCCAGGACGAGGTGAAGCTCGACGGCTGGGCGATCGAGAGCCGGGTCTATGCCGAGGACCCGTATCGCGGGTTCCTGCCGTCGACGGGGAGGCTGGTGCGCTATCGGCCTCCGCGCGAGAGCCCGGAGGTGGATGCGCGACAGTCCGAACCCGTTCGGTCCGAGCGAAGTCGAGGACCCGATTCGAGCGAAGCCGAGAATCAAGAGGCCTCGGCTTCGCTCGGCAGCGCCCCTCGACTTCGCTCGGGACGAACGGAGGGCGTCACCCGGGTCGACGACGGCGTCGACGAAGGCGGCGAGGTCTCGATGTTCTACGATCCGATGATCGCCAAGCTGATCAGCTGGGCGCCGACCCGCGAGGCGGCGATCGACCGCCAAATCGAGGCGCTCGACAGCTTCCTGATCGAGGGCATCGGCCACAATGTCGATTTCCTGTCCGCGGTGATGCAGCATCCGCGCTTCCGCGCGGGAGCGCTCACCACCGGCTTCATCGCCGAGGAATATCCCGAGGGCTTCGCCGGCGCTCCCGCCGACGCGCGGCTGACCGAGGACCTGGCGGTGATCGCGGCCTTCGTCGCGATCGAGACCGACGCCCGCGCCGATACGATCGACGGCCAGCTCCGCAGCCATAGCCTCGCGCCGCCCGAGCGCATCGTCCGAATCGGCGGCACGAGCCGGCACATGCGGTTTGACGGCTTCGAGGGCGGCCTCATCGCTTATGTCGACGAGGGCGAGGGACGCGAGCTGATCGGCGCATGGCAACCGGGGCAGAACCTGCTCAAGGTGAGGATCGACGATCGCGAGCGGATCGTCCAGATCGCGCGCCGCGGCCGCGAATGGCGCCTGACCACCCGGGGCGCCAGCCACATCTTTTCAGTGCTCCTCCCCCACGTGGCCGAGCTGTCGCGGCACATGATCGAGAAGGTCCCGCCCGATTTCTCCAAACTTCTCCTCTGCCCGATGCCCGGGCTCCTGACCGCGCTCCACGTCGCCGCGGGCGAGCGTGTCGAAGCCGGCCAGCCGCTCGCCGTCGTCGAGGCGATGAAGATGGAGAATATCCTGCGCGCGGGGAAAGCGGGGACGGTGAAGTCCGTCCAGGCGACGCCGGGCGACAGCCTCGCCGTCGACGCCGTCATCCTCGAGTTCGAATAGCGTTCCTAGCGTCCGCCGCCGGGCATCAGGACGGCGTCGACATGGTGGATGACGCCGTTCGACTGGATCCTGTCTGCCTGCACGACCCGCGACCGGCCGCCCGAGGCGTCGCTCACCACCAGCGCCTCACCCTCGCGGGTGACGGTGAGATTGTCGCCGGACACGGTCGTGACGGTGGCCCGGCCCTGCCCGCGCTGGATCGCGGCGCCGAGGTCCTGCGCGGTCACCACGCCGGGGACGATGTGAAAGGTGAGCAATTGGGTCAGCTGGTCGCGCCCCTCCGCCGCCATCAGCCGGGTCCGCGTCTCCTGCGGCACGGCGTCGAAGGCGGCATTGACCGGCGCGAACACCGTGTAGGGGCCGACGCTTGTCAGCACGTCGGTGAGACCGGCCGCCTGAACCGCCTGGCTGAACTGGGAGAGGTCGGCGCTCTGCGCCGCCGCATCGCCGATGCTGCGCCCGGTCTGGCCCTGCGCATTGCCGCCGGTCGAGGAATCGCCGCCGGCGCCGGCGGCATTGTTGCCTGCGTCCTCGGCGCCCTGGCACGCCGCCAGCGCGCCCGCCGCGGCCCAAGCGAGCAAAAGCTTCATCCTCATCTCACTCTCCCCTGTCCGTCCGGGCCGCTGCCCCGCCTCAGAGCACCATCTCGACGAGCGATTGCACGAGCATCGTCGTCGGATCGACCTGATAGATGCCTCCGTTCGAATAGCGGTAGAGCGAGTCCGCGTCGTCCGCATAGCGATCGCGATAGTCCATCGGCAGATTGTAGGCGTCATAGCCCGCCGGCAGTGCCGAGCCGACGCTGATCGGATTGCCGGTGAGCAGGGCGACCACGCCCTCGATCAGCCGCGTCTCGGTGTCGACCTGATAGATCGCGCCGTCGTCGTAGCGATAGAGATGGTCGTCGCTGTCGGCGTAGAAGTCGCGGTACGGGACCGGCAGGTTGTAGGCGTCGTAGCCGAGCGGAAGCGGCTCGCCGAGCGTCAGGCCGGTGCCGAACAAGGGCAGGATCGCGCTGACCAGATCGTTTCCGCGATTCAGCCGGTAGACGTAGCCGGCGTCGTCGTAGCGATAATAGAAATCGCTGTCGTCGCGGAAGCGGTACAGCCATTCCTGGGGCACCGCTCCGAACCGGCTGCGGTCGATCCGCTGGCCCATCATCTGGGCGCGGCGCAACTGGCCCGGCGGGAGGCAGAAGGCGTTCTGCTTGGCAAGGCCCGGCGGGCACCCGCCCCGCGCGAGCCGCACCGGCAGCGATCGTCCGTCGCGCCAGTCGACGCTGCGTCCGGCGAAACGCTGGCCATTGCCGCGGCCGCTCGCCCAATGGCCCCAATCCCGGCCTTCGGCGCGGCGCACCTCGCGACGATCGTTCCCGCGCACCTGGCGTTCGACGCGCCGGTCGGCCTGCTCGATTGCACGCACCTCGCGCCGCTCCACCCGGCGCGCTTGGCCACCGCCTCGATCGGACCGCTCGGCGCGGCCGTTGCCGCGGCCATGGCCCTGGTGGCCGCCGCCGCGCGCTTCGGCCTGCTGGCCGCCACCTTTGCCGTTGCCGCCGCCGCGTCCCTGAGCCAGAGCCGGCATCGCCGCGGCCATCGCCGCGGCACTTACGAGAAGGATGAGCTTACGCATCGCAATTTACTCCTGCGAACTGTCACGGGAGCAAACAGAGCGCGAGTGACGAGAGTTCCCCTTTGTCGGCAGGACGTGCGCAACTTAAGCCGGTCATGACCGTTCCGTAACAACATGAACCTCAGACTAACAAATCGCCCCCGCCCCCGCGCAGCCACGCTCGCCGCCGCGGCCCTCTTCACCCTCGGCGCCGTGCCCGCCGCGGCGCAGGACAATCACGACGGGCAGCCGGAAGGCGGCTATATCGTCACCGTCGGCATCGGCGCCCAGACCTATCCGGAATTTCCGGGCGCGGAGGATCTCGGCGTCTTTCCTTTCCCGATCGTCGGCATCCGCCGCGCCGGCCGGCCGATCCCGCTCGAAGCGCCGGACGAAGGCTTCGGCTTCGGACTGCTCGGCGAAAACAGCCCGGTCAATGTCGGCCCGGCCGTCAACTTCCAGCGCCGCCGCCGCGCCGAGGATGTCGGCGCCGCCGTCGACAATGTCGGCTTCACGGTCGAGGCCGGCGGCTTCGTCGAAGCCATGCTCGGCGAGAATTTCCGCCTTCGCGGCGAGATTCGGCAGGGCATCGGCGGCCACGAAGGCCTCGTCGCCGATCTCGGCGCCGACCTCTTCGCCCGCGGCCGCGGCGACACCGTCTTCTCGATCGGGCCGCGCATCCGCTGGGCCGACAATGATTATATGGACGCTTATTACGGCGTCACCCCGGTCGTCGCCGGACGGACCGGTCTCCCCGTCTTCGATGCCCGCAGCGGCATCCACGCGATCGGCGGCGCGGCCGGGCTGCGGCTCGACGTCGGCAGCGGCTTCGCGATCCACGGCTACGCCCGCTACGACCGGCTGATGGACGACGCCGCGGATTCGCCGATC
>DASQKE010000191.1:0-5798 GCA_035630675.1 Allosphingosinicella sp.
CGGCGGCGCCTTCGTCCAGGGCTATGCCGGCATCGGGTCGCTCGATTACGACATCGAGCGCGCGGCGGTGATCGACAATGTCACCGCCTCGCCCGACGGCGACACGACGACCGCAGGCGCCTCGGCCGGCTTCCTGCTGCCGATGGGAAGCCTCCAGATCGGCCCGGTCGTCGCTTTGCGCTATGCCCGCGCCGAGATCGACGCCTTCACCGAGACCGGCGACCCCGTCCTGACCCTCGACGTCAGCGAGCAGAGGCTGACCTCGCTGACCGGCTCGGCGGGAATCGAGGCCCGCGGCGACATTTCCTCCGGCGGCCTCTCGATCCAGCCCTACGGGTCGGTCGCGCTGGAGCGCGAGTTCGACGGCGACGCGCGCAGCCTCACCTACGCGCTCACCGCCGCACCC
Source organism: Allosphingosinicella sp. (assembly GCA_035630675.1). Taxonomy (GTDB): domain Bacteria; phylum Pseudomonadota; class Alphaproteobacteria; order Sphingomonadales; family Sphingomonadaceae; genus Allosphingosinicella. Next base: position 407 of record DASQKE010000191.1, read on the forward strand.
GAGATCGTCAATACTTGGAACCTGCCCGCACGCTCGCGCGACACATATGGCCGCGTCACCGGCGGCGTGAACCTGTCGCTCGCCTCGGCGATCTCGGTGCAGGTCCAGGCGACCGGCACGCTCGAGGCCGAGCAAGGCAACGAAGTCGCCGGCTCGCTGGCGCTCCGGATCGGCTTCTAGAACGATTTCGCCCTAAATCAGGGGGACAGTCACTTTCACCCGCTGCGGAAAACGAGCTCGCGCTGCGGTGCTGAAAGTGACTGTCCCCCCTCGCACACTGGATTGCTTCGTCGCTCCGCTCCGCGCAATGACGGCCCCATCAAGGACGATCATGCGCCGCCCAATTTTCGGCTCGCCGCGCTCGTTTTTCCATCCGCCGCTGCCCGGTTGAACCCGCCGCGATACTTCGTCACCGGCGCACCCGATTGATTTAGGTCGATAATCGTTCGGGACCCGATACGATGAACCGCGCCCGCGACAAGCGGATCCTGATCGTCGAGGACGAGCCGATTCTCGCCATCGCACTTCAGGACATGCTGGAAAGTCTCGGTTACGAGGTCGTCGGCCCCGCCTTTCGCGTCGCTCCCGCGCTCGCGCTCGCCGCCGACGCGGCGATCGACGGCGCCATCCTCGACGTCAATATCGGCGAAGGCGACAGCTACGGCATCGCCCGACGCCTCGACGACCGCGGCATCCCCTATCTCTTCGCGACCGGCTACGGCCGCGACGGCCTCGATCCCGGGCACGAAGCCGCTTTCGTCCTCCAGAAGCCCTATCGCGAGAAGGAGATCGAGGCGGCGCTGGGCAGGCTGCTCGCTGAGGGTCCGTAGAAGGCTGAAATCGGGCGCCGATTCGCAAGAGCCGACATTTGCGCCGCCCCACGTCACCCCCTAACGTCGCGGACATACGCGACCTATGTGGAAGGGATGAGATGCATTTCAGGACGATCCTGCTCGCCGGTGCTGCCGCGATGATTGTGGCCGCCGGCGGCAACGCCCAGCCCGCGACCCAGGCCCCCGCCGAAACCGCTCCGGTCGTCACGTTCGACGAGGGCGAGGATCCGTTGCAGTATCTGGAAGAGATCGAGGGCGAGCGCGCTCTGGCATGGGCGCGCAACGAGAACCAGCGCACGCTGGGCGAGCTTCAGGCAGATCCGCGCTATCAGCAATATTACGACCGCGCGCTCGAGATCCTGCAGGCGCGCGACCGCATCCCGTTCGTCTCGATCCGCCCCTCCGGCCTCTACAATTTCTGGCAGGACCAGGAGCATGTCCGCGGCATCGTTCGCCGCACCACGCTCGCCAGCTACCGGACCGAAAGCCCCGAATGGGAGACGGTGCTCGACATCGACGCGCTCGCCCGCGAGGAGAATGCCAACTGGGTGTATCAAGGCATGCAGTGCCTCGAGCCGGCGCAGCGGCGCTGCCTCGTCACCCTTTCGAACGGCGGCCGCGACGCCAATTTCGTGCGCGAGTTCGACCTCGTCGAGCGCCGCTTCGTGCCCGGCGGCTTCAGCCTGCCCGAGGGCAAGCAGAACGTGACCTGGGTGGACGAGAACGAGATCCTCGTCGCGCGCGACTTCGGCGAAGGAACGATGTCGACCTCGCAATATCCGATCACGGTCCGGCGCCTGCGCCGCGGCCAGCCGCTCGATCAGGCCCGGGAAGTGTTTCGCGGCACCGAGCAGGACGTGCGCGTCTTCCCGTTCGTGCTGCGCGACTCGGCCGGCCGCGTCCACGCCCAGGGCGTCGGCCGCGCGGTCAGCTTCTTCGAGAACGAATGGACCTTGTTCACGCCGCGCGGCAACGTCGTGCTGCCGATCCCGCGCAAATCCTCGCCGGTCGGAATCGTCGACGGGCGCCTTCTGGTCTCGCTCGATGAAGCGTGGGAAGCCGCGCCGGGCCTGCGCTTCGCGCCCGACTCCGTCGTCTCCTACGACCTCGCCCAGTGGAAGCGCGACCCGGTCCGCGCCCGCCCGTCCTTGGTGTGGGCGCCGGGGCCGCGCCAGACGCTCTCCGGCATCGCCACCACCCGCAACACCCTGCTGGTGACGATTCTCGACAATGTCCGCGGCCGCGCCTTCACCTACAATTACGTCGACGGCGCGTGGCGCTCGACCCCGGTGCCGCTGCCGCAGAACGCGACCATCGGCATCGCCGCCGCCTCGGACGAGGACGATACGGCGATGTTCACCGTCACCGACTTCCTCGATCCGACCTCGCTCTATCTCTACGACGCCGCCGGCACCGCGGCTCCGGAGCGGATCAAGACCACTCCGCCGCGCTTCGACGCGGCCGGCCACGTCGTCGAGCAGCATGAGGCGACGTCACGCGACGGCACCAAAATCCCCTATTTCGTGATCCGCCCGCGCGGCTCGCGCAACGACGGCTCCACCCCGACCATGCTCTACGGCTATGGCGGCTTCCAGAACGCGCTGACGCCCAATTATCTCGGCACCACCGGCCGGCTGTGGCTGGAGGGCGGCAATGCCTGGGTGGTCGCGAACCTGCGCGGCGGCGGCGAGTTCGGTCCCGAATGGCACCAGACCGCGCAGGGCGCCAACAAGCAGCGCACCTGGGACGATTATATCGCCGTCGCCGAGGATCTGATCGCGCGGCGGATCACCAGCCCGCGCCGCCTGGGAGTGATCGGCGGCAGCCAGGGCGGCCTGCTCGTCGGCACCGCCATCACCCAGCGGCCGGAATTGTTCAACGCGGCGATCATCCAGGTGCCTTTGTTCGACATGATGCGCTACCACCTGCTCGGCGCAGGCGCCTCGTGGAAAGGCGAATATGGCGATCCGGACATTCCCGAGCAGCGCGCCTGGATCGAGGCCTATTCGCCCTACCAGCGGCTCACCGCCGGGAGGACCTATCCGACCCCCTTCATCCACACCTCGACCGCCGACGACCGAGTCCATCCCGGCCACGGCCGCAAGGCGGCGGCGCGCCTCTCGGCGCTTGGCCAGCCTTATTATTATTACGAGAACATGCAGGGCGGCCATTCGGCGGCGGCGAATCTCCAGGAGACCGCGCGGCGGCTCGCGCTCGAATTCACCTACGCTAGCAAGCGCCTGGTGGACTAGAGCGCTACAGCTGCCGGATCCGCGGCTCGACCCGCGGCCGCGCCAGCTCGCTCATCGCCCAGACCATCGCGTCGGCCCGGTCCGGCGAGTTTCCGGGCCCCTCATAGCCGCCGGCCTCGGTCAGCCCGGCGAGCTCGTCCTCGAGCTCCGGGAAGCGGCCGCCGAGCCGCGCCTTATTGGTCTCGAACCGCGCCGCCACCGGCTCCGCCCGCGCCGCCTTGCCGAGGCTCGCCGAGACCAATCTGACCGGCATCGCCGAGTCCGCCGCCGCCAGCACGCTCGCCACCATCTCCCCGCCCTGGTTCTTCTCGGCCACCACCCGGTCGGCCCCCCAGGCCTCCGCGGCCCGCGCCACCGCCCGCGCCCAGCCTTCCGGCCTCAGCCCGGCGACGGTGCAGTCGGCGAGCACATAGAAGATGCCGTCCGCCCCCAGCCCGCACACCACGATCCCGCACGCATCGCCTTCCGTCCCCGCCGGCGCGTCGACCCCGACCACCACCCTTATCATCTCCGGCAACCGCTCCGCCCGCGCCTTCTCCAGCATGTCGCGCGTGAACAGGGCCCGCTCTACGTCCGCGAACAGGATTCCGTCCAGCTCCTGCCGCCCCAGCCGCGTCCCGCCATAGGTGTCGGTCGCCCAGGCCACGAAACCCTCTTCGGCATGCGGATTGTCCGCCGTCCGCCCATGGGTCTCGGCGAAGGCGGCGAGGGCGCGGATGCGCCGCATCACGCTCACGGCGCGCGGAGTCGTCGTCACCAGGCAGCGCGGCCGCTCGCCCTTGCGCAGGCCCATCATCAGATTGTCCCAGCAGGCGTCCGCCCGGTCCCATTTGGCGAGTTCGTCGGCCCAGGCGAAATGATGCTCGGGCCCGCGCAACTTCTCCCCGGCCGCCGCCGAATAGACGAACGCCTCGGCCCCCGAATGGAAGCGCAGGGTCAGATGCGTCGGCGCCCACTGCAGGGGCTGGTCGTGACGCGCGACCGCGAGCAGCCCGCTCGGCCCCTCGACCATCACCTTGACGACGTCGTCGACATTCGCCCCGACCAGGGCGATCCGCGCCCCCGGATGCGCCCGCGCCTGTGCCGTCACCCACTGCGCCCCCGCAAGCGTCTTGCCGAACCCGCGCCCGGCCATCAACAGCCAGACCCGCCAGTCGCCCGGCGGCTCGACCTGCCCGCCATGCGCCTGCCACGACCAGTCGTGGTAAAAGGCCCGCACCACCGGCCCCGGCAGCCCGCCGAGGAACCAGTCCCAATCCTCCTCGGTCCGGAACAGCTCCGCCGCCTCCTCGAGCAGCGCGGCAAGCCCGCCCACGTCGACGCTCACGCTTCACCCCCTCCCCCTCGAGGGGGGAGGGTTGGGGTGGAGGTGGACTCGCCACCCGCGCGGAGGTCGAGGTTGATCCTTGTGTCCCGCCCCGCCCGAACTTCCGGTGCCTGGCACGTGCCTGGCACCAGCGCGGCAAGCCCGCCCACGTTGACGCTCATCATTCCTCCCCGGCACGCGAACTTCCGGTGCCTGGAACTTCCGGTGCCTGGCACGTGCCTGGCACCAGCGCGGCTGGCACGTGCCTGGCACCAGCGCGGCAAGCCCGCCCACGTCGACGCTCATCATTCCTCCCCGGCACGGGGAGGGGGACCGGCCGTAGCCGAAGGCGCAGGCTGGTGGAGGGGGCCCCGAGACCCACTCGGACTGCCATCACCGCTCCCTCCCCGCGCCCGAACCCGCGCCGCGAACACCTTGAATCTCTTGCGGACCACCGCCAGCACCTCCGCATTCCCGGCGATCCGCGGCACCCGCCCCGGCTTCCTCCCGAAGGTCAGCGTCCGCTCATGCTCGCGCACCGCCTGCTGCGCCTCGAAGCGGGTCATATCCAGCTCGGGCACTTCGATCTCGCCGTCGATCCCGATCTTCGTCGGCTGCCGGCTCGTCTCGAGCATCTTGGCCTTGGCGCGCAGCACCCCGAGCTGCATCGCCTCGTGCACCTCGCCGGCGAAGTCCGGATCCTTCAGGATATGCTTGGAGACCGTCTTGTAACTGACCCCCGCCACCTCCGCCGCCCAGCTCATGTTCGCCGTCCCCGCAAACCATTCGAGAAAGATCTTCTTCCTCTCCTTGTTGAACAATTTGCGCCCGGGATTGCGCACGATCTGCGCCTCCCGGTTCCGGCCCCCGTGAATGCGGTCGTTCGGGCCCAGCGCGGGCCGCGCCGCCTTCCGTCGCGGCTTGCGGGCCAACGCTAGCCCTGAGCCTGTCGAAGCCTGTCCTGAGCCCCGTCGAAGGGGGCGGTTTGCACCACGCCCCGC
>DASQKE010000192.1:0-2513 GCA_035630675.1 Allosphingosinicella sp.
ACTCGCTGCGGCGGCAGCACCCGTTGCGGCGGCACTCGCTGCGGCGGCACCACCCGTTGCGGCGGTGGCGGCTATACGCAGCCGGTTTCGTACGACTACTACTAAGACCTGCCGGGCAAATGGCGCGAAGCTGCTTGCGCAGACTGAACCGCCATCGGCAAAGTGTAGCCATCCAGCTTCGGCTGGGTGGCTATACTATTCAGGCCCCGGTCACACCGTGAAGAATAGCATCGCATGATGGTTTCGAGGGCAAGATATTCGGGGATCGGGCTGGCCTTGCTCCTGGCCGGGCTGAGCCCGGTGCAGTCGAAGCCCCGGGCCGCCGAGCTGCCCAGGCCCGCTATTCCCGAGCGCTTCAACGCCGCCGACCGCTACCCGGCCGCGACCGTTCCGGCGGCGAGCCTCGCGGACGAGGCCTGGTGGAAGATCTTCAACGATCCCGTGCTCGACGCCGTCGTCGAGAAGGCCCGCAAGAGCAACTCCAGCATCCAGGAAGCGGCGGCCCGGCTCGAGAAATCGCGGGCCCTGCTTCGCGGCGCCGCGGCGGCGCGCATGCCTCAGCTCGGCGGCGTCGGCGGCGTGTCGCAGCGAACCGGGCCGCTGATCAACGAGTCCGGCACGAGCGGCCGCCTGATCCAGCCGAATGCCGTCCTCAGCTACGAGATCGACCTGCTCGGACGATTGTCGAAGGCGAAAAGGGCGGCTCGGCTTGACGCGGCGGCCAGCGCGGACCTGCTCCGCCACGCGCGGCTGCTCGTCGAGGCGGACACGGTCCAGACCTATTTCGAAATTTGCGCGCTCGATGAGGAGCGCTCTATCCTGGCCAAGACCGCGGACGATCGGAGCGCGACTCTCAAGATCCTCGAGGAGCGCGAGCGCAACGGCCTGGCGACCCGGCTGGCGGTGAACCGCGAGCGTGCCGAGGTCGCGACCATCCGGTCGGACGTCGACGATGTGGATCGCCGCCGGGCCGAACTGGTCAGCAACCTCGCCCTGCTCATGGGCGAGGCGCCGTCGGACATTGCCGTTCCCGGCAAGCTCGGCACTCCGCCGGTCGTCCCTTCGGATATCCCGAGCATCGTCATCGCCCGGCGCCCGGACATTTCGGCCGGGCTGCGAAGCGTCGAAGCCGCGCGGGCGCGGGTAGGGGCCGCCAAAGTGGCCTGGCTGCCCAGCCTCAGCCTCACCGGCGCCCAGGGTTTCGCCTCGCCGTCGCTTGGAAGCCTGCTGAACTCGGCGACCCAGAATTTCGGGCTTGGCTTCCTCTTCTCCGTCCCCGGCCTCGACGGCGGCCGCCACAAGGCGCGGGTGCGTTCCGCCCGCGCCGACCTCTCGCTCGCCTCCGCCCAATACAGCACTCAGCTGCTCACCGCGCTTCGAGACGTCGACAACCAGCTCAGCGCGGTCCGGATCCTGGGCGACCGGGCCGAGACCCTGCGCGGCATCGCCGACGACGACGAAATATTGGCGGCGATGCTCCACGCCCGCTACGGCAACGGGCTGATCAGCCAGCTCGACTATGTCGACGGGCTTCGAGTGATCCTCGAGCACCGCCGCACCGCCGTCCAGGTCAACGCCGCGCGCTATGTCGCGACCATCGGCCTGATCCGGGCGCTGGGAGGAGGATGGGGAGCGCCGCCGCCCGCCGCGGACCGCCTGGCCAAAAGCGATCCGCCTCGACCTGGCCGGTAAGCCAGGCTTCAAAGCCCGGCTGGACCGGCTTCAGCTCGTCACCGACCCGACATTGTCGCCGGAATTCCGGTCGATGTAGAGGTTGTACGGATCGACGCCGGCGTGGGTCGGCCGCCGCTCGGTGACGAAGCGCAGCACCTGGCGCCCCGTGCGCATCGGACGGAGCTCCATCATCAGGACGTCGCGGCGGTCGAATGGGCCGATGCCCGGCTCGGCGGTGAACAACCCGATTTCTATCGGCTCGCTGAGCAATGTCCGGCGCTCGTTCCCGCGCCCATCCGCATAGGCCTTGTGCGCCTCCACCGGCACCGTCACGTCCCAGCGGCCGTCGGGACGCCTCACCGCCGTCGGCTGGTCGACGCGGAGGTCGTAGACCGTGATACGTTCGAACAGATCGGTGATCAGCGCCTGCTGCTCCGGTGTTCGCGCCTCCGCACGCAGGAATGCGATCAAATCGAGGGAGCGTGGATAGGGTGCAATCGTGAAACGGTACCGGTCGACGAATCGCCGCAACACGCGGTTCACCGCTTCCTCCCCCATCCGCTGCTGGAGCAGATACAAAGCGAGCGCGCCTTTTCCGTAGTTGATATAATCCTGGTCGAGTCCGGTGCTGATAAGCGGCTGCTCCTCGAGCACCTGGGTGCGGCGGCCGCTCAGATAACGATCGAGCTGAAATTGGAGGAAACGGCGGATATTCTCCTCCCCCCGAAGTCTCTTCAACACCATCAGCGCGGAATATTGAGAAAGCGATTCGTACAACAGAGAGGCGCCCTGCATCCTGGCGCCCAGGACCTGATGTCCCCACCATTGGTGCGCAAGCT
>DASQKE010000193.1:0-2985 GCA_035630675.1 Allosphingosinicella sp.
TTGCTGCTGGATCCTCCGTCGATCCCGGCGGAAGCGAGGCCGGCAACAAGATCGCGGCGGCACCCGGCGACCAGCCCCTGATCGACGCGCTCGCCCACGCTTTGTGCAACGGCGCGCTGCCGGGCGAGCTGGCCGGCTTCAGCGAGACCGAGTGCCGCGACGCGGCCGAGTTCATCGTCGCCTGCGCGCGGCGGCGTCCCCCCGGCATCGCGCTGATCAAGCTCGAATCGGCCGGCGGACAGGTCGGTCACCGCCGGATGCGCATGTGCATCGCCAATGACGACATGCCCTTCCTGGTCGATTCGATCGCCAATGCGATCGCCGGCCGCGGTCTCGTCATCCACCGGCTGCTCCACCCTGTGGTCTGCGTCCAGCGCGACGAAGGCGGCTCCCTCACCGCCGTCGAGCCGCTCTGCGACGATGTCGGCCGCCGCGAATCGATCATGTATATCGAGGTCGACCGCGCCGACGCGCGCGAGCGGCGCGAGCTCGTCGCCGCCCTCCACCGCGTCCTCGCCGACGTCCGAGCCGCCGTCACCGACTGGCGGGCGATGCAATCCAAGCTGCGCGAGGATTCCGACGCGATCGACGATCCCGAAGGCGCCGAGCTGCTGCGCTGGTTCGCCGACGGTGCGATGACCTTGCTCGCCTACCATGTCGAGCGGCCGGGCCGGGCCCCGTCCCAGGCTCTGGGCCTGTTCCGCCTGCCCGGCGACCCGACCGACGAGGGCGGGCCGGAAGGGGCGATCCGCTATTTCGTCGAGGGCGGCGCCGTCCCCCTTCTCGCCAAGGCCGACCGCAAGTCGACCGTCCACCGCCGCGTCCCATTCGACCTCATCGTCGTGCCGGTGCGCGAGGAGGGCAAGATCACCGGCATCGGCGTCCATGCGGGCCTCTGGACCAGCGAGGGCCTGAACCGGCCCGCCGACGAAGTGCCTTTGCTCCGCCGCCGCCTCGAAGAGCTGGAGGCCGAGTTCGGCTTCGACCAGAGCGGCCACAGCGGCAAGGCGCTGCGCCACGCGATGAGCGCGCTGCCGCCGGACCTTCTGATCAGCCTCACGCCCGCCGACGTGCGCGAGCTGGTGATGACTGCGATGTCGCTCGCCGACCGTCCGCGACCGACCCTGCTGCTGGTGCGCAGCGCGCTTCGCGGCCATCTGTTCGCCTTCGTCTGGCTGCCGCGCGACGAGCTCACCACCCGCCGCCGCACCGATATCGGCGAGATGATCGCGGAAGCGACGACCGGCAGGCTCACCAACTGGTCGGTCGAGCTCGGCGAGGGCGACCTGGCGCTCGTGCGCTACACCTACGACATCGCCGCTGACCACCCGCTCCCTGAACGCGAGACGCTCGACCGCCGCCTCGTCGACATGGTCCGCGGCTGGGAGCCGAGCGTCGAGGAGGCGCTCGGCGCGATCGTCGGCACCGCCCGCGCCACGCGCCTCGCCCTGAGCTACATGGACGACTTCCCGGAGGGCTACAGGATCCGTACCGGTCCCGGCGAGGCCGCGCAGGACGTGCTTCGGATCTGCGACCTCGACGGCGCCGCCGCCCGCGACGCGCGCCTGTTCCGCAAGGACGAGGACGGCACTGGCCGGCTCCACCTCAAGACCTACCGGCTCGCGGCGATCATCCCGCTATCGGAAGCCGTGCCGGTGTTCGAGAATTTCGGCTTCCGCGTGCTCGAGGAGGTGCCGACCGCCCTCGACGCGGGCGACCTCGGCTACATCCACGATTTCATCCTCGAAATGCCGCGCGGGGGCGAGGCCGCCGACGTCATGAAGCGCGCCCGCCTGGTCGAGCGCGCCATTACGGCGGTGCTCGAAGGCAAGGCCGAGAACGACCCGTTCAACCAGCTCATCGTCTCCGCCGGCCTGCAGCCGCGCGAGGTCGTCCTGTTCCGCGCCTGGTTCCGCTATCTGCGCCAGATCGGCCTGTCTTATTCGATGGTCACCGTCGTCGAGGCGCTGCGCCGCGCGCCGGACGTGACCAGGAGCCTCGTCGCTCTGTTCGACGCCATGCACGACCCCGATTTCGACGGCGACCGCGAGGCGGCGGTGAAGGACGCCGAGCGCAAGATCGACCGCGGCCTCGGCCACGTCGCCGCGATCGATGAGGATCGCATCCTGCGCCTCTACCGCGCGGTGATCGCGGGGACGCTCAGGACCAATGCCTTCGCTCCCGCCGCGGCCGAGGCGCTCGCCTTCAAGCTCGACAGCGCGCGCATCCCGGGCCTCCCGGCGCCGGTGCCGTGGCGCGAGATCTGGGTCTACAGCCCCCGCGTCGAGGGCATCCATCTGCGCGGCGGCCCGATCGCGCGCGGCGGCCTTCGATGGTCCGACCGCCGCGACGATTTCAGGACCGAGATCCTCGGCCTGATGAAGGCGCAATTGGTCAAGAATGCGGTGATCGTCCCGACCGGCGCCAAGGGCGGCTTCTATCCCAAGCACCTCCCGCCGGTCTCCGACCGCGACGCCTGGCTCGCCGAGGGCACCGAGAGCTACAGGATCTTCATCCGGTCCCTGCTGTCGGTCACCGACAATATCGTCGAGAACAAGGTCGTGCACCCGACCAAGGTCGTGATCCGCGACGAGGCCGACCCCTATTTCGTGGTCGCCGCCGACAAGGGCACGGCGACCTTCTCCGACATCGCCAACGGCATCGCCGTCTCCGCCCGCTTCTGGCTCGGCGACGCGTTCGCGAGCGGCGGCAGCCAGGGCTACGACCATAAGGCGATGGGCATCACCGCCCGCGGCGCCTGGGTCTGCGTCCAGCGCCACTTCCGCGAGATCGGCGTCGACGTCCAGTCGGAGCCTGTGACGGTCGCCGGCATCGGCGATATGTCGGGCGACGTATTCGGCAACGGCATGCTGCTGTCGCGCGCGATGAAGCTCGTCGCCGCCTTCGACCACCGCGACATCTTCCTCGATCCCGATCCCGACCCGGAGCGCGCCTGGGCCGAGCGCAAGCGCCTGTTCGATCTGC
>DASQKE010000194.1:0-7084 GCA_035630675.1 Allosphingosinicella sp.
CGCGGGCTTCTCGAACGTCCGCGCCGAGCCGATCCTCGGCGGCCTGGTCGCGGTTCACAGCGGCTGGAAAGTGTGACCAGGCCGATCGTCCATGTCTGGCGGCTCCTGAAATGGGGCCGCGTGCTCGCGCGGCACGGCGCGCTCCGTGGCATCGAGCGCGATCTCAACACGCCTGCGCCGGTCCGCCGGCTCGCGCGCATCGCCCGCTTCGGCGCCCGGGTGCCGAACGTGCCGGCTTATGCCACCGCCTTCCAGGAGATCGGCCCGGCCGCGATCAAGTTCGGCCAGGCGCTGGCGACGCGGCCCGATCTGGTCGGAGCCGAGGCGGCGCGCGATCTCTCATTGCTCCAGGACAGCTTGCCACCGGCGCCCTTGGAGCAGATTCGCCGGACCATCGAGCAGGCGCTCCAAAAACCGCTTGAGGATCTCTTCTCGCGCTTCGACGAGGAACCGGTCGGCGCCGCCTCGATCGCCCAGGTACACCGCGCCGTCACCACCGACGGCCACGAGGTCGCGGTCAAGGTGTTGCGGCCGAACATCGAGGAGGATTTCGCCCGCGCGCTAGACACCTATGAATGGGCTGCCGCGCAGATCGAGCATTATGGCGGCGAGGCGGCGCGCCTGCGGCCGCGGGTCATCGTCGCCACCTTCCGCCAGTGGACGATGCGCGAGCTCGACCTTCGCCGCGAGGCCGCCTCCGCCTCCGAGCTGCGCGAGAACCTCGTCGCCGAGAGCGGCTTCCACGTCCCCGAGATCGACTGGAGCCGGACCGCGCGGCGGGTGATGACGCTCGAATGGATCGACGGCATCAAGCTCACCGACCGCGACGCGCTCGTCGAGGCCGGCCACGACCTCAAGGCGCTGGCGGCGACCCTGGTGCGGGCCTTCCTGCGCCAGGCGGTGGTCGACGGCTTTTTTCACGCCGATCTTCACCAGGGCAATCTCTTCGCCCTTCCCGACGGACGGCTGGCGGCGATCGATTTCGGCATCATGGGGCGGATCGACCGCCAGGCCCGGGTCTGGCTCGCCGAGATCCTCTACGGCATCATCGTCGGCAATTACCGCCGCGTCGCCGAGATCCATTTCGAAGCGCAATATGTGCCGTCGCACCACAATGTCGACGAGTTCGCGACCGCGCTGCGCGCGGTCGGCGAGCCGATCCGCGGCCTTCCGGTCAAGGAGATCTCGATCGGCGGCATGCTCGACGGCCTGTTCGTCATCACCCGCGACTTCGACATGCCGGTCCAGCCGCATCTGCTTCTGCTCCAGAAGACGATGGTGATGGAGGAAGGCGTCGCCACCGCGCTCGATCCCGACATCAACATGTGGGAGACGGCCGAGCCCTTCCTGCGCGAATGGGTGCGCGGCGAGCTCGGCCCCGAAGCCGCGCTGGCGGACGAGATCGTCCGCAACGTCCGCACCTTGCGCAGGATCCCGGAGCTCATCCGCCGCTTGGACCATTACTATCCGCCCCCCGGCGCCGCCCCGCCCGATCCGCCGCTGCCGGACGTGGTCGTGGTCAGGCCCCGTCGCTACACCGGCTACGTCCTGACCGCGCTTGCCGCAGCCGCGGCTGGCGCGGCAGCGGCGCTGCTCCTAGTCTGAGCCGATGAACGGCAAGCGCATCCTTCTGATCGTGGGCGGCGGGATTGCGGCGTACAAGGCGTGCGAGCTGGTGCGGCTGATCCGCAAGGCGGGAGGGAGCGTGCGCTGCGTGCTCACCGAAGGCGGTGCGCAGTTCGTGACGCCGATGACGCTGGCTGCGCTCTCCGAGCAGCCAGTCCACACCAGCCTCTGGGACCTCAAGGACGAGGTCGAGATGGGGCATATCCAGCTCTCTCGCGAGGCCGATCTGGTCGTCGTCTGCCCGGCCACGGCCGATCTGCTCGCCCGCATGGCCGCCGGCATTGCGGACGACCTCGCCACCACGCTCCTCCTCGCCACCGACAAGCCGGTTCTCGCCGCGCCGGCGATGAACGTACGGATGTGGCAGCACGAGGCGACGCGGCGCAACGTCGCGCGGCTGAGGGCCGACGGCGTCACCATCATCGAGCCGGACGAAGGCGAGATGGCCTGCGGCGAGTTCGGGCCGGGCCGGCTTCCCGAACCCGAAGCGATCCTCGTCGCGATCCGCGCGCAGGTGGCAGGGCCGACGCGCACCGGCCCGCTTTCAGGCAAGCACATCATCGTCACCGCCGGGCCGACACACGAGCCGATCGACCCCGTCCGCGTGATCGCCAACCGCTCCTCCGGGAAGCAGGGTTTCGCTGTCGCCGCGGCCCTGGCCGAACTCGGCGCTCGCGTGACCTTGGTCGCGGGGCCGGTGAACCTTTCCACGCCGGGCGGCGCCGATCGAGTCGACGTCGAGACGGCACGCGAGATGGACGCGGCCGTGCAAGCGGCGCTTCCCGCCGACTCCGCGGTGCTCGTCGCCGCGGTCGCCGACTGGCGGGTCGAGGAGTCGCCGATAAAGCTCAAGAAAGCGGACGGGGCCCCGCAGATCGCGTGGTCGGCCAACCCGGACATCCTGCTCGGCCTGGCGAACAGCCCGCAGCGTCCGCGGCTGCTCATCGGCTTCGCCGCCGAAACCGAAAACGTGGTCGCCGAAGCGCAGGCGAAGCGCGCGCGCAAGGGCTGCGACTGGATTGTCGCCAACGATGTCTCCGGCGACGTGATGGGCGGCGAGGCGAACAGCGTCCATCTCGTGACGGTGGACGGCGCCGAGCATTGGGAGCGCGCGCCCAAGAGCGAGATTGCGCGCCGCCTCGCCGAAAGGATCGCCGATGCTCTCGAGTGAAATCAGGATCGGGTTGAAGCGCCTGCCCGGCGGCGAGGGCCTTCCCCTTCCCTCTTATGCAAGCGCCGGCGCGGCGGGGCTCGACGTCGTCGCGGCCGAGACGCTGGTGCTCGAGCCCGGCGCACGCGCGGCGGTGGCCACCGGCTTCGCCGTGGGGATCCCGGAAGGCTATGAGATCCAGGTTCGGCCTCGGTCGGGGCTGGCGCTCAAGAACGGCGTCACGTGCCTCAACACGCCGGGCACGATCGACAGCGACTATCGCGGGGAAGTGAAGATTATCCTTGCAAATCTGGGGCAGGAGGCATTCCATGTCCGCCGCGGCGAGCGGATCGCTCAGCTTGTCCCCGCGCCTTTGCTCAAGGCCTCGTTCGTCGAGGAGGAAGAGCTCGGCGAGACGCTGCGGGGCAGCGGCGGGTTCGGTTCGACGGGGAGATAGGTCATGAATCCTGCGCTGCTGGCACTGTCCGCCTTGCTATCGACTCCGAGCCCGGCCCCGACCGCCGTTTCGGTCTCCGCCGACGTCCAGATCGACGTCGGCCATGCGCAATGGGCGAGCTTTCCCGACCTCCGCCCGGCGCCGCGCAACCTTCCGACCGGCGCGATGCTGACCCGGGTCGAATCGATCCTCAAGGACGATGAATGCGAGATGCGCGGGCAGAGCCACCGCCGCTTCGACATCACCGTGCCGTGGCTGGTCCAGGTCGAGCCGGACGGGCGGCTGTCGCGGCTCGTCGTCGCCGACATGGGCTGCCGCCCGCTCGAAGTCTATGTCGCGACCCTGGTCGTCGCCCTTGCGCAACGCGGCGACATCCGCCCCGCCACGTCGGCCGAACCGCGCATCTATGCGAGCGAGTTCAATTTCAACCTCACCACCATTCGCTGACGCCCAGCTCGACCGCTACGCGCGGCACATCGTCCTCAAGGAGATCGGCGGCGCGGGCCAGCGACGGCTCCTCGCCGCGTCCGTCGCGGTGATCGGCGCAGGCGGGATCGGCTCGCCCGTCATTCAGTATCTCGCCGCGGCCGGCGTCGGACGGCTGCGCGTCGTCGACGACGATTCGGTCAGCCTCGACAATCTCCAGCGTCAGCTCCTGTTCGGCACCGCCGATGTCGGCCGCTCCAAGGTGGCGGTCGCTGCGGAGGCGGTGGCGCGGCTCAATCCGGACGTGCGGTTCGAAGGCCGATGCGAGCGGGTCGGCGTGGGGAACGCGGCGGAGCTCGTCGCCGGCGCGGACGTGGTGATCGACGGCAGCGACAATTTCGCGACGCGGCTCGCCGTCTCGGACGCGGCGACGGCGTTGCGGATCCCGCTCGTCTCGGCGGCGATCGGCCAGTTCCAGATCCAGATCGCGACCTTCCGCGGCTGGGAGCCGGGCCGGCCCTGCTACCGCTGCTATGTCGGCGACGCCTACGACGCCGAGGATTGCGACAATTGCTCCGAGCTCGGCGTGCTCGGCGCGGCGGCGGGGCTCGCCGGCACGTTCGCTGCGATGGAGGCGATCCGAACCATCGCCGGCTTCGGCGAGGAAGCGGCGGGCCGGCTGCACCTCATCGACGCCCTCAAGCCCGCGATGCGCAGTCTCAACATTGTCAAAGATCCTGCCTGCCGCACCTGCGGTGGGCTTGCCGCCTAGAATTCCTCGACCAGCCGCTCGGTCTCGAACCTTATCCATTGGTGGCGACGCTCGCCGTAGACCGACACCGTCGGCTCAGGGAAACCCGGATCCGCAAAGGCTCCGACCGGGACGGTTACCATCCCGGGGCGCCGCTCGATCCGGTAGGTCACGGTCGACCCGCAGTCCGGACAGAAGGAAAATTCGCCCCAGAAGCCCTCCTCGCCGACACGTCGGAAGGCCTTCGCGGGGCCACTCGCTTCGACCTGCTCCTCCTCATAGGTGGCGCCATAGGCGAAGGCGCTTCCCGACCGCCTCTTGCAGTCGAGGCAGTGGCAGACCGAGATCCGCACCGGCTCACCACGTGTGACCGCGGTGAGGGCGCCGCACTGGCAGGAGGCCTGGCGCTCGATCATGTCTTCTTCCCCTTGGCCTTCTTCGCCCCCGGAGCCGGCTTTCGACCCCTGCCCTTCTTCGCCGCCGGACCTTTCGCCGCTCGCTCGTCGATCAGCTGGGCCGCTTCCTCGAGCGTGAGGTCGTCGGGCTTCAGCGTCTTGGGCAAAGTTGCGTTGGTGGTCCCGTCGGTGACATAGGCGCCGAAGCGGCCCTCCATCAGTCTGATCTCGAGCTCGGTGCGCGGATGGGCGCCGAGCGTCTTCAAGGGCTCGCGCGAGCCGCGGCTGCGGCCGCCGCCGGCCGCCGCCTCGGCGAGCTTGACGACCGCCGCGTTCATCCCGGTCTCGAACACCTCCGCGGTCGAGGCGAGCTTCGCATATTTGCCGTCATGGGCGAGATAGGGCCCGTAACGGCCAATCGACGCCGTGATCGGCTTGCCGCTCTCGGGATGCGCGCCGATCGTGCGCGGCAGCGAGAGCAGGCGCAGCGCCAGAGCGAGGTCGAGCTCGCCCGCATCCTTCGGGATCGACGAGCGCTTCGCCTCCTTGCCTTCGCCGAGCTGGACATAGGCGCCGAAGCGGCCGGTGCGCTGCGTCACCTCCGCTCCGCTGACCGGATCGGTGCCGAGCACAGCCGGCCCGCTATCGCCCTCGGCCTCGCCGCCGCCCTGCCCGAACCGGCGGGTGAACTTGCATTCCGGGTAGTTGGAACAGGCGACGAAAGCGCCGTAGCGGCCGCCGCGCAGGCCGAGCCGCCCCTCCCCGCAGGCAGGGCAAAGACGCGCGTCGGAGCCGTCGCCTTTGTCCGGGAACAGCCAGGGCGCGAGGAACTCGTCGAGCGCTTCGGTGATCTCGGAGGGCTTGCGCTCCATGATCTCGGCGGTTTTCGGCTTGAAGTCCCGCCAGAAGGCATCGAGCACCTGCTGCCATTCGGCGCGGCCGCCGGAAATGTCGTCGAGCTCGTCCTCGAGATGCGCAGTGAAATCGAACGAGACGTAGCGCTCGAAGAAGCGCTCCAGGAACGCCGTCAGCAGCCGCCCGCTTTCCTCCGGAATGAACCGGTTCTTCTCGAGCCGGACATAGTCGCGGTCCTTCAGCGTCTGCAGGATCGACGCGTAGGTGGACGGCCGGCCGATGCCGAGCTCCTCCATCTTCTTGACCAGGCTCGCTTCGGAGTAACGCGGCGGGGGCTGGGTGAAATGCTGCTCGGCGAGCACCTTCTTCTTGGCCGGGGTCTCGCCCTCGCGCAGCCTGGGCAGCCGCCGCGCCTCCTCGTCATTCTCGTCGTCGCGGCCTTCCTCGTAGAGCGCGAGGAAGCCGGAGAAGAGCACGACCTGGCCGCTGGCGCGCAGCCCGTTCTGCCCGGTGCCGTCAGAAAGCTCGGCGGTGGTGCGTTCGAGCCGCGCCGAGGCCATTTGCGACGCCAGCGCGCGCCGCCAGACGAGGTCGTAGAGCCGGGCATGGTCGCCCGAGCCGTGGCGGTCGGCGCCGTAGTCGGTCGGACGGATCGCCTCGTGCGCTTCCTGGGCGTTCTTCGCCTTGGTCGTGTAGTGGCGCGGCTTATCGGGGACGTAGCTGGCGTCGAAGCGGTTGGCGATCGCCTTGCGGGCACCGGAGATCGCCTCGGGCGCGACGTCGACGCCGTCTGTCCGCATGTAGGTGATCGCGCCGGCCTCGTAGAGATCCTGCGCCACCCGCATCGTGTGGCTGGCCGAGAAGCCGAGCTTTCGCGCCGCTTCCTGCTGGATCGTCGAGGTCATGAACGGCGGCGGCGGATTGCGCGTCAGCGGCTTGGTCTCGACCGAGGAGACCGAGAAAAACCCGGCCTCGACCGCGGCCCTGGCCGCCTCGGCCGTGCCCTGGTCGCCGATCGTCAGGCGGTCGATCTTCTCGCCGCGGAAGCGGACGAGGCGGGCCAGGAACTCCTGCCCGTCGGCCTCCATCACCGCCGAGACCGACCAATATTCCTGCGCTCGGAACAATTCGATCTCGCGCTCCCGGTCGACGATCAGTCGCAGCGACACCGACTGGACGCGGCCTGCCGACTTGGCGCCCGGAAGCTTGCGCCACAGCACCGGCGAGAGCGTGAAGCCGACTAGATAATCGAGCGCGCGGCGGGCGCGATAGGCGTCGATCAGATCCTCGTCGAGCGCGCGCGGCCGCTTCATCGCCTCGGTCACCGCCGCCTTGGTGATCGCGTTGAACGTCACCCGCTCGACGTCCTTCGGAAGCGCCTTGCGATTTCGCAGCACCTCCTGGACGTGCCAGCTGATCGCCTC
>DASQKE010000195.1:0-5216 GCA_035630675.1 Allosphingosinicella sp.
CCTCGGTGAGGCCACGCAGATCAAGGAAGGCGATCCGGTCAAGCGGACCGGGCGCATCATCTCGGTGCCTGTTGGCGAAGAGATGCTCGGCCGCGTCGTCAACGCCCTCGGCCAGCCGATCGACGGCAAAGGCCCGATCGAGACGACGCAGCGCAGCCGTGTCGAAGTGAAGGCGCCGGGCATCATTCCCCGTACCTCGGTGCATGAGCCCGTGCAGACCGGCCTGAAGGCGCTCGACGCGCTGGTCCCGATCGGCCGCGGCCAGCGCGAGCTGATCATCGGCGACCGCCAGACCGGCAAGACCGCCGTCGCGCTCGACACCTTCATCAACCAGAAGGCCGCCAATGCGGGCGACGACGAGAGCCAGAAGCTCTATTGCATCTATGTCGCCATCGGCCAGAAGCGCTCGACCGTCGCCCAGATCGTCCGAGCGCTCGAAGAGAATGGCGCGATGGAATATTCGATCGTCGTCGCCGCCACCGCGTCGGAGCCCGCCCCGCTTCAGTTCCTGGCGCCCTACACCGGCTGCACGATGGGCGAATATTTCCGCGACAACGGCATGCACGCCGTCATCGTCTACGATGATCTTTCCAAGCAGGCCGTCGCCTATCGCCAGATGTCGCTGCTGCTCAGGCGTCCGCCGGGCCGCGAGGCCTATCCGGGCGACGTCTTCTATCTCCACTCGCGCCTGCTCGAGCGCGCGGCAAAGATGAACGATGCCCACGGCAATGGCTCGCTGACCGCCTTGCCGATCATCGAGACCCAGGCCGGCGACGTCTCCGCCTACATTCCGACCAACGTGATCTCGATCACCGACGGTCAGATCTTCCTCGAGACCGAATTGTTCTACCAGGGCATCCGCCCGGCCATCAATGTCGGCCTCTCGGTCAGCCGCGTCGGCTCCGCCGCCCAGACCAAGGCGATGAAGAAGGTCGCCGGCTCGATCAAGCTGGAGCTCGCCCAGTATCGCGAGATGGCCGCCTTCGCCCAGTTCGGCTCCGATCTCGACGCCTCGACCCAGCGCCTGCTGGCCCGCGGCGCGCGGCTGACCGAGCTGCTGAAGCAGGGGCAGTTCCAGCCGATGCCGGTCGAGGAGCAGGTCGTCTCCATCTATGCGGGCGTCAACGGCTTCCTCGACGATGTGCCGGTCGGCGCGGTCACCCGCTTCGAGGCGGCGTTGCTGAGCTACGTCCGGTCCGATCATGCCGAGCTCCTCGGCAAGATTCGCGACACCAAGACGCTCGACGACGACACCGCCGCTGAGCTCAAGACCGTCGTCGGCGAATTCGCCCGCACCTTCGCCTAAGGATCAGGACGCGTGGCCTCTCTCAAGGCGCTCAAGGGCCGGATTTCCTCGGTGAAATCGACCCAGAAGATCACCAAGGCGATGAAGATGGTCGCCGCCGCGAGGCTGCGTCGCGCCCAGCAGGCCGCCGAGCAGGGCCGGCCCTATGCCGAGCGCATGGCGCAGGTGATGGCGAGCCTCGCCTCGCGCGTCGCGATCAGCGACCAGAGCCCCAAGCTGCTCGCCGGCACCGGCCGCGACCAGACTCACCTGCTCGTCGTCGCGACCTCCGACCGCGGCCTCGCTGGCGCGTTCAACACCAACATCGTGCGCGCCGCGCGCAAGGCCGCGGACGACCTTATCCGCGAGGGCAAGACGGTCTATTTCTACCTGGTCGGCCGCAAGGGACGCGCCGTCATCCAGCGCCTCTACCCAAAGCAGATCATCCACCAGCACGATACCGGCGCGATCAAGTTCGTGAGCTTCGCCGACGCGCAGGAGATCGCCGCCGACATCGTCGAGCGCTACCTCACCGACGGCATCGACGTCGTCCACCTCTATTATGCCCGCTTCCGCTCGGCGATCGTCCAGGAGCCGGTCGGCCAGCAGATCATCCCGGTGCCGCCGCTCGCCGGCGAGGCGCCAGCGAATGCCGGCAACGCCGCGATCGAATTCGAGCCCGACGAGGAGGAGATCCTCGCCGAGCTGCTTCCGCGCAACGTCGCCGTCCAGGTCTTTCGCGCCTTGCTCGAGAACGCCGCCTCCGAGCAGGGCAGCCGAATGTCGGCGATGGACAGCGCCACCCGCAACGCCGGCGACATGATCCAGCGCCTGACCATTCAGTACAACCGTACCCGCCAGGCTGCTATCACCACCGAGCTCGTCGAAATCATCTCCGGCGCGGAGGCCCTGTAGACCATGTTTACGACCATTGCCCTTCTCCTAGCCCTCCAGGCCCCGGCGCCGGGCGCGGACGACGTCCGCACCGCGATCGAGGACCAGCTCAACGCTGCCTGCTCGGGCCTCGCCGAGGCGGACGGCTGCGGCGCGAACCGCACCAGCGTCGAGGTCCGCGCCCTGACCTGCAGCCCCGCCGGCGAGGATGTCGCCGCCTGCCGCTACGAACGCCGCACCCGCTCCGCCGCGCGCGGCCAGGGCCCCTGGCAGCCCGCCCAGACCAATTTCCGCTTCGACGTCGAGACCGGCCTCTGGTTCGTCGACGACGGCGAGCGCGGCTGACGCAATCGATTTGAAGGAAGACAAGACAATGGCCACCGCCGCAGACACCGCCGCGACCAGCTCCGGCACCAACAGCATGGGCCGTATCAGCCAGGTGATCGGGGCCGTCGTCGACGTCACCTTCGAAGCCGATCTGCCCCAGATCCTGACCGCGCTCGAGACCGACAATAACGGCTCGCGCCTCGTGCTCGAGGTCGCCCAGCATCTCGGCGAATCGACCGTGCGCACGATCGCGATGGATTCGACCGAAGGTCTCACCCGCGGCCAGCAGGTCCGCAACACCGGCTCGCAGATCCGCGTGCCCGTCGGCCCCGAGACGCTCGGCCGGATCATGAACGTGGTCGGCGAGCCGATCGACGAGCGCGGCCCGATCGGCCACACCCGCACCGCCCCGATCCACGCCGACGCCCCGCTCTTCGTCGACCAGTCGACCGAGAACGCGATCCTGGTCACCGGGATCAAGGTCATCGACCTGCTCGCGCCTTATGCCAAGGGCGGCAAGATCGGCCTGTTCGGCGGCGCCGGCGTCGGCAAGACCGTGCTGATCCAGGAGCTGATCAACAATATCGCCAAGGGCCATGGCGGCACCTCGGTGTTCGCCGGCGTCGGCGAGCGCACCCGCGAGGGCAACGACCTCTATCACGAATTCCTTGAGGCCGGCGTCATCGCCAAGGACGCGGACGGCAACGCCGTCTCCGAAGGCTCCAAGGTCGCCCTGGTGTTCGGCCAGATGAACGAGCCTCCCGGCGCCCGCGCCCGAGTCGCTCTGTCGGGCCTGACCCAGGCCGAATATTTCCGCGACGAGGAGGGCCAGGACGTGCTCTTCTTCGTCGACAACATCTTCCGCTTCACCCAGGCGGGCTCGGAAGTGTCGGCCCTGCTCGGTCGCATCCCCTCGGCGGTCGGCTACCAGCCGACGCTCGCCACCGACATGGGCGCGCTCCAGGAGCGGATCACCTCGACCAACAAGGGCTCGATCACCTCGGTCCAGGCGATCTACGTGCCCGCGGACGATCTCACCGACCCCGCCCCGGCGACCAGCTTCGCCCACCTCGACGCGACGACGGTGCTCTCCCGCGCCATCTCAGAGCTCGGCATCTACCCGGCGGTCGACCCGCTCGATTCGACCTCGCGCGTGCTCGAGCCCCGCACCGTCGGCCAGGAGCATTACGAGACCGCCCGCGCCGTCCAGGAAACGCTGCAGCGCTACAAGTCGCTCCAGGACATCATCGCCATCCTCGGCATGGACGAATTGAGCGAAGAGGATAAGCTCACCGTCGGCCGCGCCCGCAAGATCCAGCGCTTCCTCTCCCAGCCCTTCCACGTCGCCGAGGTCTTCACCGGCATCCCTGGCAAGTTCGTGCCGATCGAGGACACGGTCCGCTCGTTCAAGGCGGTCGTGAACGGCGAGTACGACCATCTCCCGGAAAGCGCTTTCTACATGGTCGGCGGCATCGAGGAGGCGGTCGAGAAAGCCCAGCGCCTCGCCGCCGAGGACGCCTAAGCGATGCCCCTGCACTTCGAGCTCGTCACTCCCGAACGCCTCGTCCGCTCGGAGGAGGTCTATATGGTCGTCGTCCCCGGCAGCGAGGGCGATTTCGGCGTGCTCGAGGGGCACGCGCCATTCATGTCGACTCTGAAGAACGGCGACATCGCCATCTACCGCACCGGCATGGGCGACACGCCCGAGCGGATCGCGGTCGAAGGCGGCTTTGCGGAAGTGAGCGCCGCCGGACTCACTGTCCTCGCCGAGAAGGCCGACGTCCCTGCCTAGAGAATGAAGTCGCCCGCCGCGATCGTGGCGGACATGACGATGATGTGAAAGTCGGCGATCGCATTGCCGTCCACGTCGGCGAAAACCTGGACCCGGTCCGGACCCTGCACGATCCTGAGCTCGCCCGCGGCGCCCGAAAAGGCGGCGGCTCCGATGAAGGTGAACACGTCGTTCGCCGCCGTCCCCCAGATCGCGTCGATACCCGACAGGTCGATCCGGTCGACGCCGCTCTGGAAGTCGGCGAGCATGTCGGGAGCCTTCTTCTTGCCGTCGGAGCGGTGCGCGTAGCTCTGGCTGTCGCCGAGCGAGGAGAAGACGAAGACGTCGCCACCGCCGCCGCCAACGAGGCTGTCGACGCCGCGCCCGCCGGCGAGGCTGTCGGCGCCGGCGCCGCCCTCGAGCCGGTTCGCCGCCTTGTTGCCCGCGATGCTGTCGTTCCCCGTCCCGCCCCGCGCATTCTCGATCACGGCGCCGTGGGCGATCGAGATATTTTTGATCAGGCCGCCGGCGTCGCTGAACGCCCCCTCGGCAAGATCGATGCGCGAGGGCGTGAGGAAGCCCGAAAGGTCGAGCGTGTCGCGCCCGCCCGCGTCCCAGATCGAGAAGACGCGCACCGTCGGCACGCTGAGGTCGTAGGCGGCGCGGTCGGCGGTCGCGTTGAAGCCGTAGACGGTATCGCCGGTGCGCGTCGTCATGTTGGCGCCGTAGAGGTACTGAAGCGCGGCGATGTCGTGGAGGAGCGGGGTCGAAGCGAAGAAGGTGGGCCCGTGGAAGGCCCCGGTATTGTCCGCCGACCAGTAGGACATCACCGTATATTGATGGCTGTCCTGCTCATATTCCGCCTCATTCTCGTAATTGAGAGCGCTGTCGCCATTATAGTCGCCGGGATGGGAGATGCCGATCGCGTGCATCGCCTCG
>DASQKE010000196.1:0-13594 GCA_035630675.1 Allosphingosinicella sp.
CTTCGCGGTCAACGACAGCCCCTATGCCGGCCGCGACGGCGACAAGGTCCAGAGCCGGGTCATCCGCGACCGGCTGGAGCGCGAGGCCGAGACCAACGTCGCCATCCGCGTCACCGAAAGCGCCGAAAAGGACGCCTTCGAAGTTGCCGGTCGCGGCGAGCTCCAGCTCGGCGTGCTGATCGAGACGATGCGCCGCGAAGGGTTCGAGCTGTCGATCAGCCGCCCGCGCGTCCTCTATCGCGACGGTCCGAACGGCCGCGAGGAGCCCTATGAGACGGTCGTCGTCGACGTCGACGACGAGCATGCCGAGGCGGGCGATATCGTCGCCATTGCCGGCCTCACCAAGGCGACCGTCTCCAACACCATCGCCGATCCCGGCCTGACCCAGCCGCTGCGGGCCCGCCCGATCGATCCGCCGACGCTGGCGATGACCATCGCGGTCAACGACAGCCCCTATGCCGGCCGCGACGGCGACAAGGTCCAGAGCCGCGTCATCCGCGACCGTCTCCTCCGCGAGGCCGAGGGCAATGTCGCGATCCGCGTCAGCGAGACGGCGGAGAGGGACGCGCTCGAGGTCGCCGGCCGCGGCGAGCTCCAGCTCGGCGTGCTGATCGAGACGATGCGCCGCGAGGGCTTCGAGCTGTCGATCAGCCGGCCGCGCGTCCTCTATCGCGACGGCCCCAACGGCCGCGAGGAGCCTTACGAGACCGTCGTCATCGACGTCGACGACGAGCATAGCGGCACGGTCGTCGAGAAGATGGCGCAGCGCAAGGGCGAGATGACCGACATGCGCCCCTCCGGCGGCGGCAAGACCCGGCTGACTTTCAGCGCCCCGAGCCGCGGCCTGATCGGCTATCACGGCGAGTTCCTCTCCGACACGCGCGGCACCGGCATCATGAACCGGCTGTTCGAGAGATACGGCCCTTACAAGGGGCCGATCTCGGGACGGCAGAACGGCGTCCTGATCTCGATGGAGAAAGGCGAGGCCGTCGCTTATGCGCTCAACATGCTGGAGGAGCGCGGCATCCTCTTCATCTCGCCGGGCGAGAAGCTCTACGAGGGCATGATCATCGGCGAAAACGCCAAGCCCCAGGACCTCGAGGTCAATCCCCTGAAGTCCAAGCAGCTCACCAACTTCCGAGCCTCCGGCCCCAAGGACGAAAGCATCCGGCTGACGCCGCCCAAGCGGATGACGCTGGAGCAGGCCATCGCCTACATCCAGGACGACGAGCTGGTCGAAGTCACGCCGCGCAGCATCCGGCTGAGGAAGCGCCACCTCGACCCCCACGAGCGCAAGCGCCAGTCGCGCCGGTCCGAGGCGGCATAGGGACAGTCACTTTCAGGCTCCGGCGTCTTTCATAGGGGCGCCGCCGCGTGAAAGTGACTGTCCCTTCCCGCGCCATCGCTCACCGAAATCTCACCCTTTGCTCATGCCTTCCGCCCCGCGCTTCCGCTAGGCACGGGCCTCGTTCATGGGGACAAGGGAAACAAGGCAATGACGGGACAGGTAATGGCCGGCGATCGCGGCAAATTCGGCGTCGTTCGGATTCTCCTCTGGGGCGCGGTCGTCGTGCTGCTGGCGCTGCCGGCGATCGCGATGCAGTTCACGGACGAGGTCAACTGGACGGCGTCGGACTTCGTGTTCGCCGCATTCATGTTCGGCGGCACCGGGCTCCTGCTCGAGCTGACGGTGCGGTCGAGCCCGAACTGGTCCTATCGCGGCGGTGTCGCGGCCGCGCTCGCCGCGGCCTTCCTCCTGATCTGGGTCAACGGCGCCGTCGGGATCATCGGCGACGAGGACAATCCGCTCAACGGCATCTATCTCGCCGAGATCATGATCGCCCTCGTCGGCGCCCTTTTCGCACGCTTCCGCGCGCAAGGCATGGCGCTGGCAATGGCCGCGGCGGGCATCGCCCAGGCCGCGATCGGCTGCTACGCGCTCATCGCCGGCTGGGGCGCGAACGAGCCCCCCGGCGCCTTCGGCGTGCTCATGATCAACGGCTTCTTCGCCGCGCTGTGGCTGCTCTCGGCGGGTTTGTTCCGGAACGCGGCGCGCAAATAAGCGGCCGTTGGTGCAGCCCGCTTCGACCCATTGCGGGCACCGGTGCCATCCACTTAGGATGAGGCATGGCCTTGCTGCTCGCTTTGCTGCTCCAGGCGGCGCCGCCGTTGCCCCCGCCCGAGCGGGATCGCCTCGAAGCAGCGATCCGGCTGTGGCAGGATCATCCCCCGCCGGAAGCCTGGAGACGACAGTCGACCGAAGTCGCCCTCTCGAACGTGGCGGCTTCGGCCCTGGCTTCGGCGGGTATGACCGTGGGCCACCGACGCTGGATCGAGCGGCACGACCAGCTTCGCGAGCGCCTCCGGGCCCGTATTCCGGCCGAGCGCGAGTCGGTCGATCGCGACGCGATCGCCTGCGCTGCGCAAGATCTGGCCTATCAGCTGTCCGTTGAAGAAATCGGTGAAGTCCGGCGTTTCATGACCACTTCGGCCGGATCCCGGTTTTGGAGCGCCGCCGCCGTCGGGCACGGCTCGTTCCAACGCTGCTACCAGTCTGCCTTGGGTCTTCGCGTTTCGGACGCCGATTTTCGCGCGATCGGTATCAGGCCGCCGAGGCCCCGTTTCCGGCCCGGCGAAGTCGTCAGCTAAGGCTTGGGGAGGTGGGGGCGGCGCGGGGGGAGGTCCGCTTTCGGCCCATTGCGTCGGCGCGCGTCGCGTGTACATTCGCCGTCCACATGGGGGACATCATATGAGAAGACTGGCTATTGCCGCGGCCATTGCCGCCTCGGCCATTGCGACCGCCGTTCTCGCGGGCCAGCAGGATTTCGTCATCGTCAACAATACGGGGCAAACGATCCTCACTCTGAACGTTTCGCCCGCAAGCGAAGACAGCTGGGGCCCCGATATCCTCGGCACCGACGTTCTCGCCGCCGGCCAACGCGGGGAAGTCAGCTTCGACAATGACGAGGAGCGCTGCGACTGGGACATCCGCGTGACCTATGCGGACGGCGACACTGGCGACTGGCGCGGCATCGACCTGTGCGAGACGGCGGTCGTCGAGTTGAGCTGATCGCGCCTTTCATTCGCAGCGGGCTTCACCGGCTTGCCCAGCTCCGAAGCGAGCGAGGGCAGGGTGACGTCACTGTGGCCGGCGCGATCACTCCCGGCGTTCGCCCACGGCGGCATTGCCGATGTCGCGGCGAAGCTGCTCGCGGTCGGCCTCGAACAGGACCCATTCCGCCGCCGTCCGGCAGGCGCGGGCCATCCGCACCCGCGAGTTGAGCTGGACCTGCGCCTCCCGGCAAATCATCCTGTCCGGATTGTCGCGGGCCAGCGTCACCGCCTCGCTCTGCACGCCCATCGCGAAGCCCAGCTCGCTCACATACCAGCGTTCGCCCTCTTCATGCTGCGGACGAAAGTCCCCGCGTCCGAGCTGGGCGAGCACGATCTGGCCGACGAGCGTTTCCAGCGCCTCGCATCCGGCTTCGTGCACGACCACGCTGTCGGGCGTGCCGTCCGCATCCATCAGGATCGCGAAGGGCACGACGATGTTGAACCGGCGGTCGTGCGCGCCCTCGATCCTGCACCTTCCGTCCGACAGCATCGCCTCGACCCGGCGGACCATCTCGGCCTCGGGCATCCGCCGCTCGAGCCTGATCAACTCGGGGAAGTCGTCGGAATCGAAGCGGCCGACATCGACATCGATATTGACGGCGGGTGCGGGCGCGGGCGCGGGCGTCAACATGGCAAGAAGCAAAGCTGCAAGCATCGACATGGCCGTCTCCTCCGCTGGCGCGATGCGCCCTCCCGAGCATGCATGCTATGGCGCGGCCCGGCCTCGGGTCAAGGCGATCGGGGGCACCGAACAAACAAGAAACAATAGTCTTCCCGACGGTATAATTGGCGAGTCATAAGATGGTCGATTCGGCTGATTCGAGGAGACCAGTCATGCGCAACCGCGTTCCCGTGCCCAGGTCCGAACGGCCGCCTTTGCCGGACTTTGCGCCGGTTCCGCGCAAGTATCGGCACGACGGGTGGACGCCCGAGCGCCAGAAAGCGTTCATCGAGGCGCTCGCCGATACCGGCTGCGTCAGCCGGGCGGCCGCGATGGTCAATATGGCGCAGGCCAATTGCTATACGCTGCGCCGCGCGCCCGGCGCCGAGGAGTTCCGGCGGGCGTGGGACGCGGCGCTCGATTTCGGCGTGAAGCGCCTCAAGGACATCGCCTTCGAACGCGCGATCGAGGGACAGCTCGTGCCGGTCTTCGTCGCCGGCAAGCTGATGGGCTTTCGCCGCAAATTCAATGACGGCCTGCTGATCTTCTGCCTGCGCCATTACGGGCAGGACGCGACCGGCAAGCGCACCACCATCAACTATTTTTCAAGCCGCGCCAGCGCGGGCACGTCGGCGGCGGGCCCTTCGACAGGCTCAGGGCAAGCGGCGGTGGCTGGAGCCGAGGCCTCGGCGACGACGGTGCGCACCGTGATAAAAGGCGCTCCCGGCGGCGCGAACGCGGCCCTTCGGGACGACGGGGCGGCGGCCTTGCTGAACGAGTTCGAAGGCGTGCGACTCGATGCCGAGGCCGCGGCTTCGATCGCGGCGGCGCTCGAGGCCTGTGCGGCGCGCGCGCGGGAGGCGGACGCGGCCTATGACGAAGGCGGGGAGGCGGCGGCGGACGCGGCGGCGGACGATCCCGCGGAGAGCTTCGTGCGGCTCCACGAGCGCGGCAATCCCTATCGCGGCGATTTGATCCCGCCGGGAATGCTGGAGGATTTTGTGCCGTTCGCCGCAGGGGAGGCGCCGTGGACCCTGGCCGGCGCCGAGATGTCGCCCGAGCGCGCCCGGATCCAGGCCGAGCTCGACAATAAGGGGCGTGGCGAGGAAGGCGAGACCTAGAGAATGATCGCCTTTGACCGACCCGTCATGCTCCAGGACCGGCGACGGGCTTGCCGATCTCCAGATCCAGGCGACCGGAACCCTGTCCCTGACGGCGTCGGCGTTCCTTCGCTCAGGGTCTGGAGCGCCCCGCGAGTTCGAGGATCGTCTCCCACTCCGCGTCCCGAACGGGCGCCACCGAGAGGCGGGACTGGCGGACCAGCTCGATCTTCGCGAGGCGCGGCTCGGCCTTGATCGCCTTGAGCGTCACCGGGCGTTCCAGCGCGCGCACCGGCTCGACCGCGACCGAGACCCAGGCCGGGTCCTTCGGGTCCGGCCGGGCCGCGCGGGCGACGCGCATGATGCCGAGGACGGAGCGCTGCTCGCCGCTATGGTAGAAGAAGGCTTCGTCGCCCTCCTTCATCGCCCTGAGGTGGAGGCGCGCGGCCGGGTTGCGGACGCCGTCCCATTCGGTGGCGCCGTCGCGGACGAGATCCTCCCAGCCATAGCTGGCCGGCTCCGACTTCATCAGCCAATAGGCCATTGCGCCCTCCTGTCGCCTTTCCCCGGTGAAGCGTCTAGACCGCGCCCGATGAAGGCTCAACTCGCCGCGATTCTCCTCGCTGCCGTCGCCGCGTCGGGCTGCGACGTGCGCGAGCCGCCGCCGAGCGAAGGCGCGACCACCCCCGCGTACGAGCGCGTCAAGGAGGACGGCGCGCTCGATCCCGGCGAGCGGCCGGTCACGATCGGCGAGCTCGGCTCCAGCTTTCCGGCCTGCTACGCGATGGCGCGCCTGCGCGACCGCGTCGTCGCCGACGACGAAGCGGTGCCGGTGCGCGCGGCCCCGACGGAGCAGGCGCGCGAGATCGCCCGCCTCCCCGCGTCCGGGCAATTCTTCATCTGCACTCGCACCCACGATCAGCGCTGGTTCGCGATCGTCTGGGACGAGGCCGAAGGCGCGAGCCGGCGCTGCGGCGTCTCGCAGCCCGTGAGCGCCCGCCGCGACTATTCGGGACCATGCCGATCGGGCTGGATCCAGAGCGCGCAGGTGCGTCTCGAGAGCGGCATTCTCCACCGCGAGCCGGTGCAGGCCAACTCAAGCGATTGAGTTTACACAGAATTTACAGAAGATCCTCGACTCGTCGCCAGCCTTAACCACTTTGTCCGAAATGTGGCGGCGTTCGGTTGCTTTGCGCCTCCGAATGGGTCAGGGGCCCTGCAGCGAACAAGACGCGAGAGCAGGCGCCGCCGAGAGCTGACAAGCCGGCGGCCATGCGAGACGGGGGCTCGATCGAGGATGCAGGTGCATCCGGGGGATCGACACACCGCACTGAAAAGAACGAGGTTCAATGATCCGCACGTTTCGTGCCGCGGCCATCGCTGCGGCTGTCTTCGGGCTCGTCCTGACCGGCGCCGTCGGCGTCACCGCTCCCGGCGAGGCTGATGCCGCCGTCGGCGCGACAACCGCTTTTAACGGCACGCTCGACCAGCAGGTCGCCGCTGCCGCCCGCGTCGAAACCGACGACCCGGAGCAGGATTGCCTCGCCAGCGCGGTCTATTTCGAAGCCCGCGGCGAGTCGCTCAAGGGCCAGCTCGCGGTCGCCGACGTCGTCCTCAACCGCGTCCGGTCCGAGAAATATCCGGACACGGTCTGCGAGGTCGTCGAGCAGCCCTGGCAATTCTCGTTCGTCAACGCGACCGGGCGCATCCCGGCTGCGGACCGCTCGTCGGCCGCCTGGAGCAGGGCCGTCGCGATCGCCCGCATCGCCGGCGCCGGCACCGCCCGCGCGGTCGACAGCGACGTGCTTTGGTACCATGCCGATTACGTCAGCCCGAGCTGGGGCCGCCGCCTCGCCCGCCAGGACCGGATCGGCCTCCACATCTTCTACAGCTGAGGGGCTGGGGCGCGAGAGGGGGGGGGCGGGGACAGTTGTATACAACTGTCCCCAACTCTTGCCATTTATCGCAGCGTCCTGAACGTCGCCGAGTAGCGTAACGACGCGACGGGGGCGAGGCTGTGCTCCCACTCGGTCCGGGCGGCTCCGCGCAGCAGATAGGCCGACCGGGCGGCCGCGCGAAGCGTGTGGCGCTCCCATTTTTCGCCGCTCCTGCGCCGGAAGCGAAGCGGCGCCTCGGAGAGCAAGGAGATTCCGACGACGTCTCCGAATACCGGCCGGTCGCGGTGCCAGCCCAAGCCGGCGCCGACGTCATATTCGATCAGCAAAGCGTGGACGAGAGCGGCGGGCTGGATCCCGGCGAAGGCGGCGGCGCGGGCGCGCAGCGGCTCGAGCCAGTCGGGGATCGGCTCCGCTTCGGCGAGGCCGCTGCCGTCGAAGCGATACTGCATGCCGAACGAGATGGTTCGGCGCTTGCCGAGGAAGCCCTGGAACTCGAACGGGGCGAACGGCAGCGCGCGGAAGCGTGCGACTAGCTCCGCTTCCTCACCGGCTCCGATCAGATCGGGCCGGTAGACGAGACCCTCGGGCAATTCCGGCGCGGGCGCGTCGAACAGATCACTCTGCTTCATCGCTCCTCCCAACGCGCGAAAAACATTCCGGGTTGACGAACCTTTGCGAAATCTGGGAGTTGGGCCCCCTGATGAGCGCCGATCCGATCCTGCTGCCGTCTCAAGCAGCCGCTTCCGCGGCCGACGGCGCGCGCGCTTCAGCCTGGCTCTGGTGGCACGGGACGATGTCCGCGGCGGCGTGCGAGCGATGGTGACGACCTTCTAGAAGGTCAGATTTTCCAGACGATCGACCCGCCGCAACCCGGCGGGTTTTTTATCACCTCGGCTCCAGGAATCGCCCCATGTACCGCACCGACACCCTTGCCCGTATCGCCCCCGACGCTCCGCCCGTTTTCGAGCCCGCCGACGCGCTCGCCCACCTCTATTCGGGAGAATCCCTGCCTGAGGCCGAAGCGGAAGCCTTGTTCGCCGCCCTCGTCGCCGGGCGCCTCGCCGAATCGCAGATCGCGGCGATGCTGATC
Source organism: Allosphingosinicella sp. (assembly GCA_035630675.1). Lineage (GTDB taxonomy): Bacteria > Pseudomonadota > Alphaproteobacteria > Sphingomonadales > Sphingomonadaceae > Allosphingosinicella. Next base: position 7,864 of record DASQKE010000196.1, read on the forward strand.
GCGCTCCGCTTCAAGGGCGAGACCGCCGACGAGATGATCGGCGCCGCGCGGGCGTTGCGCGCCGCCGACGCGCCGTTCGCACGGCCCGATTATCTGTACGCCGATACGTGCGGGACGGGCGGCGACGGATCGGCGCTGATCAACGTCTCGACCGCGGTCGCCTTCGTCGCCGCGGCGGCGGGGCTGCCGGTCGCCAAGCACGGCAACCGCTCGGTCACCTCGCCCTGCGGCTCGTCCGACGTGCTCGAAGCGCTCGGCGTCAGGCTCGACGTCTCCGCCGAGGTCTCGCGCCGCGCCCTCGACGAGACCGGAATCTGCTTCCTGCTGGCGCCGCTCTACCATCCCGGCCTGCGCCACGCCGGCCCGGTGCGCCGAGCCTTGAGGGTGCGGACGATCATGAACCTGCTCGGGCCCTGCCTCAATCCGGCCGAGCCGCAGGTGCAATTGCTCGGCGTCGCCGAGGCGCGGCACCTCGATCCGGTGGCGAAGACCCTGGCGTCGCTCGGCGTCACCAATGCGCTGGTGGTCCACGGATCGGGGATCGACGAGATGGCGCTGCACGGCGAGACGCAGGCGGTGCGCATTTCGGCGGACGGCTTCGAGGCGCTGACCGTCGTGCCGGAGGAGGCCGGACTGGAGCGCAGGCCGCTCGAAGGCCTAAAGGGCGGCGGCCCGGAGGAGAATGCGGCACGGATGACGGCTCTGCTCAAGGGCGAAGGGTCGGATGCGGAGCGGGACGCGGTGGCCTTCAATGCCGGTGCGCTGCTGATGACCGCGGGGCTCGCCGCCGACCTTCGCGAAGGCGTCGCTTCGGCCGCGGATGCGCTCGCATCCGGCAGGCCCTTCGCGATCCTGCGCCGTTTCGTCGAGGCGACCAATGATTGAGGGCGTCCTCGGCGAGATCGTCGCCCGCAAGCGCGAGGACGTGGCCGCTCGCCTCGCCGGCGTCAGCCTCGCCGATCTCGCCGCTTGTGCCGAGCCGAGCCGGCGGAGCCTGCGGGCGGCGCTGGCCCGCCCCGGCGCGCGCTTCATCATGGAGGTCAAGCGTGCCTCGCCGTCGGGCGGCGCGATCCGGGCGGATGCGGACCCGGCGGCGGTCGCCCGGGCCTATAGCGGGGCGGCGGATGCGATCAGCGTCCTCACCGACGCGCCTTATTTCGGCGGCTCGCTCGACGATCTGCGGGCGGTGCGCATTGCGTTCGACGGACCGGTCCTCGCCAAGGACTTCGTCGTCGATCCGCGCCAGATCGCCGAGGCGCGGATCCACGGCGCCGACGCGGTGCTGGTGATGCTGTCCGTGCTCGACGACCGCGAGGCGGCGATAGCGATCGACGAGACGCGGCGGCTCGGCATGGAGGCCCTGGTCGAGGCCCATGACGAGAGCGAGGTGCGCCGCGCCATCGCGCTCGGCGCGCGGATCATCGGCATCAACAACCGCAACCTGAAGACGCTGGAGGTCGACCTCGCGGTCACCGAGCGGCTCGCGCGGCTGGTTCCTCCGGACAGGCTGCTGATCGCCGAAAGCGGAATCGCGAGCCGCGCCGATGTCCAGCGGCTCGCGCGTCATGTCGATGCCTTCCTGGTCGGCTCCGCGCTGATGCGCGCCGAGCATCCCGGGCGAGCCGCCCGCGTCCTTGCGTTCGGACGGGTCAAGGTCTGCGGCCTCACCGACGCCGGCGATGCCGAAGCGGCGGCGGCGTCGGGCGCCACCTACGCCGGTCTGGTGATGGTGCCCCAGACGCCGCGCGCGCTGAACCTGCGCCAGGCGGGGCCGGTCGCCGGGGCCGCCGCCGCGGCCGGGCTCGGGGTGGTCGGCGTGTTCCGCAACGAGAAGCTGATGCAGGTCGCGCAGGCCGCCGCCGCGCTCGGGCTGGACGCCGTCCAGCTCCACGGATCGGAGGATGCCGGATATGTCAAAGCGCTGCGCCGAATGCTCCGCGACGGCACCGAGATCTGGGCGGTCGGAGCGGTGGCCGACGACGTGCCGCCGACGCGGCCGGGCAGCGACCGCACCCTGTTCGACAGCTCGATCGGTGGGCGCAGCGGCGGCACCGGGGTGCCGTTCGACTGGTCGCGGGTAAAGGGGCGGCCGGAGCTGAAGCGGGGCATCCTCGCCGGCGGCCTCGGCCCCGACAATGCCCGCGCGGCCGCCGCCGTGGGCGCCTTCGCGCTCGACGTCAGCTCCGGCGTCGAAAGCGCGCCTGGGCGCAAGGACGGGGGACGGATGCAGGCTTTCTTCGAAGCCTTGCGCGCGCCCGACCGGCTGGAGGCCGCCCGATGCTGATGAGCGGCCGCTTCGGCGCCTATGGCGGCGCGTATGTGCCCGAGATCCTGATGCCGGCACTGGAGCAGCTCGAGGCCGCGTTCCTCGCCGCGCAGGAGGATCAGGGCTTCCAGGCCGAGCTCCACGACCTGCTCGTCAATTATGCCGGCCGGCCGACGCCGCTTACCCGCTGCGCGCGGCTCGGCGCGGGAACCAGGGCGCGCATCTACCTGAAGCGCGAGGATCTGCTCCACGGCGGCGCCCACAAGACCAATCAGGTGCTGGCCCAGGCCCTGCTCGCGCGGCGCATGGGCAAGAGGCGGATCATCGCCGAGACCGGCGCCGGCCAGCACGGCGTCGCCACCGCGCTTGCCGGCGCTTTGTTCGGGCTCGAGACGCGGATCTACATGGGCGCTGACGACGTCGAGCGGCAGCAGCTCAACGTGTTTCGGATGGAGCTGATGGGCGCCGAGGTGGTCCCGGTGACAAGCGGCGGGCGAACTCTCAAGGACGCGGTCAACGAGGCGCTGCGCGACTGGACCGCGAGCTTCGCCGACACCCATTATCTGCTCGGCACGGTCGCCGGGCCACACCCATTTCCCTTGATGGTGCGCGAGTTCCAGCGCGTCATCGGCAAGGAGGCGCGCGCGCAGATCCTTGAGGAGGAGGGGCGGCTTCCGGACGCGGTCGTCGCCTGCGTCGGCGGCGGATCCAATGCGATGGGCCTGTTCGCCGATTTCGTCGCGGACGAAGGCGTTCGGCTGGTCGGCGTCGAGGCGGCGGGCAAGGGGCTCGACGGCGCCGAGCATGGCGCGACCTTGCTGCGCGGCCGGCCCGGCGTCCTCCACGGCGCCGAGACCTATGTCCTCCAGGACGAGGACGGCCAGATCGCCGACAGCTGGTCGGTCTCGGCCGGGCTCGATTATCCGGCCGTGGGTCCCGAGCATGCGCACCTGAAGGACAGCGGCCGCGCCGAATATGTCGGCTGCACCGACCGGGATGCGCTCGACGCCTTCGCTTCGCTGGCGCGCTCAGAGGGGATCATCTGCGCCTTCGAGAGCGCGCATGCGGTCGCGCATGCTCTCAAAATGGCCGAAGCCGCGGAGGAGGAGACGCTGCTGGTCGTCAACCTGTCCGGCCGCGGGGACAAGGACATGGCGCAGGCCCGCACCCTGCTGAGCCCGGGCGCGTGAGCCGCTACCCGGCCATGTTCGAACGGCTCGCCGCCGCGGGCGAAGGTGCGTTCGGCGCCTTCGTCATGCTCGGCGATCCGGGGATCGAACAGAGCGCCGCGATCCTCGACGCTCTGGTCGAAGGCGGCGCCGACATGATCGAGGTCGGGATCCCCTTCTCCGACCCGATCGCCGACGGTCCGGTGATCCAGGCGGCGGCCGAGCGGGCGCTCGCCGCCGGCGTCACGCCGGCGGACTGTTTCCGAATCCTCGCCGAGTTCCGCGCTCGCCACCCCGACGTGCCGGTCGGAATCCTCACCTACGCCAACCTCGTCTTCGCCCGCGGCCGCGACGCTTTTTACAGCGCCGCCGCGCAAACGGGCGTCGACAGCGTGCTGATCGCCGACGTGCCAGTCTTCGAGGCGCCGACCTTCGTCGAAGCAGCCCGCGCCCACGGGATCGCGCCGGTGCTGATCGCCGCGCAGAACACGCCCTCGGCGACCTTGCGCCGGATCGCGATGCTGGGAGAGGGCTACACCTATTGTGTCGCCCGCGCCGGAGTCACGGGCGTCGGCGTCGAGGTGAGGCTTGATCACGAAGAGATGTTGGCGACCCTCGCCGCCAATTTCGCTCCCCCGCCGGTGTTCGGCTTCGGCATCTCCACGCCCGACCATCTCGCGCTCGCGCTCGCGGCCGGCGCGGCCGGCGCGATCTCGGGCTCGGCGATCGTCGACCTGATCGCTTCGAACCGCAACGACTCCGCGCCGGCACTGCGCGCGTTCGTCGCTGCGATGAAGGCGGAGACACGCCAGTCGCTGCAGGGTTGTGCCCCGGCCACAACCGGTGCACTCCCGCGCGCTCGATTGGGGAGAGATACGACGTGAGATGCTTCGCACTGGTTTCGGTTCTGGCGCTCGCCGCATGCGAGCGCGGCCCGGCGGCAAACGAGGCAGCCGCGCCCGCAGCGAACCAGTCGGTATCCGCCGCGAACCAGGCGGCGCCGGTGGCGTCGAACGCAAGCGGCAATGCGGCGGCTGAGGGCGAAGTGGCGTCTTCGCGATACGAAGGCCCGGCCGTGCTTCGCGCCTTCGAGGCGGGCGACCACCTCTGGGCGCGGTTCGATCCGATCCGCGGTCGCGAAGCCGAATCGACGGCGCTGGTCGAATCGATCGAACTTGCCGCCTTCCTCAACGTCCATCGCGGCCGCCCGATCGAGGTGACGATCGAAACCGTCAATCAACACCTCGACCCGCCCGGGGAACGGATGGACGTCACTCTGTTGCGGGGTGCACGCGCGGGCGGGCGGGGCGCCGAGGAATGGTGGACCTCGCTTTCGCCGGCCGAGCAGGAGGCGGCGCGCCGGGACGCCGAGGACCTGCTAAGCGGCGGCGGCGGCTGATCAGCCCTTAGCCTGGCGGGTGAGTTTCTCCCCCGCTTCGGCTTTGGCGACGAGCAGCTCGGAGAGCGTGAAATCGCTCCCGAGCCGCTCCTGCTGGCGCCTGATCCCCTCGACGATCTTGGGCAGCCCCTCGCTGTCTGCCCAGAACATCGGGCCGCCGCGATAGACGGGCCAGCCATAGCCATAGACCCAGACCACGTCGATGTCCGAGGCGCGCTGGGCCATGCCTTCCTCGAGAATCTTCGCGCCCTCGTTGACCATCGTGTAGAGCGTGCGCTCGACGATCTCCCGGTCGGAGATCTCGCGCTTCTCGACGCCCTCCTTCGCGCGGAACTGCTCGATGATCTCCTGGACTTTGGGGCTCGGCGTCGGCCGCCTCTTCTCGTCATAATCGTAGAAGCCGGCGCCCTTCTTCTGGCCCCAGCGGTCGATCGCGCAGAGCGCGTCGCGGATATTCTCGATCCGATTGGGGTCGCGGTGCCAGCCGATGTCGACGCCGGCGAGATCCGCCATCTGGAACGGCCCCATCGGCATGCCGAATTCGACATGGACGCGGTCGACCTGTTCGGGCGTCGCGCCTTCGAGCAGCAGCCGCTGCGCCTGCATCTGGCGCGGGATCAGCATGCGGTTGCCGATGAAGCCGTAGCAGACGCCCGCCACCACCGCGACTTTCCTGATCTTCTTGGCGAGGCCCATCGCGGTAACCAGCACATCGGGCGCCGTCTTCGCGCCGCGCACGACCTCCAGCAGCTTCATGATGTTGGCCGGCGAGAAGAAATGGAGCCCGACCACGTCCTGCGGCCGCGAGGTCGAGGCGGCGATCTCGTCGATGTTGAGATAGGAGGTGTTGGAGGCGAGGATCGCGCCCGGCTTGGCGATCCGGTCGAGCTTGCCGAA
>DASQKE010000197.1:0-3474 GCA_035630675.1 Allosphingosinicella sp.
GCTTCCCCCTCCCCGGCACGCCGCGCGCCCTTGGCCGCGACCTTCTTCTCCCCGGCGCATCAATCCATTCGATCCAGTCGGGCCACCAGCTGCTGTTGGTCTCGCCCGCGCCGGCGATGAATCCGCGTCCCCGCCCCAACCGCCCCTATTGCGGCGTGTCGCTACCCCCCGGCTGCTGGAATTCGAAGCCCGGTTCCTGGCGCTGGCGGCCGGTGGTGCCGCGCAGGTTGTAGCTGATGCCGACGAAGACGATGCGGCCGGGGCCCCGTTGCTCGGTGCGGTCGCGCAGGTTCGGCGTGTCGAAGACGATCTCCTGCCGTGCGCTGTCCAGCACATCCTGGGCGGTGACGAGCAGGCTCAGGCGGTCGTTGACCTTGCGGCGATAGCCGAGGTTGAGCACCGGACCCGATTCGCGATAGCCCTGAGGGAGCAGCTGGCGACCGGAATAATTGGCGTTGAGCTGGAAGAAATCGTTGGGCGTGGGCTGCCAGCTCAGGTTCGCTCGGACCGTGCCGGTCGTGATCGAATCCGGGTCCGACACGCCGCCGATGCGCGGGTCGATCTCGTGCCACTGCAGGGTCGCCGAGGCGTTGTAGCTGAGCTTCGGACTGATCCGGCCATTGGCGATCAGCTCGACTCCGATCCTGGTGGCGGTGGCGAGATTGGCGCGCGTGGTCAGGAAGACTCCGCCCCCGACGTCGCTGACGAGGTCGGTGACGCCGCCGGTCGAGCGGCGATAGAAGCCGGTCGCGGAATAGAAGGTGCCGGACTTCCGGTGCTGCAAGCCGAGCTCGAAGGAATCGGTCACCTCGGGCAGGAGGAAGGGATTGCCGCGGCGCAGGTTCAGAGCGTCGAGATAGATGGTGTAGGGATTGAGGTCCTGCGCGGAGGGCCGCTGGATCCGGCGGCTGTAGCTGGCGCGCGCAGTCAGCTCGCCGGACAGCTCATGATTGAGGTGCAAAGTCGGGTAGGCGCGGAAATAGCCGCGCTCGAAGCGGACCCCGTCGGTGATCTGGTCGAGGCGCGTGTCGACCTGCTCGAGCCGCAGGCCCGTCTGGACGTCGAGGTCGCCGAGCTTGAACCGGTAGGTGCCGTAGAGAGCGTGGATCGTCTCGTCATAGCCGAACGCGTTGGTGAGGCCGGGCGCCGGCACGAGCGCGTCCGGCGCCGGTCCGAAGGCGCCGGTATAGTCGAAGGCGCTCGAGCGGACATCGCCCTGATAGCCGATGTTGATCGACTGGTCCGTGCCGGTCGGGCGCTTGTAATCGAGCTTCAGGGTATAATCGTCCCGGTCGATGTCGTTGCGGATACGCTCGAAATTGCGCTGGCCCGAGCCGAAGGTGGTGAGCGCATCCACAGAGCGGCGCATTCTGACTCCCTGGGCCTCGAGGTCGGCGACGAATTCGTGCCCGGTGCCGGACAAGGTGCGCCGCCAGGACAGGCGCCCGCCGAGGCCGCGCTGGGACAGGTCGATGTCGGAGCTCCGGTCGAACGAGGCGGCGGCGTTCTGGCTGGAGAAGACGTCGGAACGCTCCACCTCGCCGCTGCCCTGACGGTAGCTCAGCTCGGTGCTCAGCCGGTTGCGCGGGTCGGGGTCGTAATCGACGGCGAAGCGGGCGGAGCCGAACGCGTTGCTCTGGTCCAGTTCCGAATCCTGGCGGCTGGTGATGAAGTTGCCGGATACGGGATCGCGGCGCTCGCGGAGCTGCGTCGCGTCGGCCCCCGCGGTGAACCGGCGATAGCCGAGGTCGCCGGTCAGGGTCAGGCCGGGCCGGGACATGGCGCCGTTCAGGTTGACGGCGCCGCGGCCTTCGCCGCCCAGGTTCGCGCGCACCGTGGCGGATCGGCTGTTCTGGCGCGCCTGGCGACTGACTAGGTTGATCACTCCGCCGGACCCTTCGGGGCTCATGTCGGCGGACGGATTGGTGATCACCTCGACCCGCTCGATCTGGCTGGACGGCATCGACAGGATCACCTGGCCGCGATTGTCGCCGCGAAGCATGGCGGACGGACGGCCGTCGACCAGGATGGTGACGCCGGGATCGCCGCGAAGGCTGACATTGCCCTGGACGTCGACCTCCACGCCCGGCACGGCCCGAAGCGCGTCGGCGAGCGTGCCGGTCTGCACCTGCAGGTCGTTGGCGACGCTGAAGCTCACGCGGTCCGGGGTGGCGATCACTTCCGACCGCGTTCCCCTCACCACCACGTCGCCAGGCGGATTGGCCGGAACGGGAGGAGTCGCGGCGGGCGCCGCCGGGCCGGCGGCGGGTTGTCCTGCCTGCGGCGGCTGGCCCTGCGGCGGCTGGGCCTGGAGGGCGCCCGGTGCAATCAGGCAGGCGGCCAGAGCAAGCATCGATCCGCGAGAGGCATATTCCTTAGACTTCATTACGTGCGTTCCTTGAAGGGGATATTGGCAGGGGAGGCCGGCGCCTCTGCTTCCCGCTTAGCGTGGGGACCGGCGATCGACATGATGATCCTGTGAGATTTCCCTGAAATCGGTGGTCGGGGGCCCTTCGCATCCGCCCTATCTGTCATGCTGTATTAGGTATGTAAAGCACCTAGGTCGGAGAGGGTGCGTGTCAGCAAGGCCTCCCGCCGCCGCGACCGCGCGCGGCATGACGGGCGCGACGCCGATGGTTCAGAGCGTCCAGCGCCTCAGCGCCCCCGCACATAGCTCCCCGGCGCGTCCTCGATCGCCTTGAGCTTGCCCTTGCCCGGCACCCGCGCGCCCTTCGCCGGGACCTTCTTCTCGCCGCGCGCGCCGATCCATTTTATCCAGTCGGGCCACCAGCTCCCTTTCGTCTCCGTCGCGCCGGCGATGAATTCGTCGAGGCCCGCAATCACACCAACTGAAGCTGGATCTTCCGCCCGACCACCTGCGCCGCGCGCTGTAGCGTCTCGATGGTGACGTTGCCGTCGGTCGGATCGAGGAGGCGGCTCACCTGGGTGCGGCTCGTCCGCATCAAAGTGGCGAGCTTGTTCTTGCTGATCTTGCGCTCGGTCATCGCCTCGGCGAGCTGCCACGCGATCACCTCCTTGATCGCCCGCGCCTGGAACTCCTCGAGCACCCCTTCTTCCTCGAGGAAGCTGTCCAGGGTCGATCCCCTGTGCCGGTTTTCAGCCATTCTCGATCTCCTTCTTGCGATCCCGCGCCAGCTTGAGGTCCGGCACCGGCGTCGTCTTCGCCTTCTTGATGAATCCATGGAGCGCGTAGAGCTCGCCCGCGTGGAAGCAGAAAAGCAGCCTCGCGATCGTCCCGTCCGGCAGGCCGGTCCGGACCTCGAACAGGCCCGTGCCCATGGGCCGGACCAGCGGCATGCCGACGGGCCAGCGATATTGAACACGCTGCAGGTCCTGACCGACTGCGCGCCGCTTGTCCGTGGGAAGAGCCGCGAGCCAATCCCGCACGGGCTCGTTGCCCATCGCGCTGCGGTAGAAGACAAGCGCGATCTTGCGGGGCAATTGATCCATATG
>DASQKE010000198.1:0-4180 GCA_035630675.1 Allosphingosinicella sp.
CTGAGGCGGGACATGGCACTCAAGACCTATAATCCGACCACCTCGTCGCAGCGCGGCCTGGTCCTCGTCGACAAGTCGTCCCTGTGGAAGGGCAAGCCGGTCAAGGCTCTCACCGAGGGCAAGAAGAAGACCGGCGGGCGCAACAACAAGGGCCACGTGACCTCGCGCGGCATCGCCGGCGGCCACAAGCAGCGCTATCGCTACGTCGATTTCAAGCGCCGCAAGTGGGACGTCGCCGCCACCGTGGAGCGGCTGGAATATGATCCCAACCGCACCGCGTTCATCGCCCTGGTCAAATATGAGGACGGCGAGCTCGCCTACATCCTCGCCCCGCAGCGCCTCGGCGTCGGCGACAGCGTGATCGCAGGCCGCAAGGTCGACGTGAAGCCGGGCAATGCGATGGAGCTGAGCCAGATGCCGATCGGCACCATCGTCCACAATGTCGAGATGAAGCCCGGCAAGGGCGGCCAGATCGCCCGTTCCGCCGGCACCTATTGCCAGGTCGTCGGCCGCGACCGCGGCATGGTCATCGTCAGGATGAACTCGGGCGAGCAGCGCTACATCCGCTCCGACTGCATGGGGACGGTGGGCGCGGTCTCGAACCCCGACAACCAGAACCAGAATTTCGGCAAAGCGGGCCGCACCCGCTGGATGGGCAAGCGCCCGCTGACCCGCGGCGTCGCCAAGAACCCGGTCGACCACCCGCACGGCGGCGGCGAAGGCCGCACCTCGGGCGGCCGGCACCCGGTTACCCCCTGGGGCAAGCCGACCAAGGGTGCCCGCACCCGATCCAACAAGTCGACCGACAAGATGATCATCCGTTCGCGTCACGCAAAGAAGAAGAGGTAATCATGGCCCGCTCCGTCTGGAAAGGACCGTTCGTCGAGCTTTCGCTGCTGAAGAAGGCGGAGGCCGCGGCCAGCGCCAACAGCCGCTCGCCGATCAAGACCTGGTCGCGCCGCTCGACGATTTTGCCGCAGTTCGTGGGCCTGACGTTCAACGTCTATAACGGCCGCAAATTCATCCCGGTCTCGGTCAATGAGGAAATGGTCGGAATGAAGCTCGGCGAGTTCGCGCCGACCCGCTTCTTTCCGGGCCACGCCGCCGACAAGAAGGGCAAGAGGTAATGGGCAAGCCGAAGAGCCCCCGCCGCGTCGCGGACAATGAGGCCCTCGCCGTGGGCACCCAGATCCGCGGCTCGGCCCAGAAGCTCAACCTCGTCGCCGCGCTCATCCGCGGCCGCCGGGCCGAGGACGCGCGCAACATCCTCACCTTCTCGAAGAAGGCGATGGCGGTCGACGTCAAAAAGGTGCTCGAAAGTGCGATCGCCAATGCCGAGAACAACCACAATCTCGACGTCGACGCGCTCGTCGTCGCCGAGGCCTCTGTGGGCAAGTCGATCTCGATGAAGCGCTGGACGCCGCGTGCCCGCGGCCGCTCCAGCCGGATCGTGAAACCGTTCAGCCGCGTCCGCATCGTCGTGCGCGAAGCGAGCCAGGAAGCCTAAGCACATGGGTCAGAAAACCTCTCCGATCGGGCTCCGCCTGCAGATCAACCGGACCTGGGACAGCCGCTGGTACGCCGACGGCGCCGATTATGGCCGGTTGCTGCTCGAGGACCTCAGGATCCGCAAGTTCATCATGAAGGAGATCCCGCAGGCGGCGATCTCCAAGGTGGTGATCGAGCGGCCGGCGAAATTGTGCCGCGTCTCCATCTATGCCGCGCGCCCCGGCGTGATCATCGGCAAGAAGGGCTCCGACATCGAGAAGCTCCGTAAGAAGCTCGCCTCGATGACCTCGTCCGACGTGTCGCTGAACATCGTCGAGATCAGGAAGCCGGAGATCGACGCCAGGCTTGTCGCGCAGGGTATCGCCGACCAGCTCGAGCGCCGCATCGCCTTCCGCCGCGCCATGAAGCGCGCGGTGCAGTCTTCGATGCGGCTTGGCGCCGAGGGCATTCGAGTCGTCTGCGGCGGCCGCCTCGGCGGCGCCGAGATCGCACGGACCGAAAGCTATCGCGAGGGCCGCGTGCCGCTGCACACGCTGCGCGCCCACCTCGATTATGCCGAGGCGACCGCGCACACCTCCTACGGTGTCTGCGGAGTCAAGGTGTGGATCTTCAAGGGCGAGATTCTCGGCCACGATCCGCTCGCCCAGGACCGGCTGATGATGGAAGCGCAGACTTCCGGCGTCCGGCCCGCGCGTTGATTTAGGAACGAGAGATGCTGCAACCCAAACGCACCAAGTTCCGCAAGGCCTTCAAGGGCCGCATCCACGGCGACGCCAAGGGCGGCACGGCGCTCAATTTCGGCGCCTTCGGCCTGAAGGCGATGGAGCCGGAGCGGATCACCGCGCGCCAGATCGAGGCGGCCCGCCGCGCGATCACCCGCCACATCAAGCGCCAGGGGCGCTTGTGGATCCGCATCTTCCCGGACGTGCCGGTGTCGTCCAAGCCCGCCGAGGTCCGCATGGGCAAGGGCAAGGGCGCCCCCGAGCATTGGGTGGCGCGGGTCAAGCCCGGCCGCATCCTTTTCGAGCTGGACGGCGTCCCCGGCCCACTCGCCCGCGTCGCCTTCGAGCGCGCGGCCGAGAAGCTGCCGATCAGGACCAAGGTCGTGGCCCGGCTCGGCGAGTCGGTGCTGGATGAAGAGTGAGAGACATGGCCAAGTTCGATGATTTGAGAACCCGCAGCGACGACGAGCTCCAGACCGAGCTCGGCGAGCTGAAGCGCGAGCAGTTCAACCTGCGCTTCCAGGCGGCCACCAACCAGCTCGAGAAGCCGTCCAGGGTCCGCGAGGTGCGCCGCACCATCGCCCAGATCCGGACGCTGCAGAACGAGCGCGCCGGCGCCGCCGAAGCGGCGAAGGCCTGAGGAGTAGAGACGAGATGCCGAAGCGCGTTCTCACCGGCACGATCGTGTCGGACAAGACGGACAAGACCGTGGTCGTGAAGGTCGAGCGGCGGGTGAAGCACCCGCTCTACGGCAAGATCATCCGGCGGTCGAAAAAGTATCACGCCCATGACGAGGGCAATGAGTTTCGCGAGGGCGAGACCGTCCGCATCGAGGAGACGCGGCCGATCTCGAAGCTCAAGACCTGGCGGGTCATCGACCGCGTGGACACCCACGCGACCCCGGCCCAGGTCGAGGCCGAAGCCGAGGCGTGAGCGCGGCGCGAATTGAACTGATGAAGTGAAGAAGGAATTGGATCGATGATCCAGATGCAGTCCAACCTCGAGGTCGCCGACAATTCAGGCGCGAAGCGCGTCCAGTGCATCAAGGTGCTCGGCGGCTCGAAGCGGCGCTTCGCCGGCGTCGGCGATACCATCGTCGTCTCGGTCAAGGAGGCAGCGCCGCGCGGCAAGGTCAAGAAGGGCGACGTCCACAAGGCCGTCATCGTCCGCACCGCGAAGGACATCCACCGCGCCGACGGCTCGACCATCCGCTTCGATTCGAACGCCGCCGTGCTGGTCAACAACAATCAGGAGCCGATCGGCACCCGCATCTTCGGCCCGGTCGTCCGCGAGCTGCGCGCCAGGAAGCATATGAAGATCATCTCGCTCGCGCCGGAGGTGCTCTGATCATGGCGATGAAGATCAAGAAGGGCGACCGCGTCGTCGTCCTCAGCGGCAAGGACAAGGGCAAGACCGGCGAGGTGACGAAGTCGCTCCCCAAGGAGGGCAAGGTCGTGGTCGCTGGCGTCAATATCGCGGTGCGTCACAGGAAGGCGAGCCAGGCCAATCCGCAGGGCGGCCTCGAACGGTCTGAAGCGCCGCTCCACGCCTCGAAAGTCGCGCTCGCCGACCCGAAGTCGGGCAAGGCGACCCGCGTCCGCTTCGAGGAACGCGATGGAAAGAAGGTTCGGATCGCAGTCCGGTCCGGGGAGCTGATCAATGGCTGATGAAGCAAAATATCTGCCGCGCCTGAGGCGCGATTATGACGAGCGGATCGTGCCCGCGATGATCGAACGGTTCGGCTACAAGAACCGCCTCGAAGTGCCGCGGCTCGACAAGATCGTCATCAACATGGGCGTCGGCGAGGCGACCCAGGACAAGAAGAAGGTCGAGACCGCCGCTTCCGAGATGGAGCTGATCGCCGGCCAGAAGCCGGTCATTACGAAGGCCAAGAAGTCGATCGCCCAGTTCAAGCTGCGCGAGGGCATGCCGATCGGCACCAAGGTCAC
>DASQKE010000199.1:0-7599 GCA_035630675.1 Allosphingosinicella sp.
ACCATCGTGGGCCGCGGGTTTGCGTGGTGGCACGGCTCTTGCTCATGAATGGATACGGGTCGACACTTGGGGGCTCCCTCCGCGTGAACATTCGCCCGCTGCCCTCGCCTCCCACCGGCGGGCGCGGCGGACAATCGGGGCCGGGCGCCACATGCGGAGGCGCCCGGCCTTCTTTTTTCGCGCGACAGGCGAACGCGGGCGCGCCAACAGACGACGATGATCGGGATCCGGATCGATGGCGAGGTCGCGCGGCTGACGCTGGCGCGGCCCGAGGTTCGCAACGCAATCCCGCTCGCCGGCTGGGACGCGATCGCGGCATGCATCGACGAAGCGGTCGGGAGCAGCGCGCGGGCGATCGTGCTGGCCGGGGAAGGCGGCGCATTCTGTGCGGGCGCGGATCTTGGCGAGTTTCCCTCATTTGCCGGCGAGGAGGCGGCCGCCACCGGCTTTCGGCTCGCGATGCGGCGGGCGTTCGACGCGATCGAGGCCGCGCCGGTGCCTGTCATCGCCCTGATCGAGGGGTCCTGCTACGGCGCCGGTGTGGCGCTCGCCATGGCCTGCGACTTCAGGCTGGCAAGCCCCGCGGCCCGGTTCGCGATCACCCCGGCCAGGATGGGCATCTCCTACCCGCAGGAAGACGTCGCGCGTCTCGTCGCTCTGGTTGAGCCGGGCCAGGCGGCGCGGCTGCTGTTCGGCGCCGGCGCGATCGGCGCGGAGGAGGCGAAGGGTATCGGCCTGGTCGACGGCGAGGCGGGCGAGCTCGATGCGATGGTCGCGACGCTGCTCGCCAACGACCGCGAAAGCCTTGCCACGCTGAAGCGCGGTATCCGGCTCGCCGTCCGCGGCGTGCGCAGCGATGCCGGGCAGGATCGCCTTTTCGACCGGCTGCTCGCCGACCCCGCTCTGGCCGCGCGCCTTGAAGGGCGGCGGCGGCGGTGACATGGTTTGCGGGATGAAGCTTGCCGCGCCCCTCGCCGCCCTGCTCCTCCTCTCCTGCGGCGGAGAAAGCAGGAAGGCGCGCGCGGGCGAGGCGATCGAATGCGCGATCGGTGGCGCCGCGTTCGAGCGCAACTGCACGATGGAGCGAAGCGAGGGAGCGGAAGGGCTGACCCTCACCATCCGCAACGCGGCGGGGGGCTTCAGGCGGCTGCTCCTCCCCAAGGACGGCAGCGGCGCGGTCGCGGCCGACGGCGCCGAGCCGGCCCGAGTGAGCGTGCTCGGCGACGGCCGCGCGGAAGTGGCGATCGGCGGCGACCGCTACCGCCTCCCGGTCGCGATCGGGCCGGCGCCGCTCCCGCGATGACCGGCCGCCCGATATTGACCGCGGCCGAGATGCGCGACGCCGAAGCGCGTGCGATCGCGGCGGGGACGCCGGTCGAGGTCCTGATGGAGCGCGCCGGCCGCGCCGCCGCGGAGGCGATCCGACGCTTCGCGGGACCGATCCCGGCCCTGATCCTCTGCGGACCCGGCAACAATGGTGGCGACGGCTATGTGATTGCCCGCGTGCTGGCCGATCGTGGAGTGTCGGTGCGGGTGGCGGCGCTCGGCGAGCCGTCCACTCCCGCTGCGCGCGCAGCCCGAGACGCCTGGGGCGGCACCGCGGAAACGCTCGATCATGCCGAACCGGCGACTCTGCTGATCGACGCCTTGTTCGGAACCGGCCTTCGCCGCCCGCTGGACGCGGACGTTGCCGACAGGCTCGCCGCCCTCGCAGCATCCGCGCGGCTTCGGGCCGCGATCGACCTGCCGAGCGGGGCGGCGAGCGACGACGGCGCCTTGCTGTCGCCGGTCCCAGACTTCGACCTCACCGTCACCTTCGCCACGCTTAAGCCCTCGCATCTCCTCCAGCCCGTGGCGCGACACATGGGCCGCCTCGTCATTGCCGATATCGGCATCGCGGCCGCGTCGGACCTGAGCGAGATCGGGCGGCCGCTTCTCCGCGAGCCCGGGCCCGACGACCACAAATATCGCCGCGGCCTCGTGCTGGTGGTGGGTGGAGCGATGCCGGGCGCGGCGGCGCTGGCGGCGGGCGCGGCGCTGCGCGGCGGCGCCGGCTATGTGGTGCTGACGGGGGAGGACGGCGCGGTGCCGAGCGCGGTGGTCCGGCGCGCCCGGGACGATCTCGATGCGCTGCTCGCAGACGAGCGGGTCGGCGCCGTTCTGGTCGGTCCCGGCCTGGGCCGTGACGCCGCGGCGCGGCGAACGCTGGAGGCGGTGCTCGCCAGCCCGCACCCGATCGTCCTCGACGGCGACGCCTTGTGGCTGCTCGGAGAGAATCAGGGCTTTGACAAGCGCCCCGCACCGACCATCGCCACGCCCCATGAAGGCGAGTTCCGCCGCGCGTTTGGCGCCGAGGGGAGCAAGGTCGAGGCCGCGCGCGCCGCCGCGGCGCGGAGCGGGATGGTGGTGGCCTATAAGGGCGCCGACACCGTCGTCGCCGCGCCGGACGGCCGGGCGGCGATCGCTGCGCCGGCGCCGCACTGGCTCGCCACGGCGGGGACCGGCGACGTTCTCGGCGGCCTGGTCGCCTCGCGCCTCGCCGCCGGCGACGCCCCGTTCGACGCGGCCTGCGCCGCGGTCTGGCTGCACGCGCGCGCCGCGGCGCTGGCCGGACCGGCGCTGATCGCGGACGACCTCATCGGCCACCTCCCCGCGGCCGTGGCGGAGTGCCTGTGAGCGAGACGGTGGTGCGCCTCGCCGCGCGCGGCGACGGCGTTACGGAGAGCGGCCGCTTCCTGCCGTTCGTGGCGCCTGGCGATCTGGTGGACGAAAGCGGCCTGGTCACTCCCGGCCCGCACCGCGCGGTGCCGCCATGCCGCCACTTTCCCGAATGCGGCGGCTGCCAGCTCCAGCATGTCGACGACGCGGCCTATGGCGGTTTTCTCAGGGACCGCATCGCTTCCGCGCTGGCAGCGCAACAGCTCCCCGTGCCGGACATCCTCGATCCCCATATCTCGCCGCCGAACAGCCGCCGCCGCGCGTCGCTGCGGTTCGAGCGCGGCGCGCTGGGCTTCAACGCCGAGCGATCGCACCGCGTCATCGACATGCTCGAATGCCATATCCTGCGTCCAGAGCTGTTCGCTCTGGTCGCGCCGCTCCGCGCCTTGCTGCGCCGTATGGCGCCGCGCACCGCCGGCGTCCGCATGACGTTCGCCGACCAGGGGGCGGACGTGCTGCTCGAAAAGGTCACGGCCGAAGGGCTGGAGGCGGCGGAAGCGCTGAGCGCGTTCGCCGCGGAGCACAGGCTCGCCCGGCTCGCGATCGACGACGGCTACGGGCCGCAGACGCGCTGGGAGCCGGAGCCGGTCACCGTCACCCTCGGCGGCGTTGCGGTGGCGCTGCCGCACGGCGCTTTCCTGCAGGCGACGGCGGACGGGGAGGCGGCCCTGGTCGCTTCGGCGCGCGAGGCGGTCGGCTCCGCGCGGATCGTCGCGGACCTGTTCGCGGGCCTCGGTACCTTCGCTTTGTCGCTCGAGGGCAAGGTCCTCGCCGCGGAAGGAGCGAGAGACGTGGCGGGCGCGCTCGGCGCGGCTGCGAAATTGGCGGCCAGGCCGATATTCGTCGACCATCGCGACCTCTTCCGCCGGCCGCTGACTGCTGCCGATCTCGACCGGTTCGAAGCGGTCGTGCTCGATCCCCCGCGCGCCGGGGCCAAGGAGCAGGCAACGCAAATCGCACTTTCATCGGTGCCGCTTGTGGCCTATGTTTCGTGCAATCCCAATACGTTCGCGCGCGATGCGAAGACCCTGTGCGATGGCGGCTACCGGCTGGCGTGGGTGAAGCCCGTCGGTCAGTTCCGCTGGTCGACCCACATCGAGCTCGCCGCCGCCTTTTCCCGCTAAATGTGGCTGCAGAGCATCCGGACGGCTTGAACGACCAGACCGGTCAGCGCCAGCGACGCCAGCATCCACAGGATGAAGCGATAGACGACAATGTTGACGATCGCCTGCACCAGGCTGTGCAGGACCCTGAGGATCACATAGGCCCAGGCCAGGATGGCGCTGTAGCCGCCGCCGGCGTGGCCGACCGCAAGCGTCAACGCGATGGCGTAGAAGAGCGTCGGCTGCTCGACGAGGTGCATGTAATTATGCGCCTTCCACATCACCTCGTCCTCGATTACCCCCTCGAGCGCGACGCCGCCTCGGCCGCCGACCCGGCCCTTCAATGAAATGCCCTTGCGGCGCATCGCCGCGAAGCGGGTGACGACCATCCAGAACATGACCAGCAGCGTCCAGGCGACGAGCACGACGACGGGCGCGAGAATTGGACTCGTTTCCATGCAGAACCTCCCCCTTGGTGGGGGGAAGGTGCGGTAAACGCGCCTCGGTGTAAAGGTTAGGCCGGGTCGAACAGCCGGGCGAAGCGGCGCTTCGCGCGCTCCCGCCAGTGGCCGCGGTGATAGGCGTCGGAGGCCAGGAGCGGCATGACGCTGGTCGCCTCGGCGAACACCATCTGCTCCATCGCCGTCGAGACCTTGCCCCAGCTCGCCGCTTCCTGGAGGGTCGAGGAGGAGCAGGCGCCGTCGCGGACGTCGGCGACGGTGATCTGGACTGCATATTTATGCACTTCGACGTCCTCGTGGCCGAGAATCTCGGCGCAGACGACGGTGTCCTGCACGAAGTTCTTCGGCACGCCGCCGCCGACCATCAGCAGTCCCGAGACGCCGGCCGCGATCTTGATGTCGGTGAGCTCGCGGAAATCGGCGATCGAGTCCATCGTGAGGTAGGGCTTGCCCTCCTTCATCCGGTCGACCTGGTGCTTGACCAGGCCGAAGCCGGCCGAGCTGTCGGTGAAGGCCGGGCAGAAGATCGGCACGTCATGCTCGTAGGCGAGCCTGACCAGGCTGTTCTCCTTCTTGCCATGCTCCACCAGCCACTTGCCCATCTCGCGGATGAACGCGCGCGAGCTGTACGGCCGCGGCTCCAGCCCATCGGCGATATCGCCGATGGTGTGGTCGGTCTCCTGCAGCTTCTCCTCGTCGATATAGGTGTCGTAGATGCGGTCGATATAGAGCGAGCGAAGCGTATCGTCGTCTGGAATCTCAAGGGCTTGATAGTGCTTGTGGCCAAGGGCTTCGAAGAAGTCCATGTCGACGATGGCGGCGCCCGTGGCGACGATCGCGTCGACCATGTTGTTGCGCACCAGCTCGGCATAGAGGTCCATGCAGCCGCCGGCCGAGGTCGAGCCGGCGATGACGAGGAAGATCGAGCAATCCTTGTCGGCCAGCATCCGGTTGTAGATGTCGGTCGCGCGGCCGAGGTCGCGCGAGGTGAAGCTCATCTTCTTCATCGCGTCGACGATCGGCCGCGCGTCGAAGCTCCTGATGTCGATATGCTCGACGACGCTCGAGAGCAGCTCCGCCTTGCGGGTGTCGTTGCGGGTCGATTCGTTCATTTCAATCTCCGATCAAACGTCGAGAGGCCCCCGCCGGAAGCGGAGGCGCCCGGCCTGACTGCTCAATTCGTTACAGCGTGACGACGTTGCTCGCGGCGGGGCGCTGCTCCGCTGCGCCATAGAGGGTCGCCATCGGCTCGTCGTCGACGACGACGCTGCTTACCGCGCCGAAGCCGTTGAAGGCGGTGCGCATGGCGCAGCCATAGGCGCCGAGCATGCCGATCTCGACATAGTCGCCCGGTCCGACGTCCGCCGGCAGCATGAACGGCCCGGCCATATGGTCGAGATCGTCGCAGGTCGGCCCATAGAAGCTGAACGCCATGTCGCGGGCGTCCGACTCCCTGTCTCGCACCAGCTTGACCGGGAAGCGCCAGCCGATATGCGCGGCGTCGAACAAGGCGCCGTAGGCGCCGTCGTTGATGTAGAGCGTGTCCCCGCGGCGCTTCTCGACGCGCACCAGCAGGCTCGCATATTCGGCGCAGAGAGCCCGGCCCGGCTCGCACCACAATTCGGCCGAATAAGAGATGGGCAGGCTCTCATAGGCGCGCGAGATGGCGTCGAAATAAGCGAGGAGCGGCGGCGGCTCCATGCCCGGATAGAGGGACGGGAAGCCGCCGCCGACATCGACGATGTCGACGGTGACCGCCGCCTCGACGATCGCGGCCCGAACCCGCTCCAGCGCTTCCAGATAAGCGGTTGGAGTCATGGCCTGGCTGCCGACGTGGAAGCAGATGCCGAGCGCGTCCGCGGCCTGGCGGGTCGCGAACAGCAATTCGCGCATCTCCCCCGGCTCCGCGCCGAACTTCGACGCGAGGCTGAGCTTGGCATGGTCCGAGGAGACGCGGATGCGGACGCAGAGATTGAGATCCGCGGCGGCGATGCCGTCGGTCGCGGTCGCGCGGACGATCTTGTCGAGCTCTTCCATCGTGTCGAGCGCGAAGGTGCGCACGCCGAGCGCATAGGCCTCGGCGATCGCTTCCTCGGCCTTGACCGGGTGCATGAAGCATTGGACCGCTTGCGGCAGCGTCTCGGCGACCAAGCGCACCTCGGCGATCGACGCGACGTCGTAATGGGTCACGCCTTCGTCCCACAGCAAGCGCAGCAGGTCCGGCGACGGGTTGGCCTTGACGGCGTAGAGGGAGCG
This sequence comes from Allosphingosinicella sp., assembly GCA_035630675.1. Taxonomy (GTDB): domain Bacteria; phylum Pseudomonadota; class Alphaproteobacteria; order Sphingomonadales; family Sphingomonadaceae; genus Allosphingosinicella. The sequence continues at coordinate 6,539 of DASQKE010000199.1, forward strand.
GCCCGGGAACTTCTCGACGAAGAAGCGGGCGGCGCGCCGCGCGGCGTGAGGGCGAATCAGCGTGACCGGCTGGACCGGGCCCAATCTGGCGATCCCGGAGCCGCAGGCGGTGCCGGTCGGGGCGGTCGCTAGCCCCAGCGCGCTATGATGCTTGTGCAATTCAAGGGACCTCCAAAGGCGGTAGTTGACGAAAAAGCTGCCTTGCGGTTGTTGGAAGTCCCCATGGGGCAGCGAGGCAGGATATATTGGCCGCGCTCCCCGCTGTAAAGACCTCGATTTTCCCGTTTGAAAAGAAAGACTTGCGTGTCAGAGAGAGAGCCAACGCCGGAAGGTGTCGCAAGCGCGGCGAAGCGTGTCGTCGGCCATGTGACGCGGACTCCTCTGCTCCGGGCCGAGCATGGGGGCGCGCCCTTCCTGGTCAAGGCCGAATGCCTGCAGGAAGGGGGCAGCTTCAAGCTGCGCGGCGCCACCAACCGGCTCCTGCAGCTCTCGGAAGGGGAGCGCCGGCGCGGCGTCGTCGCCTTCTCGTCCGGAAACCATGCACAGGGCGTCGCGCTGGCGGCCAGGCGGCTCGGCATCGAGGCGGTGATCGTGATGCCGGACGACGCCCCGCGGGTGAAGCTCGCTGCCACCGAGGCTGCCGGCGCAACGATCATCCTCTACGACCGCGCCCGGGAGAGCCGCGAGGAGATCGGCGCCCGGCTCGCGGCCGAGCGCGGCGCGGTCCTGGTCCCGTCGTTCGACGATGTCGACGTGATCGAAGGGCAGGGCAGCGTCGGCGTCGAAATCAGGGAGCAGCTCGGCGCGGCGCCGCCGATGGTGGTCGTTCCGTGCGGCGGTGGCGGCCTGTCTGCTGGAATCGCGCTGGCGCTGCCGGAAAGCGCGATCGTCATCGTCGAGCCGGCCGGATGGGACGACATGACCCGCTCCCTCGCCGGCGGCGCGATCGTGCCGGTCGAGGAACCGGCGCCGCCGAGCCGCTGCGACGCGCTCCAGACCAAATTGGTCTCGCCGCTGACGTTCGGCGCGCTCAAGAACGCCGGCGCGCGCGGCATTGCGGT